>CALCNX010000083.1 GCA_937899715.1 uncultured bacterium | reverse complement strand
CCCTCTGGGAGAGGGTTGGGTGAGGGAAGTTTACACAAAACAATTTACACTCTCAGTTTTTTTGACATACATCTGCACCGCCGCCGCAAAATCTCGCTTGTGGAGGTACAAGTCGGCGATGCCGCCAATCTCTTTTTTCACTTCGCCTTTCTCGGAAAACAAGCCCAAGAACTTTCGGGGATTGTTGAAATAGAAACGGCATATCTGTTGGCGAGGATTGCCGTCAAGCAGAACATTGAAGTACGACACCGTGTCTTTGAACTGCACTCGTTCGGGCTTCACGATGTCGTGCAAGAGTGTCCGCACCGTGTAGAACCCTTCCCATTCCTCGACCGTCGTTACAATTTCTTTGCCTCCGCCCGCTTGCCCGTTCTCCGAAGCAATGCCATTCTGCAAACCTGCCAGTTGTGCTGTTTTGAGAGTTTGGTGAACGCGATTTTGCACCACGTTCTCCAATGCTTTTTTCACGATGGAGCGCATGATGTCGGCGTTCTTGGCGGTGAACTTTGCGTTCGCATCCGAGGCATTGATGAGCAGTTTCACGAACTCGTCGCTGGGACTGTCCATTTGCCGGACGAGATATGCTTTGATGTTTTCGGTGTGCATGAGTTGGGTAGCAGTGCGGGTTACGTCGTCCACATCGAAGGTCTCACGGGTAAACTGTGATAGTTCCTCAATCATAATCGTCTCCGGCTTGGTGAAATCAACCGTGAAAAATGGTGCGCTGTCCAGCACGTTCGGATTTTCGGTGTCGGTGTAGAAGAGATACCGCACGCCATCGGTCAGAATCGCAATCCGGCATGGCAGCAGCGTTCCGAAGTAGCGATAGAGCTGCGAAGCGTGTGCGCTTTCAAGTTTTGCACCCGGCATCTTGCACTCAATGATGAAGGCAATTTTCCCTTTTTTCATCACCGCATAATCAACCTTTTCCCCTCGTTTGATGCCCGTGTCGGCAGTAAATTCGGGAATGACCTCAAGCGGATTGAAAATATCCCAGCCCAAAAC
Organism: uncultured bacterium; assembly: GCA_937899715.1. Classification (GTDB taxonomy): domain Bacteria; phylum Bacteroidota; class Ignavibacteria; order Kapaibacteriales; family UBA4661; genus PH2015. Next base: position 23,539 of record CALCNX010000083.1, on the reverse strand, counting down.
GAATTGCAGAAAGGGAAGCACAAGGGCGTGTTTGGCAGCCTCTTCGGTTTGGCATTTGGAAGAGGATGCCCGAATGTGCGCCACCAGCCCGTTGACGTTGCTCTCAACTTTTTTTTCGATTTCGGTGCGGGTCATTGTCTTGTGCTGTTAGTGTTGGGTGGGGGTTGGCTATGCAATATCAAGAAAGGATTAGTGCCAGATGTAACGGGGAATCTGTTGGGTTTTTCTGGACAACGTATCATAACTCCTTATCAATCGTTTCGCCGATTTTGTCTAAATAGGCTTGCAAATCTATTGCGGGTACAGTACCGATTGCCTGCTGTAAATATCGAGTTAATTGCATAAAAAATGTGACCAAAGAGTTTTCAGGTTTGCTAAACTGCAAATCCTTAAACGTTCTTTTGGTATAATAGTCTTCATATCGCTGCCCAAAATCTTTTGTATGCTCATCTTCTTCACCTTCATAATCAACAAAAAAACTGCCATAATCAGCCGCACAACCTAAATCTAATCCTTGGAAACCTTGTAATTTCTTTAGATGATTTTCTATGGTGTCATTTTTCTTGTATGTATTTGTACTTGCGAGAATACCACCAATAATTTTTGTAAATGGTCTCGCTTTTACTAATTGACCGGAGTTAATCATAGTTGTAGAAGTCCGTTTTAGCTTTCTCACACTTTCTATCTTTTCGGCAGCATACTCAAAATATGATTTGCCAGATTCAACTGTACCCTTTAAATCCGGTTTTACTTCAAATACAGCATAAACACCTTCTGCGGGTATATAATGAAAGCCATTTTGAGAAAAAATAAATGGTGTGAACCAGTTATCGTAAATAACAATATCTATTTGCTGACTTGTATTTCCTTCATGGTCAATCACAATGGCTTTATCTACACTATATCTATTGGGCAAATATTTTTGTAGCCACTCAATCCACGCATTTTCCAAAGCATCACCCTTTGAACCCGGATGGGTGATAAATTGTCTGTTGGTACTTAATTGTGCAATCATCTGCTCTTGTAGCCCAGCAAAAAGGAGTTTGATGTCTATATTGTTCATTTATCTTCAAAAAACTTTTTGATGGTCGTAACAATATTATTAAATGATACTTGTTTGTCGGCAGGCATATTAGCTTCGGATAATTCTTGAATTTTGCTGCTTTTTGCGCTGTTATCATCGTGTATGATAATACTTGAGATTTGGGTATTATCAAGAAACTTGGTCAAAGTAGTAGCAGTATCAAGTACGTACTCTCTACAATCCGAAATAACTAAATCAATATTTTCATGTGTATCTAAGAGATTTTGGAAGTTACGTTCGTCGTTTGCAACACCTAAAAAGTTGATGGTTGTTTTCAGAATCAACTGATTGCTGATGTAGTCTTTGAATGTGTTGTCTTGAGTGAAGATAATAGCTTGAAATTTCGACATAAATTTTTAGAACATGGGTTAAAAAATTGGACTATTACATTAGGTAAACAATTACCAAACAATTTTTTGCCAAGTGTCTTTTGCTAAAGAGACTTGAGCAGCAGAGGCGATTTTTTTCTTTTCCGAATCCGATAATAAGTCAGAAATTCTGTTTGCAGAATTAGCCGGATCTATTACTAGACGTGAAGGAAATGAACTTGCTAGATATTGAAGCACTGTCAAAAAATTGTTTGCTAAATCATTGTAAAGTTTACCCGATAAAGCCTCAATAACGATAAGTTCTAAGTAAAACGAGGGGAAATCTAAATTGTTCAAATCTCGCCATATCTTTGTCAGCCGAATTTCATTAATACGGTTTGATCCTTGGACTTTTGAAATATGAGCGTCTATATTTGTTTGTCTCCAAGTACCTAATTTGCGGACGTAAAGATTATGTTCACGCCCATATTGGTCAATTCTTCTTGCAGGCACGAGGTCAATTTTATCATTGTTGTACGTAATTCCTAGTGATACATTTTGCTTTCGTACTTTAAATCCCTTTGCATCCATGTAATTAAAGAGGGTTTCGTAAATATTTCCAAGCGTATGCGCTGTTGCAGAAGTAATTGAAATGAAAATATCAACGTCAGTTCCATTCCGAATAGCAGTACCCTTTGCTGATGAACCGGAAATTTTTACATCACGTAAATCACTTCCAGCCCACTCTTGGATTTGGGGCAAGAAAAAGTTGTAATAAGTAAATGCTTTTCCAGAATCCACTTGATATTTCTTAATTACGCTTGCCAGATATTGATTAGAACTCATATATTTTTCTGAATAGGTTGGAAATTCATTTTGTTTCACCTCCTCCTCACCCCATCCACCGCCGCCTGATTTACAACTCCTTCGGCAGTTGCACGGATTTCGTCGGCATCTGCGTGGCAACTTTATCGTATCCTGCTTCTTGTTTGCGCTTGTTCGCCGCCCATGCCAACGCACCAAAAATCCGTACCGCCCAATACATCAGACGTTTATCAAACCAGTGCACCTCCAAGACGGTCATTGCCTCAAAAAAAATATCATCGGCTTCTTTCCGGGTTCGGGTTTGTGTCCAATACAAATAGTCGTGGATAACAGCCGCGTTACCATGTTTACCCCACGGCGAAAGCCACCACCAAAGCGGACGAGGCACACTGGCAAAATCTGTTTTGAAGCCGAGTTCAACGTCAATCCTGTCGCCACTGCCTTCTGTGCCAATATCATAACCAAAATCGGAATAGAGAAGCCACGTTTTGCCATCAGCAAGCGGCGAGACCACGAGCATAGAGGTAAATTTACTCATCGCGTATTTCTGCAAGATGGAGAAAGTATTTCGCAGTGGTAGGATATAACTCACTACAACGCACCTGCAACATACATCCCACATCCCCTCAAAGTCAAGCCCCGTTGTGTGAGCAGGAAAACCGTTGTGTGAGTGCTCTGACTTTTATTCGAGTTTTTATTGGAACGCTTGCATTTCTCCCCTCAATGACAATTCGCGCATAGAAGCACTATTTTTCTTTGAAGCGCCGCAAATACGCCAGTAGTGGTTCTTTGTGTTTTCCCTCTGCCGGATGCGCTGTGCCATTCGGAAGGATAGCCGTGATGTCGTCCTTTCCCTCATGGAGCAGGCGACAATGCTCAGGGTTCACCACAAGCGACCGTGAAATCCGTAGAAAACCATACTCCGTGAGTTTTTCTTCGTACCGAGCCAGTGGCTTGGAATCGGTAACCGGAAACGATTTGTTCTCCTGATAAATGTGCGTGTAGCCTCCCTCAGCTTGACAATGAGTGATGTCGTGAATCACGATTTCTTCTGTTTTTTCCTTCACTCCTGCGTGGCGTATGGTGATCACTGCCCGATGACCGTGCACGGCTTTTGCCAAGAGCGACCGAGTGTCTTGATAGGGGTTCGCTTCCCAGCGAGCACGAGCATTTTCCAGAAGGCGCACGTCTGCTGCTTGGCGAGCGTAGATTTTCTTGATGCACCGCTCTAAACTGCGTTGGAACTCCGCTGCCAGAATGGGTTTGCTGATGAAATCCACAATGCCGTAGCTCACGGCTTGTTTCAGATATTTTTCGTGGGTGCTAATCACCACGATAGACATTTCTTCGCACTCGTCTGCCAGAATATCCAAAATGTCAAAGCCTGTTCCGTTAACAAGTTCAATGTCGAGGAAGAGTAGTTGTGGTCGGAGGTTGCGGATAAGCAGCACACTATCCTTCACATCAACGCCTTCGCCGACGATATGAATACGTCCGGTGAAATAGCGTTCAACGTTGAGGGCAACGAGTTCGCGTATTCGTTTGCTATCCTCCACAGTAACGGCACGAACGGGTGCATGGAAGACCGCTGGTTCGGATGAGACTTCGGGCATAGAACAATCCTTGATAGGAGCGAAAAAATGAGACGCAGACTTTTAGGTATAGTCGAATAAACGCTTTTTGGGAGAGGAACGCATGAACTTACGTAAAATACTTTTCTTAGAAAACAAGAGTTTGAAAAAAAACTCGAATAAAAGTGAGGAGGCTCACACAAAGGAATATCGATTCACACAAAGGAGCTTGCTTCGGGGCAGAAAGGGGAATAATTTTGCGTTGGATTAATTTCGGTGGAAAGCCCTATAGTGATGATGTAGACTTCCTATGGTTCCTGTTCGGCTGGAATGACCCTTAACAATCAACTAATCTCATTTTTTCATTTGTTCACATTGTTTTTATGACCGTTTTCTTTCGTCGTTTGTACCTTAGTCTCCTGTTGCTTTTAGGTGCAACGAGTCTCTTTGCTCAATCCTCCGCACTTCGTTTGGCGACTACCGCCACCGTGCAACCACGCTGGACAGCGCTTGCTAATCACAAAATATATTTGCTCACGACCACCGCCACGCAAGCAAGCGGTAAAAATGTTATGGGCATCCTTGCTGCTACCAATAAGGGCTTATATCAATCGCTCGATACCGGACAAACATGGGGCAACCTCGGACTTCCGAATGATGATGTCTATGATGCTGTTGTTATTGGCGGTAGTATCATTGCAGCAACCGACAAAGGCATACAAACACGTGCTTCGGTAGGAGCAGCATGGCAAACACGCACCTATCCTGTGTCAAATCAAGGCTCCGGCTCAGGTTCAACACAAGCAACTGTCCAACAGCGCGGCTTACCGACCTATTCCCTTCAAACTGCTGGAGGAAGACTCTTTGCAGCAACTACACGCGGAGTGTATCGCTCAAATGACGGCGGTGCAACATGGACACAAACCGAACTAAGCACCGCAGGAACACTTTCCGGCAAAACCGTGCGGACACTCGCATTACTTGGAAACACGCTGTTCGCTGCCGTGTGGAATGACGGTATTTATCGCTCTAGTGATAACGGAGCAACATGGACATTCACCGATATTGTTCCCGGCTCTACCGTTGAAAAAACCTTCCGCACCTTGGCGGTCTATGGTGCAACGGTGTATGCTGGCTCTTCCGAAGGAAATTTGTATCAAACACAAAATCCTGAGCAGTCGCGCTCAGGCACTACATGGACAAAAGTTGTCAGTGCTGGTAATAATGGACAAGCAGGAGTAAACGCGCGAGGCGTTGAAGCCCTTGCCCGATACGGTTCAACCATCGTCGGCGCAGTCTATAACGGTATTGCCGTATCGCATAATAACGGGCAAACATGGAGCCTTATGCCCATTGCCACGCAGGATGTTAATACCATCATCATGCTTCCACCAAAACCTATCGTTCGGCGCTCATCAACGTTTTCAGCCGTAGCCGCTTCAAAAGGAAGTGCCATCCTTCAGCTTGTTACTTGTGATGGTAATGACGGCTTAACCTGTGGCGGCGGTGGAATTGGTGTTGGCAGTGGCGGCACAAGCGGCGGTTCATCGGGTGGCGGCGTTAGCGGCTATGGTTTGCCCGCCTGTAATCCGCTTGGTGCCAATCTCAATCTCACTCCTCCCCGTGCGCCGGAACAACCAAGCGCACTTGCAGTAACCTTTTCCATAAGTTCACAGGTAACGCTTACTGATTTTCGGATAGAGATGGCTGCCCCCGGCGCTCCTTCATCGTGGATAGATATTACGACCTCGTTCAACCAAAATACGACCGGCTTTGTCAACGGTTCAGCACTTATTCCGGCAGGATTTATGCAAACGCCGGGTACATATTCAATCCGCGCCTTTGGCATTCGGGAAGATGGAGCCTGCACGGGCGGCTATGTCTCCGAAGCACAATCATTTATCGTTGACCCTGCCGTGCCCGTCCTCAACAGCCTTTCCCTTGCGCCCACTGGCGCATACACCGGACAGACAACAACACTAACACTAAGCGGCTCCAACTTTTTCCTGAATAATGCCTTCGTCACTTTTTACAACGCGAGCGGACAACCTGTCAGTTTTCCTTTCGTGCAAACAGGAAACTCCGGTGCGATGATAACCGTCAACTTTACTGCTCCCGCAAGCGGCTTGTATTACGCTGAAGTTCGTAATCGCATTGGTGAAGTCACCTACCCGTCAGTACGTCTGCCGTTCACTATTGCCGTACCGCCCGCTCCCGTTCTTTCATCGGTAACATTACCAAGCGGTGCTTTGCGCGTAGTCGCCGGAGCAACGGGCGTTATTACCCTGAATGGCTCAAGTTTTTCGACCACTGCGTTGGATGGCTCGGCGGGTGGAGCAATTGTTTCGGTGAATGGGCAAAATGGTTTGTGGTCGGTGACATCGCGCACGGCTTCCTCGCTCACGGTGCAGCTTCCCGTATCCGTTGCAGCAGGCACATACACGCTCCAAGTCATCAATGCTGACGGGCAACAATCGGCATCAACGCTGCAAGTAGTGGTTGTGCCGCCTCTCGCCGTTTCCTCCTCTTCGCCCGCAACAATTTTCGTGGAAGAGCAAAAAACCATTTCACTTGCGGGTACATTCCGTACAGGTGCTACTGTTGTCAATGCTCCCAATCTCGCCGGAGCGCCCGCGCTCAGTGTCAGTGATAACGGTATCAGTTTTGGTGTGAATATCCCGGGCGTAAATGCTCCGTCGTCGTACACCATCACGCTTTCCGAACCGACTACCTACGGGCAATCTGCCATTACGCATACTATTCCCGTGCTGTTTCCGCTTCCCGCACTCACGAGCTTGACACCAAACGAACTGGATGCTTCCCCTGCAAGCGGCGGTGCTGCAAGCACCATCACTATTGTCGGAACAGGCTTCACCTCGCGCACGAGCGTTTTTGCCGGAGCGCGTGATTTGTCGGCATTTATCACCAGCCGAAGCAGTAGCTTGCTCACACTCAATTTTCCTGTCGGCACATTTCCCGCGCCGGAAATAGCGCAACTCCGTGCTGAGAATCCGGGAAATCAAGTGAGTGGAACGCTACCGCTTACTATCAAAAACGTGGCTCCCGTCCTCACAACTCTTATGCCACAGCCACTTGTTGCAACGCAAAGTGGGCAAATTACCATCACCGGAAGCAAGTTTTTTAATGCGACGGTAACACAAGTGTTTGCCGGAGGCATTGCCCTTGCTGGTGCGACGGTAACACCAAGCAGTATCACCGTCACGGTTCCCGCTTCTTTGCTGCCCGACATCGGCACAGTGGATTTTGAAGTACGCAACACTTTCGGAGCGGATGTACAAACATCTGCCGTCCAAAGCGTCCGCGTCATCCACCCAACACCGGAGATTACCAGCCTTGCACCGCTCACGATTCCTGCTTTTGATAACGCACAAACACTGACCATTACGGGTGCGAAATTTTCCCTTACCCGTTCACGGGTCGTGTGGGTGAAAAATGGTGTGGAAACACCGCTTACGTTGCTCCCGAATCCCACAGCAACACAGCTTCAAGTAACTATTCCCGCTTCGCTCCTCACGGAACTTGGTGCGGTCACGATTCGGGTGCAAAATCAAGATGCTGCCGATGCAAATGGTGGACCTTCGGCAACAAGCACACTCATGATTATTCCACCCGTGCCGATTGTGACGAGTGTTACACCCAACACAGCGACCGCAGGCGCGGGCGCTGTGCCAGTCGTCATTACGGGTTCAAAATTCACGCAAGCGGGCTTGCGTCTTGTTATTCGTAACGTGCAGACTGGAATTGTTCGTGACTTGAACAGCCCGACATTTGGCAACAGCAGCACCGTCAGCGGTATCATTCCGGCGGACGTGGTTCTTTTGGCAGGAAACTATACGCTCACGGTCATTAACGCCGCAAACGGAAGCGGACAAGGCGGCGGCGAATCCACAACCTCCGTACCGTTTACGATTCTGAATCCTGCGCCGACGATTTCAAGCCTCTCGCCCAATCCTGCCACGGTCTATGCGCCGTTTACGCTGGATGTGCAAGGAACGGGCTTTGTGAGTGGTGCAACATCGGTGACGGTGGACGGGCAAACCTTCGCGCCCGCAAGTGTAACCGTCGTTAGTTCCGTCTTGCTTCGTGTGAGCGTCGCTGCCATCACGAGTGCAAAAAACGCGACCGTGAGCGTGACGAATCCACAGCTAAACAATCAAGGTGGTGGTACGGCAACAACGACGTTCCCCGTTGTTCCGCCTATGCCAACGGTTAGTGCAGCGCAAGGAAACGGCGGTGGTGGCACTCTCACGCGCAATCTTGCTGGAACACTTACGGTGATAGGTACGGGATTCGTTGATGGTGCAACTGTACTTTTGAATGGGCAAACACTTACCACGACCTTCTCCAACCAAAACACCCTCACCGCTGCTGTTCCCGCTTCCCTTCTAACCGCACAAGGCACGGTCAACGTAACAGTGAATAATCCTCAATTCGGCGCTCAAGGTGGAGGTACCAGTTCTCCTGCTGTGACGGTGATGGTACAGAATCCGCAAGCGGTTCTTACCTCTATCAGTCCCAATGCCGTTACGCGCGGCAACATCGCAAGCATTGCCTTGAGTGGTAGCAACTTCTATGATGGCGCTCTGGCTCTTCTGAGTGGTGCGGTCTCAGCAAATTTTGCTACGACGTTTCTTAGTGGTGGTTCACTCACACTATCCATTCCCGCAAGTAGCCTGCCCGTAGCTGGAACATATTCGGTTGCCGTCAAAAACACTGAGCCTACACCCGGATTCTCCAATTCGCAAACGCTCACCGTCAGCAATCCCTCTCCTGTGCTTGTGTCGCTTTCGGTCAATGAAGCTGAAGCATACAGCAATGATCTCACGCTGACAATAACGGGAAGCGGCTTTGAAAATGGTATTCAGGCATATTGGACACCATCGGGCGGAAGCCGTCAAGCGCTCGCAGCTCCAACAGGTGTAAGCGCCGGAAGCTGCACACTCACGATTCCCGCAGCACTGCTCACACAAGCAGGAGCCTTTACCATCACTCTCGAAAACGCTGCACCGAGTCTTGGCGCGTCGAATACGCTCACCTTTACCGTCCTTGACCGCGTTCCAACCCTCACCAGCGTTACACCAAATGCCATTGAAGCACTTTCAGGCAACACGCAAATTACACTCACAGGTGATTACTTTGCTCCGAGCGCCAATGCGTATTGGAATGGCGTGCTCCTCACGCGCGTTGGAGCGGCAAGCCGTACCTCGCTCACGGCAACTGTTCCGGCAAGTCGTTTGACACTGGCTACCATTGCCGCTATCACAGTACAAAATCCGCAATTTAGCGGGCGTGGTGGTGGCACATCCACTCCTGCACGTGATCTCGTCATCACGAATCCTCTACCCTCGCTCACCGATATTACACCCGATTTTATTGCCGCTGGTTCGACACGTTCCGTGATTACCCTTACCGGAACAGCTTTTATGCCTGTTTCGTTTGTGGAGGTCGGCAACGGCAGCACCTGGGCAGCCGTAACGACAACCTACGTGAGTCCTACCAGAATGACGATTGTACTCAGTAGTGCTGCATTGGTACAGCCTTCGGTGCTGATGGTGCGTGCGGTATCGCCCACGATAAGCACTCTTGGCGGAGCGCCGCAAGGTGGTGGAGCAAGTGCAGAACTTCCATTAGTGATTCGCCCCGGAGACCCGACGCTGACGCGACTTTCACCCACGAGCGCTACGGTCAGTTCTACCACTCCAACCGTAACAATCACGCTCATCGGTACAGGTTTTGTGCCGACTTCGGTGGTGCGCGTGGCAGGCGTTCCAACGACAGGCACGACCTACATCAGTCCCACGCAGCTTCGTCTTACGCTCGCCCGTCCGGCAGGCATATACAACCTCAGCGTACATACGCCACCAGTGGTGCTCAATGGCATTCCGCAAGGTGGTGGAACCTCCGGCACGATTTCTTTTGCATTTCTGAATCCACAACCAAGCCTTACGGCACTTACACCCGCGACAACTGCCGCGAGCCTTGCCGAATGGACGCTCCGGCTCACAGGTGCAGACTTCACACCCACAAGCCGTGTCCGATATAATGGGACGCTCGTGGGAATAGCGAATGTGCAGTTTGTCAGCCCAACCGAATTGCGGGCAGCCGTTCCCGCACCACCAATAGCTGCTACCAGCATTACAGTCTGCGTTGAAAATCCCATCATTGCAGGACAAGGTGGTGGTAATTCTGCGACGTTGCCGCTTGCGATTGAGTTCCCGCGTCCACTTTTGACAAGCCTCTCCGACTACACAACCAGTGCCAGCCTTGTTGCGTGGACAATGACTATTAACGGCAAACTCTTCGCTCCCGGCGCAAGTGTTACCCTAAATGGTACCCCCATCACGGCAACGGTGGTGAGCAGTACCAAAATACTGGCAGTGCTGCCCGCCGCACAAATGCGCCACACGGGATCCTACACGCTGTCCGTGAGCAATCCTGCGCCCGGCGGCGGAGAGGCAAGCGCCACGTTCACGGTCAACAACCCTAACCCGACGCTTACCGCGATTGCGCCGACGGGCTTGCCATCAGGCATTCCGGCAGGGGTAACGCAAGCCTTTACGCTTATCGGAACGAATTTCGTTACCACATCCACCATTATTCTGGACGGCGCGGCAATACCGACCACGACCCTGACGGGTGTAAACTGGATAGCCACGACAACGCTCACGGTCAGCGTTCCGGCTTGGCTCATCTCCACGAGTGGCTCGTACACGCTACGGGTCGTCAATCCTGCGCCCGGCGGTGGACAAAGCGGCACGAAATCGTTTACTGTGACGACCGGAAGTGTGGCATACGCCGAGTTTACAGGTGTGACCACTGCTGTCCTTGCCGGAAATGCAGACGCATTCAGCATACGCTTCAAAGACACCTTCGGCAATGCAGTGGATTATCCCGCTACCACCGTGCAGTTCACCAATGAGACCGGAACGAGCACCGGAACGATAAGTCTCAACCGCACGGGCGTGGGAGCGTTTAATGCGCCCTCACGAGCATACACCATTGACGGCACGTATCGCCTCTGGATAAGCGGTATCGCTTCGACCACCGGTAACGCAAGTTTCGTGGTCGATGCCACCAACGATGCGCGGGTGGTGATTTCCGGTGTGGTTAATCGGGTAGAGGCGGGCGGAACGGTTCCTGCCTTTACGGTGCGGTATTTTGACAAATTCAACAACCCTACTGACCGCAACATCGGCGCAGTAACACTACGCTACTCCACAGGCGGCACGATACGCTTCACGGCAGACGTGGTACGGCTCTCGGAAGGGGTCTATCAAACACTGCCCTTTGTACTGACAGTCGCCGACACGTATTATGTGCAGGTGAACGGTATAGGGCAAGTAAAAACTAGTTATGTGAGCACTACGGCAACGGTCATCACAGGAACGCTGCCAAGTTTTGATGTTACGCCCACCGCAGCCGTCCGCGCGACGCTCTCCGGCGTGGATATTGACCTGAACGCAGGAAACACCCAGTCAAACGCTAAAGTACGGAGTTATGACCAATTCGGCAACCTGACGAATGTGCCGACGCTCACGACGCTGACCTTCAGCAATTCTACCGATGCAACAGCGGGTGTGCAGAGCAGCACAGGCACGGTGGCACTCACACGCACAGGCTTTGGATTGTATGACGTGGATGGGACACAGATAAAATACAGTGGTGCTTATACGCTGACCTCGCCGGAGATGGCGCAGACGACGGGCGGGAGGTTCTTTCAGGTGAGATCTGCGGCGGTGTCATACGTGGAATTTGTAGGCGTTCCGACGATTGCCACAATCGGCAACCTTGAGCCTGTGACTATACGCTTCCGTGACCGCTACAACAACTTGCTTGACCGCGAAAGTTTGCTTACCTTTACCAAAATGAGCGGTTCGCCATCCTCCACCGGAACGATTGAACTCGCTCGCACCACGCTGGGTGTGAGTACCGCAACGCTCCTTTCGCTCACCGATGAAGGCACGTATTCCCTGAAGGTGTCTGGTATGACTGCTATTCCTATTCGTGGCAACACTGATGTTATTCTCATCCGCGAAGGTGAGATTACGAGTGTGTGCTTTTCGGTTGCGCCGGAGCGCATTCCGGCGGGAACTGCGCCTGTGATACAAGCATGGTATAATCTGGGCGATGGCGAACGTGCCTTCACTCATCCCCGCGAAATCATCTACACGCACTCACCATCTGGCATGACGGGTACAATCCCGATGTACCGCATAGGAGTCGGAACAAGTCAGTCGCGCCCGGAATTGCAGCCCTTTACGCTTGCCGGAACATATACCCTCTCGGTTGCGAATCCGCCGAATTTGCCTTCGTGCCAGACGACATTTGTGGTTGAGGGTGGTACGGCGGCGAGTATTATCGCCACGGCTGCTCCGTTAGAATGTCTTACGACTGCCGGAGAGAGTCTCACGCCGCTTGCGTTCATAGTGCGCGACCAATGGGGCAATCTCACCAATGCGTTCAATAACGTCACACTTCAGCCCACGCCGATTATTGGCACGTTCACGGGAACAGGAATCAATGGTGTTTCCACGGGAACGGTTGCCTTGACGACACTAGCGACGGGAACACTGACGGAGATAGTACCGCCGCGCATTTTCACGACGGCGGGAACGTACTCAATGACCGTGCCGATTTATGCAGGAGGCGCTCAAATTGCTGCGACGACGGTAACGTTTTGTGTGCAGCCGGATGTGGTGGCACGGGTAGTAGCACGTACTTCACCGAATATGTGTATTACGGCAGGTGCAGCACTCTCGCCGCTTTCGTTTGCTGTACAAGATAGGTTTGGCAACGTGACAAGTGCCTTTAACAACGCCACAATGCAGTCTAATCCTTATATCGCTACATTCGTTGCTGATGCCCCGGTCGTTTCAACCGGAACAATTATGCTTACCGCGAATGCAGCAGGTGAATTAACCGAAATAGCGCCATCGCATATCTTTACGACGGCGGGAACATACAGGCTGATAATACCGATTTACAACGGAGCAAATCTTTTACCGCAACCCATTCCCTATAATTTTTGTGTGAATCCTGATGTCGCAGCAGTGGCTATTGTAAGCAGCATCACGCCATCTATCTTTGTCAATGGCACACAAACGCCCGTGCTGACGGTGCGCGATAGGTGGGGCAATCTGACAAATTACGCCGGAACACTGTCATACACTGGCGCTGCAAACGGTACTATTGCATTTACGCAACAAAGCCCGGGTGTGTATGGTGGTGCGACAACGACGTTTGGGGTCAGTGGAAATTATACCTTAGCAGCGGGAATGCTCGAAACACGAGGAATAACGGCGTTTTCCGTTATCTTGCAGCCCGCTCTTGCTGTAAGCCGCACAACGCTTGACCTAAACGCAAGCGTTACCACAGCTTTGACGCAAAATCTTACTGTCTCCGGCACATTCGATGTAACCTATCAAAATATGCCGAACGGCACAACGATAACGCTCACAGCGCCAACGGGTTTTCTAATCTCTACCCCAACGTGTACAACGCCCGCGCAGCAATGCGTTCTTACCGTCTCTGGCTCTGGCACGGTGGGTGTTACGGTGAATTTTGTGCGTACACCTCAGACGCTGGCTGGCTCGTACTCCGGCGCTCTAACAGTTGTGAGCAGCAATAATCTTACACCGCCTGTGTCCGTACAAATACGGGGCGAGGCGTATTCCTGTGGTGGTGCTTTTCCTGACCCGCCAAAAATTAGCTTTCTTGTGTTACATACTGATTTAGATGGTTATTTCAACTATTGGCGTGGTGAGCGGCAGACCAATCCACGTGCGGGAAGATTCCGAGGTGCAGATAATATGCGCGAATATATTATGGAGTCGCTCGACCTATCCAATCTCGTCAATCGCAATAGTGGCGTAAATTTGCGTTTCTCTCTTGACCCTGTTATTTATTCTACCTCCGCGGTTGTAAATATCAATGGTATGAGTGGTGCGCTGACAACGGAGATTCGAGATAATTGGTATTACCCTTCAGCAAACGCAAATGATAGATATACGTTTGGAGGGGGTGAATATCAGAGAATATCTGATATTTTAAACGACAATGCCTCAATATTATCCCAACTGCGTCAATCAGTCCAAGCAGATATAGTGGTATTAGTCGGTAGTGTTCCCGATACGTGGATAGATGCAGGAACAACTAGGCGGGTATATAGTGCGGCTGGCATCGCTGGTGGTCTAGGAATTTCAAATGATCAGCAGGAGAGCAGTTTTTTCCTACTTGACATTAACCGAACTTTTCCCAAATCTTTGATTTTTACCCATGAAGCAGGGCATTTGTGCGGTGGTGGGCATGATTTTAGAGATTGGTCATTTTATACCAATGCTTCTGCTGGCGCGATTATCCAATTTCCTGCCAATCCACCAGCGCAGACTGCAACAATAGATTTTGGCTGGTATCATAGAGGTCGATATATCTATAATGAACTTTATGACCCCGTAACTGGGAGAAACCTTGAATTGAGTGCCTTAACCTCACCGAGTTCTCTAATAGAGATTGGTACAGTAATGGCACAATTTCAACCCAAAGTAATGAACTGGTCTAATCCGGCTGTTAGTGTTACCATTCCAGAATCGGGAGCATTATTGCCGACAGGCAACACACCACCTGGAACTTTCAGTGGTTTAACCTATGAAGAACGTAATATGGCTGCTCGGATGAATTCTGACAACAACACATCCGGAACAGGTGGAGGGAGAACAGTTGCAAATTTCTATCAAGAACATATTACCTCCATTGACGCTTCCATTAGTGGTGTTCGCACACTGGCCACCGCCGAATCATCAACCTATCGGGTCAACATTTGTGGTACACTTGCCGCTCGTCCCTTTACCTATCGCTGGCTTATGCAGCAAGCAGGAACGCAAGCCTTTACTGAGGTCGGCACAGCAGAATCCTACACGCTTACAATGCCGAATAACCGCGAACTACGCTTGCGCGTGGAAGTAACCGACAGTGAGAACCATCGCGTGACAGCAGAAGCGTATATCGCTTGTGCTGCGTGTGCTATTCCCCCACCACCGCAAGCAGCATCCGTCCTAAAAGGCTCAGCCCACCTCACGAACAGTACAACCGAAAGCGTAACGTTTGAATTTCCTGTCTGTGCGGGAGACCCGACCAATCCGAAGCTTATGCAAAGTCTAGTGATGTCAAACAGTGCGAAACCATCAGCAATGGTAACTAACCAACGACAACAATCTGCCGCAGCACAGCAAAACATGGCGGCAGAGGAGATACCAAACAGCACGATACTTGAGCAACCCTACCCGAATCCGAGTAGTCAGGAAATAACTGTCTCGTTCAGTACACCAAAAGAAAACCATATCAACCTTGCGTTATATGATATGCTGGGGCGCACGGTGCAAACAATCGTAGATGAACGATACTCACGAGGACGAAAGACATTTAACGTTCTCGTGAATACCCTTCCGAGCGGTGTGTATGCGCTACGCTTACGAACCGCCGAAGGGCAAATAATTGTCAAAACTATCACCATTGCTCACTAAAAGCAGAAAAGAGATTTATCAATATGCGCAAGTATATCCTGACTTTCATCGCTATACTGTTAATTACTGAACCTTTACACAGCCAATACCCCAGTTTCACAAGTGGCACTGCTATAGCTCAATATCTACAGCCTATCATCCAGTCAATAGAATCAACAACTTCAACAAGTTTTGTAATTAACGCTCATGTGCGTTCACTTCCTATTAGACGATATGGAGTATGCTTCAAATTTGATTTAGCTACGGATTCTTCATTCTCTAATTCTAGTATAGTTCAGAGAGATATGTCCAAGCATTGTATGCCTCCCGTACCCAGCTGTCTTGGACGTGAGTATTTAGATTCGACAGTAATGTTTCGTGTTCAACTCTCGCAACTTCAACCCAACAAACAATACTTTGTGCGTATTTACAGTAGTTCAATATACGACGATGTGACTATTTCATCCATTAGGAATGTTTTCACCATCACCTTGCCCCAAGTTTCTCCACCAAGCCAACCGATACTGGCACTACCACAAGCCATTACGACAAGCTCTGCAAGTTTTCGGTGGAACGGAGCGCAAGGTCTCCCGACGCATTATTGGCTTACCGTTGCGACCGATAGTGCTTTCCGTGCGGTATTGCCGCAATATGGTGATATGTTAGTCGGCGGCACGCAAACAACCCTAACAGACTTAACGCCACAAACACAATACTTTGTGCGCATCCGTGCCGCTAACGGGTTTGGTTTTAGTACTGTTTCCCAAACGGTGCGTTTTCAAACACTTTCCATCAATAGTAAACTTTTTACTGCCGAAAGCCGTTCTTCGGCTCTAGGCTTTCCCTCCGGCTCAGAGTATTACCGATTGAGTATAAGAAATCTTAGTTTATCCCAAGTAGATTCAGTGATTGCTGGATTGGTCAGCCGGAATCTTCCTATCGTGGAAGCATGGATGCAAGATAACAGCACGTGTACGCCCCCACAACAAAGCGCGTCAGAACTTGTTCTTCGCATGAAAGAGCCGAACGCAATGCTGACGGCACTAGGCTTCACACAAACTACGCCCGCATGGTCGGATAGCTGTTCGTGTAAGAACTTCCGTGTCTATGGAAATTTCCCGACTTCCACAGGCATACAAGACGATATTCCTCATGCTTTGACAAGCAGCATTTCTCCCAATCCTGCTACCGAAGCAGCAACTATTTCCCTCTCTCTTCCTGCTTCTTCCCCTGTGCGCATTGCGCTGTATGATGCACTAGGGCGTGAGGTGCGAAGCATAGCAGAAAATGTGTATGCAGTCGGAATACAGGAATTTTCTGTATCATTAGACGGACTGCCATCTGGCATCTACTTTGTGAGGGGAAATGTTGGCGGGCAAGTGGTAGTAAGGCGTCTGGCGGTAGTACGATAGTTTTTACAATCCATCAAAATAAAAACGGTATATTTCACAACTCTTTCAAAAGCTGCTTCAATTCTTTCACCAGCGTTTTGCGTGTGCTGTCGTCGGCATTTTCGATGACCTCGCGCAAAGCGCTGATGTGTTTTGTGAACGTACGGTGTAATGCTGCGGGCGTGTGTCCGTTTTTTCTCAGTTCATCACCGTTTACTTTCTTCGGTAGAATCGTACTAATTGCTGCTCCACGTTCCAGGGTATGGTTGAATGTAACAACTATATTTGGTCAGGTAAAAAATCCAGTAGAATTTTATTGCGAATAGGCATAAAGTATGTTTGATATGCTTTATGCTCTGCTTCCGTTGAAGGGTTTTGAGCAAAATGAGGCATTTGCAGTTTAGCTTCTCGGAGAATAATCTCTTGTTCTTCCAACGATAAGTTCGCAAATAAAGCGTCATAATCCATCGAAGGTTCACTGATCTGAGATGCCAGAGATTCAGTTTCTAATGGTAAGAGTAGTTGTTCAGCCTTGGGTGCTTGGTGTCTCTGCACCTTCCCTATTAAAAACTGCACACTCACTACCTTATGCCCACGTTTTTGATATAGAGCCTCTATCCGTAACTCTGTTTTATCTTCAATCTCAGCAATAGAGCGCTTAATGATGTCTCTGCTCACATTTTTAAACTCATCAAAATATTCATTATCAGCAACACCCATCAAAATACGAAAATCATGCACAGACATTACTGGGGTCATGCTTCTGTCCGGGTATTCAGCATTAAAGTAATCGGTAAATAATTCATATAGTGCAAGCGAGTGTTTATCATCAAATTGGTTCTGCATTTTAAGCGACAGCAGTGCATACATTGGAGGGTTAAGGATGAGACCTGTAATGACAGACGGGAATTCATACGAAATCACACCATTACCCTCATGCTCCCATTGAGCTAACAGCGCAGCACCGCCTCGCGGACCAAGACCTGCATTGTATTCTTCATTCAATCTTGTCCAAATCTCCTGATGTCTCTTATCTTTCCGCAAAAAATTCCATTGTACACTTGTTGAGACAAGTGCTTGAAGGGACTGATAAATAAAGTCGTAATTTTCGGAATTATTATGCAGCAAAGATGAGATTTCTCCGATATAGATTTTATGCCGATTGATATTCTTTTGCTTCTCCCTTTGCGCATTGGCAAGCAAAATATTAAAAAGCCGTCTCTGAAATGCAGTCACGGTGTTGGTTATCTGTACGACTGAGCTATGCTTTTTGAGTCGATCAGAATATTGCTTTTTCGTTGCCAGTACCAAAACAGATGGTTTCTTCCGTGAAGTTTTTTTCTGTTCGATATCTTCAGTAGTTTGTAAATTTTCCATCCTCTAACATACGAAAAAGCCAAGATTTTATCAAATGTTCAACGCTTTTTCGTCCGTTTTGAAACATCCCCATACAAAAAAGAAATCTAGGGATGTTTCAAAACGGACTGCACCAATGACACGCACCTAAAACACCAATGACACACACCTAAAACACCAATGACACACACCTAAAACACCAATGATACACACCTAAAACACCAATGATACACACCTTCAATCTTGCAAACTGTTGAAAAACAACGATATTTTCTTGAAAAACACGAACAGTAAAGTCTATAAACGTAGAAAGCTATTAAACTCTTTAAACCCGGAAGTCTATCCTTGACCATATTAAAATGTCACTCTCAAACGTAGGCTTCTAGGTAATCTATGCCATAGATATTTTATCAGAAGTAAACAAAAAAAATAACAACAGTTGTATGGAATTGCAATTCAGCCACGTCTTTTTGTGTTTTTACACCTATCGCCTTGTTCATAGTATTTGCTGAAACTTATGAGCAAAAAGATGCTTGAGTTTTCAAGTCAATACGATAGCCAATACCATTAGTATCGCACCAAATACCTTTTAATATACTTTAGAAGACATCTAGGGCTTTGAAAATTCATAATTGTATAGTATTTTAGTTCAGTTTAATTCACTTCTATTCATTTCGCATGACCGTGAAATATACCTTTTATTATTTTTTGAATAATGGAAACGTTTCTTACTCCCGAACAAG
Source organism: uncultured bacterium (assembly GCA_937899715.1). Taxonomy (GTDB): domain Bacteria; phylum Bacteroidota; class Ignavibacteria; order Kapaibacteriales; family UBA4661; genus PH2015. Next base: position 4,742 of record CALCNX010000083.1, on the reverse strand, counting down.
TTGCCGAGCAGCTTTCTGTTGAAACGACAACTGTATATTCCTGGCTAAAAACAGCACGTCTGGCAGGTGTGAAATTAGGACGTTTATGGCGAGTTCGTGCGGCGGACTTGAAGAAATTCACTGATAAAGGCTGGAATACCGAAAAAATTACTACTTTTAAAGTACAACACACCAATAATAGGAAAGAAGTGTCCAAAACATCGCCCACTAAACAACAAACCACTTCATGGATTGATTCTCTGCCCCAAATAGACTTGAGTGCAACATTCGCACCGAATACTATTTTTTGTCGTGAAGAAATCTACAATGATGAAGCAGGCGAACAACACTTATATGGTGCAACTGTGAAGAATTCCGTTAATGGAACAAAAGGAGCCAAGAAATGAGAAAAAAAGTGAAGCACGTTCTTATTGACACAAATATTCTCGTTTATCTTACATACGCTCAATCTATCTTTCAAGCATCTGCACAACAAGCTATCAAAACGGAAATTCTGTCCGGTACCCAATTATATGTAACTATGCAAGTTCTCAGAGAGTATGCAAAAGTGATGACTGGTGCAAAAGACGAAACAACAGGAAAACCTTATAGAGACATAGAAGCCACTGTTGAAGCGATCCGACAATTTAGGGAGAACATGAAGGTTATCGGCGACGATCCAAAATCATTTGATAAATGGCTCGAATTCATTGACTATTACGATGCTAAAGGACGTTCTGTATTCGATACGCAAATAGCTGCTCAGATGATACAAAACAATATTACGCATATTTTGACCAATGATGAACGATTCACTCGGTACAGTAACATAATTACCATTATTCCACTACCCAAAAACAATCAATGAGTATTATTGCCGTTGTTAACAATAAAGGTGGTGTAGGAAAAACCACCACTACTGTTCACCTTGCCGTAGCAATACAACGCTTAGGAAAAAAGGTTCTTGCTATAGATATAGACGAGCAAGCAAACTTGCTGATGCACCTTTTTGAGTATCATCGCGTGAAAGAGTTGGAAATGCATGACAGTACAAACACCGTAGATAATACAAGTATTTTGGAGCATGAATCAGGCATTCATGTCACTTCCTTAGCATTTGGACACGGTAAGCAAGCCGATTATATGAAGGCAATTCGTTCTGTTTCTAAAGGATATGATACAATTCTTATTGATTGCCCGCCGAGCCTTGAGACACGAACGCTGGCGGCGATTGAAGCCGCAGATTACGTCCTTATTCCAACCGAACCTGAACATCTATCGTTCAAAGGCCTAACAAAGCTGATGAAAATATGTGATGAAAAAAAGAAAGCTATTGCAGGAGTTATTATCACACAATACGACAAGAAAATTGCTGCACATAATTTCTATGTCCCTGAGATTTCATCGACATTTTCAAAATATCTAATAAAGCCCGCTGTTCCGAGAAGTGCAGCTTTTCCAGCAGCATCCGGAATGGTCAAAACTGGTTATGATTGGGTTGGTAAAAAGTCGAATGCGGCACTAGACGCATACACACAAATTGCGGAAACCCTTATCAGTCGAGGCATAGCAAATGGCAAAGTTTAGCCCCAAGATGGCAGCAATCAAAGAAGATGTACCTTCGTCGCAGCGTTCCGCGATGAATGTTACTGAAGTTAAACAAGTAAGCGTACACAAACTACATATCAACCCCTCGAATGCCGAATTTTTTCCCCTTGAAGATGAGCAGCGTTTCGAGCAGTTGAAGAACGATATTCGAGAGCGCGGAATTATTGTGCCATTATTGGCAAAGAAAGATGACACCTTACTTGCGGGGCATAACCGCCTGAAAGCAGCATTAGAATTGGGCTTAGAATACGTTCCTGTCCAGTATGTGCAGGAACAGCTTTCTGAGGATCAAGAGCGTGAATTTCTTATCAAAGACAACCTTCTTCGGCGGCAGTTTTCGGGCAGTGAATGGATAGCAATTTACCGCAAACTCTATCCCGATTTTGACCAGCGTATCGCTGAACGCAAGCGCGGAGGCGATACAACGAATAGCGGTGACGTGAAAGGAAAGCAAAGGGACAATGTCCCTTTGCTCACAGCAAAGAAAATTGCTGAAGATACGGGACAGACAGAAGAGGCTGTAAAGAAGCAAATACAACGCGAGAAGAAGAAATTAGCTGATATCAAATCTTCAGTAGTCCCTTCCTCAAGTACAAAAAAAAGTTCTCCCTTGCATGATGAATGTAAAAACATGGCACAGGATATTGCAAAGAAGGTTGCAAAGACCACTACATTAAGTTCTAAAAAAATGTCAGAAGTTTATAAGTATTTAGAAAAAACTCTATCGCTCCTAAGCGAATAAATAGTTCAACGAAAAATGTGCATATCCAATCGCTTACCACAGCATTAACTGCTGTTCCTGCCCCTTGCGGACACGCGGGGGAGCATTTGTTTCGCAAGCAGTAGTATTTGCTTCTAGTACTACATTTACTCCAAGCGGCTTCTCTAAGACTAAAGACCGTATAATTTCAAGAACACGTTCATGAAGTTCTACACTCTGACAACGCCGTTCCCAATCATTCAAAAAGTACGTCGGCGTAAACAAACTCCGATGTGTCTCCAATGAAAGCGCATCACCATGTACAATGTTTGCTGCAATACCAAGCAACGATAACTGAATATATGTCATATTACAACAGAGTGCATCAATATCTATGCACGTTACTAACATTTGTGCTGAAGGATTAAAGTTGTTTTCCAACATGGCTTGTCGAAGTCCAATAATCATCACACCCGACCCACAGGATGGCTCACAAACTCTGATATATCCTCGTTGCGTAATAATTGCTTCGCGTTCAGATAAAGATATTTGTGCCATCATTTTTGCAATAGGGTACGGTGTGAAGAATTGTCCCTTGTGACTCCTACTCATACCGTTTAGTGCATAAATTTCCCCAAGAAAATCTTGCTCAGGATTCTCTTCAAGAGCTAGAATGACTGTGGACAGAAGTTCAGCAAATCCATGAGCTTGCTTTTGCTCATACCGTTGCACAATGTGCATATATTCTTTTTCGAGTTGCTCACTTCGATAGAAAGGTTGTGCCAGAGCTAGAGCGGCGATATGACAAAAGTCTTGAAATGTAGTTGTTATGTGTTGATGCGGGTTGATAGACTCCAAACGCTGTACAAAGTCTTTGCTGTATGAGGATTTCATAGGACATCTATTTCATCTACTGTATCATTTGAAGGTGGAATACGTGGCACAATATGACAAGACCAAAATCTGTCAGCAGTTTCTTTCATTTGCTCAATCAGGGTATTATCACGTATAACAGCTTGTGTATGCAGTTTCCAGCCCTTTTCTAACGCACAGACAAACCCATATTGCAAGTCTAAGACATACATATACCACTGTGTTTGATATGTGGCAACTATACGTTTTTCGCGGCTCCAATACTCAGTGTTCTTGATTTCAAGAACTGCTTGCACATTTCCATTGATAGTAAGCAAACGGTCGGGCGTTCCAAATGCAATTGGATTATCTGCTCGCCGATAGAGTAATTGTGGATTTACAACCTTAAACTCAGGTTTGGCTTTTTTAAACATTCGGACTATTGTAGCTTCAAGCATCTTTCCTGCCGCCATCCTGGCGATTGAATCATCAGAAAACACATTATCTATACCGATTTTTGATTCATAAACACTCATCCATGAACCATAGCGATTCACACCCATAAGAGTAGGAATGTCAGACCCTCCGATACCTTGTGTACGCAATTCAAGCCAGTGCTTGCGGTTACGCGGCTTTATTTCCTCTATCATGATAAACTCCAATGACGGTATGAAAGCCAGATACACAATAATGAAAAAAGTGTATCTGGCTCTTGAGATTGATTTAATCTTGTTTTTTATGGCAGCCTTGACAGCAGATTGTCTGTTGATGTGAGATATACTCTTTTGCAGTTATCCATGCAATACGCTTACATTCATCTTTCCATATAGTAAAAATACCTTCTATGGCTGATTCTATCTCGTTCCTATCGCCAAACTCACCTGCTTGAGTCAGATAATATGCCAGTGTGTCCATAGCTTTACTATCGGTTATCATTGTACATTTCCTGTTTGGTTACGGATCGGATTGGGAATAACCATGCTTGTTAACGATTGAGTTGTCAAAAAATCGAGTAATTCTTGAATTCTCTCTTTTTTGTTCTCTTCCCACTCGAAGATAACCACGTAGTAGTCACCTTCTTTACCTGAACGTTTTTCCATCCGACCTGTAACAATACCTTCACCAATGGCACGACCACGAATCAGCATTTCGGTGTAAAGATTGACAAAACTTTCAATGCTCATTCCCTTAAAAAGGACATGAGAAAGCGTATTATCAGGATCAACAAAAAAGACCTCAAGCCAGCGTTGGTAGGGATAATTGAATAACTCCGCATGAAACACACGATAGCTGAGTATTTCCAGCTTCAGTTTTCCTCCTTTTAGGTTTTCACCTACTTTGAATTGTCCAACTTTACAGTCCGCACGATACGGACGGGGATTTCCTAACGTGTAAAGTATGCCTTCATGCTTCGGTAAAGAAAAAGCCGACACAAACGGCATAAATTGAGAAGACTCGATGTCCTCTCCATTAAGTATAAGTTCCTCTATATCATTTGATGTCTCTTTTACTGTCTGAGACATAGCGCTTTTTGAGGTTGAATGACTCATAGATTTATGAAGTATAGTATTAAAATATATGTATTGTGGTTATTGCAATAATA
>CALCNX010000082.1 GCA_937899715.1 uncultured bacterium | reverse complement strand
TGAGATCGCGCTGTTCCATCAGAGCTTTTTGAACTTTCTGTTCATGGCTTGAAAGAACCTGTAACACGTACCATTTATCCATTTTGTCTCGTACCGTTCGTTACGGGTTTATAATGTCGATTATCCAAAAATCAGCTTTAGAGCCGTTTCGATGCCTGATAGCAACGTTTGAATGAGGAGATCCATAAAGAAAACACCCATTCCGCAAAGGAAGGTGGCACCGACAACGATCTTAGTATATGTTTTTAGTTCCTCTTTCGGCGTCCATGTGATTTTCATGAACTCCGATTTGATATCTGTAAGGAAAGACTGTGTTTTTTTTGTATGAACGTGTGAAGCGGTTTGTTCCGACTCTCCACGTTCGTGAGATTTCTTTGATTCCATTGTTTTAAGACCCAAAGCCACATTACCTCCTGCCACATTCCCTCCTTATAAGAGCGATTAATAAAATACTAACTTTACAAATCGATGTTTACTTGATAAAAATCAAAAAGTTAAGCCGTAATATGAAAGCAGCAAACTACCCAACTAAACAATCAACTCTTTTCAATAATCAAGGTGAACTTAGTGGGTTTAGGAATACCCTCTATAATCTCAACGGAGGATATATTTTGAATCCAATTGGTGGTTTGAGCAAAATTGTCCTCACATATCCCAATGGAAAAAACATAGAATGGTATTTTGAACTAACACCATTAATATCCAAAGAAAACGATGGCAAACAAGAAACCCTCAATATTGTCGAACCAACAAGACCCCGTGTTAGGGTTAAAGGTCTTTCAGACAACGAAGGAAAACGTAAAGCAGCAAATGAGTAATGTTAATCATAACATGGTAATACTCGCAAGGGAATCTCGCAGTTTAACTCAGTCTGAACTAGCGCTTAGGATGGATGTTTCTCAAGGTTGGATTTCAAAGATTGAACAAGGACTGTTAGACATTCCCGATGATATTTTGCAACGGCTTTCCGAAATTTTATACTATCCTGTTGAGTTCTTTTGCCAGAGCGGAGTTATTTATCCAAGTTGGAGTTTTCAATACCGCAAACGCGCTGCGATGTCCCAAAAGGACAATCATAAGATACAAGCCAATATCAACATACGTCGTTTACAGATTCAACGTTTGCTAGGAGCAGTTGACATTGATACCAGTAAATTACTGCATTTATCTGTTGAAGAATACCCTTCAGCTTCATCAATTGCTCAGGCGATTCGTAGTGCATGGATGCTTCCAAGGGGACCCATTGCAAATCTTGTTAAAACTGTTGAAGATGCAGGTATCTTAGTCTTGTTTTGCGATTTTCAAAATCATTATTTTGATGGTGTGACTCTGATTACACCGGAATTAATCCCAATGATTTTTGTAAATAGTGATATTCCGGGTGATAGGTTACGGTTTACGATTGCACACGAATTAGGGCATATCATTATGCATCGCTTCCCAAGCGAAACGATGGAAGATGAGGCAAATCAATTTGCTGCTGAATTTTTACTTCCACAGGCGGATATTTTGCCAGACTTGCAAAATCTGACTTTACAAAAACTTGCAGACTTAAAAAGGCATTGGAAAGTGTCAATGGCTGCAATTCTCAAAAGAGCCAAAGAGTTAGAAGCTGTTACCGACCGCTCGTACCGTACATTGCAAATGAATATGTCAGCAAAAGGCATGAGAACTCAAGAACCAATACCTATACCCAAGGAAAATCCAACCTTGCTCAAGGAAATTTTACAGCTATACTACACTGAACTTGGCTATTCCGAAAGTGATTTGTCAAAGAGTTTGTTGTTGAATTTTAACGAATTCCAAGAGTATTATGTCAGTGGAAACGGTGTTCTTCGGTTAGTCAGAAAATGAAGATTGTGAGTGTTATTGTTTATATGAGACGGGCAGCCAAATGGCTGCCCGTGCTATTTATTGTCTTTAGAGATTCTCTTCGGAGATTACTATAAAGGAGGAAAAGCTCTATTTGCAATCTCTTTTGCTTGGCTTAAATCAAACCCAACTTCTTCAAGCTGTTTAATCAAATTATCTTTGTTTGTTGCAGAAAAGTCCATCTTATCTCCTTTTTTCCAATAAATAGACATACCATGTATGATTTTATCGAAATCTTTCTGCACTTGAGTCGAAACTTCGATAACGCCATCATTAGTAAGTGATATTTTGACAGGAATCCCGTCAATTTGTCCGTCGTATATTAATGTCATAGCTGAAGGAATGTTTTAAGGTGAAAAAAGGAGTATTTGCTTACACGAGCGATAAAAATATTGCTGCCTTAACAATGGGCAGCCAAGCAGCTGCCCATTTACAATATTAATCTCAATAAACTACCCCAAACGCGGCTTCTCATCTTTCTCCAATATAAATCTGTATTGAATCATAGCGCCTGACATATCTACTTGTGATAGAGTATGTAGGTTCCAACCTTGCTTGGCGTATTTATTAAGTGCTTCTGTAAGTTTTTGATTATGCTCAATCTCACCTAATGGGAGAGCAAAATTCTCATGAATAGCTTTGTACTCTTTCATTGTACTTTGTCCTTTGGATTAATGGAGTTGTTAAATATTAAAACTTGAATGCCAATCTGCCAAAACAGCCATATCCACCAACACCAATTTCCCATTCCGCGCAGCGCTCTCTCTGGCTTCGCTCGTGAAGGTACTGGTGGTGACGATATACCCGCGATGTGCTTCGTTTTCTTCGATTACGCCTTTGAATTGCTGTACAATAGGGCGACCTACCGTGTTCTCCAGCGCATTTCGCTTGCACTGCACTACAATCAAGCCTTCGGGATGCCGCGCAAAACCGTCCACGCCCGCATCGTTGCTTTGCTTCGTTACCCATGCCGTGAGTCCGGCGCTTTGGAAGAATGACATGACGTGCTGCTCAAATTCGTAGGGTTTCAATTGCAGCAGTGCTTGCTGCAAGGCGGCTTGTTCTTCGGGAACATCGTAACGGTGCGGTGGTGCTGGCTTTTCCGTCATTGCCTTGCGCAAGTCTGCTTTTGTGCGGCGCAATATCTCGTCGTGGGCTATCATTGCACCGATGAACGCAACATATTCACCAGCGCCCTTGTTCGTCAGCACGGCATCAATCACCGATGTAACACCCGCAGCGCCCAGAAACACGAGTAGCAGTGCTGATACACCAATACCTGTCCCAAACCCAACAATGCCGACTCCAGCGCCGCCTATGACCGTAGATGCAGCAAGTGTTACGGGAATGGCAATCTTGACGGGGAGAGGAAGATTGCTGTTTTTGTAGTTGTTGAATGCTTCGCCAACACTGCGACCAAGAGCCATTGCAGTTTTCTTACCGTCTATCCGGCTTGAAACAGCGCGGAATTTCTCGGCAGCGCTCTGGTCGGAAGCAAGGTCGGTACGCACAGCGGAAAGCCACACCAAAAGTTCTGTGCGGTCTTCTTCGGTGGAGCAGGATTCCACAGCTTTGACAAATAAAGAAGCAACCCACGCACGGATTTTTTCAACGATAATGTTGTCTTCCACGACGTTTGAAGCCTTCTCCTTTGCGGATTCCAAAGCACGAGAAGCACTGCCTTTCAAGCGCTCAAGCGAGATTTGGGCTTTGATGATTTTTTGATTTCCTTCTGTCATTAATATACCCTTTATTGCTTTATAGTATATCTATTGGCAATTTCATTTATTTTGTTCTCACGGTCTTGAATCTCTTTGAGTAGTTTACTATCCTTTTCAAATATGTTTTCACACATTCGATTTGATGCTAATTGTAATTCGTCTAGTGGCGCGACTGCTATCAAGGAAAGCAACAACATTTCTTTCTCAAATCGTGAAATCCTTGCGCTCCTCAGCCTGATAAACCAATTATGCACTGTTTTAAGATAAGCAGTGTATTTCTCAATTTCTTGCTTTAGAAGTAGCTTCTGCATATCATTCAATCTGCTGTAGAATCTTGGCACTTCAGGCTGTTGTAACGTATCATGGCAAAACCACAAAACTGCTTGAGAGCCATAATACGGAGATGACTGTATGAATCCAAGAGGTTGTGTATCGTACCTTGACTTTATGCGGTCTTTTTCTAGGTGGTCTTTAAATAATAGCATGGACTCAAATTGACTACTCTTGATAAATCTTTTTTGTTCATCTTGAATTGCCTTGAACTGCATTTGATTTGCTAGACTCTGCTGCTTGAAAGCCATGTACACCAAAATAGCATTCAAGAGTCCGATAAAAGGTGCAGTAATACCGCCTATTGTATCTCCGACATTTCCTGTATTTGCCTCGTTGCCTTTCAGGAAAATGCTGCCAATAACTAGGCTTGTTAGAAACCATGCCAGCAAAGCAAGGAAAAAAATACTGAACCAGTCCCAAGTCTGTACTCGAAACTTCTCAAAACTGTTTCTGATTTTCTGAAGCATACGAAAATAACTTATGGTATAATAACTTTTCCATCGCCAACATTTGCCCATGTAATTGTTTGTACAAGCACGTTATCAGGTGCGTAGAGGCGGAGGGTATCAAGGGTGTTATTTAGCCATTCGTTTGTCCTTCCCGTACCATGCTTTAATTCTCCGCCAGCAGGGATTTTTGCTGTATTGTCAAAGGTGAAATGAGTGATTTCTTTGCCTGTATAGTACCAACCCGCAAGTGCTGCGCTATCGTTTGATATGTTACGGATAATTGCGTACTCGTTTCCTATATCTCTGCCATCAGGATTGGGCAAGACTTCTGTAAAACGAAAGGCGTATGTTTTTATGTTGGGGTTGGGGTCTGGTCCCGGACTTGGATTTGGGCAAGCCGTCAGAAAACAGCAGAGCAAAAAGAAGAGAACGTATTTCATTTTTTAGCCTTTCTTTGGTTTTGAGGATGGAACAGTTGTGGAACAAGCACCACATTTGCCGCCGCCCTTACAATGTTTGCAGCGACTACAATCTTTACAAACTTTGCAGGTGGCAGAGCCGGTGCATTTGCCGCCGCTGTACGCGGGGAGCACGGCAAACACCAAGAGCAAAAAAG
>CALCNX010000081.1 GCA_937899715.1 uncultured bacterium | reverse complement strand
TGTTTGTGCAGATGGACACCAAGCCTGTATGTTCGTGCTGTGATTATCCGTCCGATGTGCAGATTATGCGCCCAAATCACGGCTGTTTGATTCGGTGGGAGGTGTTGAACAATGTCTATCGTGTTTGCTGCCCATGTGGAGTCTTTATACAAATAATGGAGACCAAAACTTCGGTTTCGCTCGTACTGCGGAAGCCCGGCTGCTTGGAGAAGACTGCCAAAAAAGCTATAATATTGCTTATCCTGCATAGAGGGGCGATGAAAATTTTGCATGATATATTTTGCAGAGCGTATAGCAACCTCAAGGCTATATGAATCTAGACTTCGATAGGCAGAACGATTTGCCGATAGGTGCATATAGACCTGCCGGCTTATTGTACGCCAGTGCCGGATGGAGTCCAAAGGAATATCTACCGACCACTCGGAGAAAATTTTTGAAACCAGAGATGCTGTGTCTATCTTTATTCTTTGGTAGCATATTCTGCGGTATTCTTTCCCAATGGTATTATAGAACGACGAATCATTATTCTTCAAAAAACTTAACACATACAGTGTACCCTCGTTGCAAGCACCGTAGCAGACACCATAAATCTGTACTTTATTTGTCGTTGATGTATTGTATGCCCGTAACCATTCCAAGAGTTCTTTAAATGGCTGGGAAGGCTTGATGAAAGCCGTTTTCAGAATTTGCAAGTCTGTATTAGCAATTTTCCCTAAAATGTAATCATTAGCGACAAGTACATATGGAGAGTGCGCTTCCATACAGATTGCTTTGCAATTTTTATAGAGCACCATATACTTAATTATTTCACAATTCATAACGGAAGATTCGTGCGTTCCATGCGTTGGTTCGCCTAACCCTAGAACTTTAATATCGTCGGCTATCACTGAATCATAGTCAAGAGTGTAGGAAAAAGCAGTATCGGACTGAACCGTACTAAATGGAATCTGATGCTGCTGTACCCATAGAACAGCATCAGATAATTCTTCTGAATTTGGTGCACAGCCTGCGCAGCAAATACTAAGCACAACGATATTCAAGACTATTATAATTAGGCGCATAAAAAACGAAAAAAATTATGCAGTAGGAATATCATCATCTCCCTACTGCATACATGAACAGTGGAATGAGACGAACTAGGGGCGGTAGCAACCACTATGATAGCTTGGACAATTACAATTTGTATTTTCCGGCTCAAGTGTAGCATACACTTCTACTGGTCCGATTATCGTATCCCATGGAACTTCGTTGGTTGTCGGATGGTCGGTTGGTCCGGTAAGGCAATCTGCACCACCAAGTGTGTCACCACAGCCAGGAAGAAATGGTGTAGGTGTGAGGGTGAGAAGTGTCCAGCCCGTTCCGCCTTTTGCAGCAGATGCTTTAGACGACGTTACAAAACTCTCCACCGTGAGTTCATCAAGGCGCATTTTTTTCTTTTGGTTTTCCATGAAGAAAACTCCTGTACAATAGATTTTTTTTGCCCGAATGAGTATATTCGCATCAAGCATGGGAACTTCTCGACAAAGCATACCCAATGCGCGAGGCGGTGTACCGTCAGGCAAAAAATGCGGTACACTGCTTTGTTTTTTTAGCGAGGTATTGGAATACAATGACGGAAAAGCAATATCGCTTTTCTCATGGAGGGGTAGATGTTTTTATTCTGCACGAAACCAAGAAATAGTTTTCAAAACTGATATACAAAAACTGCTCTGCAAATTTGACGTACACAACATACAATACAGGGTCTTGATTGCCAACTCCTTTTCGACGAGACTATCACCGTGTTCCACGAGACTATCATAATTTTCCACAAAGCTACACAATACTTTACTTCACGCACCGAAAGAACTCTCGTTTGTAGTTCGCCGAGACCGTAATTTTGTCGCCGCCGTGCATTTTTAGCACCAGATGCCGCTTACACTCTTCCCACGAGCGCACCATAGCGAGGTTCACAGTCTGCGACCGATGCACTCGCAGAAAACCATAGCCCGTTAAACGCTGCGACCATTTTTCTAATCTCCCCGAAACCAGATACCGTGCGCCACAGACAAGCACCACCTCCGTATAATCTTGCGCTCCTTTTACATACACGACCTCGCTTGGCGCATGAACGACGATGTTAGCACCAAGCACCGTTGGAAGCGTGATATATTCTGATGCTTCATGGATTATGACATTTGAGGGGGGGGGGGCATTTACGGTATCTTCCGACGGTAACGCCGTGGAGATATTGTGGGGATTTGCGTTTAGCGGAACCGCGAGTTTGCTCAAATCAGTTTCAAGAAAATAATCAAGTATGGCTTTTGCCTGTTCAAGATTGCGGAGATGCTGTTTCGACATAATTTGTACAACCCAAAGGAATAAATTTGCAAAGGATTTGGCAATAATCGGAGCACCGTGTTGGACACTGTGCATAGAGATGGAGCAAAGATACTTTTTTGTACGAATTGTACCAAACAAAAAAGCCCCACAAAGAGCGTTGAAGCTATGAACATGAACGCTTGTTTGTGAGGCTTTTATATTTCAGAATAGAATCTAAAAAACTGGTTCTACTTGGATTTAGTTGGAAAGGTGTACAATCGGGGTTGAATAACCCCGA
>CALCNX010000080.1 GCA_937899715.1 uncultured bacterium | reverse complement strand
TTCTACTTTTACTCTATGCAGTGCCATACCACTTTTAACGATGATTGTGTCGTCGTAGCTGCGTTCAGAACCTTCCGCTCCCACGTTTGAAATCTGTGGGGAAAGAGTGGAATTGATTTTAAGATATGCCTTGTTCAGTGCTTTAAGGAAACGCTCAAATTCGATAGGCTTGAGTAAATAATCAACCGCATCAATTTCATAACTTTCAAGAGCATAGCGGTCGTAAGCACTGGTAACAATAATAGCGGGACGAACAGGCAGAGACCGAGCCAACTGTAAACCCGAAATATCGGGCATATTGATGTCTAACAATATCAAATCAACGTGGTTTCGGTGGAGAAAATCAAGTGCCTTGACACCATCGGAAAATGTACCGACAAGCTCCCAGAGAGGCACTTTGCTGAGGTACAATTCCAGTACGTTCAAAGCAGGAACTTCATCGTCTATGGCTATACATTTCATAGCATTTAGGAATTGGAAGAGTGGGAAATATATACCGCAGGCAAACGTAAATGCACCGTAAACAATGAGTCGTTGGTTGTAACCTCCAAATGATGATTGCCGGGATAAAGACCTGCTAAACGCTGACGAACATTGGTAAGCCCTACGCCGGAGGCTTCTGAATTCGTGAGTAAACGCTGCGAATGAAGAGTATTTGTCACACGAAAGTCAATCTCACTGCCCTGTACGGCAACCGAGATATTGATATGTGAAGCAGTGTTCATGCTGATACCGTGCTTGAAGGCATTTTCAATAAAGGGAATAAATATCATGGGCGCCAATGTAGCCTTGTCTATATTACCGCTTACCGAGAGTGAAATAATAACTGCCTCTTCCGAAGTTTGCTTTTGTATGCCTTCCGAGTTTTTTGTTTCCCCAAAGCGTAGTTTCTGAAGCGCAATGTAGTTTTTAATATACGCCAATTCTTTTTCCATCGAAATTATTTCATCGGCACTTTCATAGATCATATATCGCATGAGCGCTGCTAATTGGCGTATTCCTTCGGCAGTTGGCGCGTCGTTATTTTGCAGTGCCATCGAAAAAAGATTGTTCAGCGTATTGAAAAGAAAATGCGGATTTATTTGTGTTTTGAGAAACGCCAATTCCGCTTTCAGTTTTTGTTCTACCAGAATACGAGTTCTCCGTTCGTGATTAAGTCGCTCTTTGGAAAATCCATAGACAAACGACGCAAGCAATACAAGCACATTAACGACCAATACCAGCAGAACAATCTCTGCGATTGTTTCCCGATATCCGACTCCTTGCATCTGAAAATTCTTCATTGCGTACAGCACCAACACGTCACAGATCGCTTCCGCGATACAGCAAGCAATAAACCCCATCACGGCATAACTCCAATAATCTCCAAGACGATGTTTGCTTAAATAGCGCGGAATCAGAATCAGGCTGTTCCCATAAAAGATAATAGCGTTAAAAAGCGTTCCAATGAGCGAGGGCAAGAGAAATGTTCCCCGCCCGATACGAAATACCCCGAAGCGAAGATTAATATCGGCAGTATTGATAAATAGTAAGAAAACGCCGATAAGTGAGCAATGAATACCAATTTCCAGACGAGATTTTGTCATACCTTTTCGCCCTCAAAAAAAGACCGAATACTTTGTTTCTTGACGTTTGTTACTTGAATTCCATTGGAATACCGCTAAAATACAACTTCTTGGGTTCAAGCAATTCGAGTGCATGAATCAGACGGATAAATTTTATTGAACTCATTTCATCCCGTGCAACGCCATGTTCATCAAGTATTATGAGGATTTGGTCAAGTGCATTTTTATTGCTTTCGCGCGTGCCGTAAACTTGTAGAAAATCAATGTATAACAATTTATTTCTACTGTTTATGCTGCAACGTATTCTATCGCTTCCGGCACTCGCTTTTATTATGCTGACAGTTATACTGTCGGCTGTGCCTTATTTTTTTATTATTCAATCAGGCTCCACCGATTCGGTGTGGACAAGTGTTCTTATGTGGATACCCGCATTGGCAGCAGTAATCATACGCCTTGCACGCCGAGAATCGTTTTTTAGCGGCATCGGATGGAATTTTTTTCGTCAGTTGCCGTGGATATTGCTTGTGGCTCTTATTCCCTTAGTTCTTCAGATTGCAACGATAGCAATCGCAGTTGCTTCGGACTTTGCGAAATGGAATGAGGGATATATTGTTATTTCCGAGGGGCTTATCAGCATAAAGAAGACCGCACTGCTTTTTGGTGCCGACAAGCAGAATATTGCATTTTTTGTTGTCAATTATCTTTTATCTTTCTGGGTGGGTGCGGTTTTGTATATGCTTGGATTGGCTTTAGGCGAGGAATATGGCTGGCGTGGGTATTTGCAAGCCCATCTCACAGGACGGTACGGTCGCTATAAGGGGATTGTGATTCTTGGTTTGGTCTGGGGATATTGGCATTTACCGGGCATACTTCTGGGGCATAATTACCCGGAATATCCGATTTTGGGCGGACTGGTTCTCATGCCTGTTATGACCACTATCTTTTCGTTAGTATTTGGATTGCTCTACATCAGGCTTGGCAATATTTGGATTCCTGCAATACTACACGCGTCCGTTAATTTAAGCGCAGGAATTGCAAACAAAGCTCTTGTAAAGGAAGGACAGAATGCCCTTGCTATTGACTTGACGTGGATGATGCTTTGGTTATTTATTGCTGCACTGTTCGTATTTATGAATATACGGCGTGAAAAGAATGTACCTGTAAGATTACAATAAGCGTGGTCATACAGATCAATACTATACAGCCTACCATTCGCCGACAATTTTATGCACTTTACCGACTGTTTTTGCCGTCTGCCGAAACCACGTATTCACCTGTGCCCAAAGAACGTATTTTCGTGTCGAAAGAGCCGTTTAGAAGACAGTAGCAAGATGAACCAAAACTTCAAAATGGCTCTTGATAATCTTAGGCAATAATCTGAGAGATACAAGCCCTCCATCACTATCATTGTATGCCAAATGCGAAACATTATATCACTTTTTCTAGCCGTCATATTTTGCTGCTTTATACCCATTTACTTATCATTTGCACAGTCATTGTACGACGGACTCACTGCCGGAAACTATACCGTAGGATTCCAGACCCGAATGATAGAAGATGTAAGCCGTAACTCTTGGAGTGGCAAGGAACGTCGAATGCTCCAATTAAGCATTTGGTATCCGGCAAAACAAAAGACAGAGACCATGATTATCCGTGACTATATTGCTCTAGTCAATAAAGTTGATGACGATATTACCATTCCAAACGATTCCGTAAAAAAAAGCCGCATAGAACAATTTAAGCAGGAGCGCAGTCGTGCTGACTCGTCGAAAGTATTGGCTTTGCTATCTCTACCCACTCGTGCTTGCTACAACGCACAAGCAGCTTCCGGCAGACACCCTGTTATTCTTGCTTTGTCGTCGGGCGGTGCACCCCATTCGTGGCATATTATGGCGGAGTTTCTTGCAAGTTATGGGTTTGTGGTTGTATCATTGCCGATGCCATCAGATTTTACAACCCTCACAAGCCCAGCAATAGACAATGCTTGTGTACTCGATTTGCAAGTTGCTATCAATAATTTATCCGAGGTAAGTTTTGCCGATATTTCTTCTATTGGTATTATCGGATATAGTGCTGGTGCAGTACGAGGCTCGCTGCTACAAATGCAGTCGTCTCGGATAAAAGCCTTTATTTCTTTGGAAGGAAGTGATGGCAGTTCCCTTTATTGGGCAAATTTTCGTTCACACCCTGCCTTCGACATCACAAAAGTAACGGTTCCATATACTGCCGTGTATGGAACTCCCGGCACTCGTTCTTGGTTCAACGGATTTCATTTTTACGATGAACTACCGTTGGATTCTTACCGATTAGTTGAAGTTCCCGGACTACAACATAACGCGATAGGAAGTTGGTCGGTGTATAATCGTTTTGCCCCGCTAAATACAACCAACACAAGCAATGACAAGGAAGCAGTCGAAATTAATACATTTCTTCATACCTATACGCTACACTTTATGCAGGCCCATCTTCAGAATAATTATTTATCGCGGCAGTTTATCAACCAATCAGCTCTCCAAAACAATTTACCAGAAAAACGATATATTTTGCGGAGATATACAGAAAAAAGCCTCCTGACATACTCCCATTCCTTGCAAGCATTTGGGAAAATAGATGAGGCAACGGCAGCACTACGACAATGTATAGAACTCTATCCTCATTCACGAGAGCCAAAGATACTGCTAGCTGAGATTCTCATCTCACGACAACAAAAAAGCGAAGCGAGCCTTCTGATTGAGTCAATTCTACAACAAGACCCCAGTAACAATAGGGCATTGCTGCTGAAAACAAAAATTTAATACGTCAACATTTCTTTTCAAAACCTTATTTCCAATCATAAATACAACTACCATGATGCTTCGCCGAAATATAATAATCCTTGCTTTGATTTTATTTGCCTTCTCAATACCATTGATGGCGCAGAACGATATTGCCGAAGCAATCAAAACGGATAACGTTGCTGTTGTTCAGCAAAAAATTGGAACGGGAGCAGGACAAATACCACTGAACGGTAAAGACGGCATTGTACCTCTTCTTCTGGCTGTACAGCATAATGCCTTGCAAACGACACGCCGGCTGCTTGAGCTGGGCGCAGACAAAGAAGCAAAAACACGCGGTGGCAGTACACCGCTTTCTTTAGCAGCGTACTATGGGAATGTGGATATTGTTGATGCGCTCATTACGGCGGGTGCTGCACTCGGCACAAAATCTCCGAACGGTTATCAGCCGTTGGATTGGGCATTGGAAAACCGCCATTGGAACGTTGTCTCACGCTTATTCTTTGCATGGGGAATGCAGGAAGCCTTCGGTGCGGAAGAAAAAGAAGCGCTGAAAGCTATTCGGAGCGGCGAATCAACAAAACTGCAACATAAAAAAGGCTTTACGTCGTTTCCTCTACTTCTTGCCATTGTCAAAAATGATACCTCGCTTGTCGAAGTATTGCTCAAAGCAGGGTTTGACCCCAATCAACAAAATGCTGCGGGCTATGCGCCACTACCTACTGCCGCACGGCTTGGCAATGTGTCAGTGGTAAAAGTCCTTCTGCAATACAAGGCGGACCCGAATATCGGCGGCACAAAAGGCAATGATGTCGCCGGAGCGCTCAACCAAGCGGCACGGGGACTCAACGCGGACGCAGGAGCAGAACTAATTAAAAATGGCGCAGAAGTCAATAGAGGTAATGCTAAAGGCGTAACGCCCTTGTATATTTGCGGAAGGATTGATAGTAAAGATGGTGCTTTTACAGAAATGCTTCTGAAGAATGGGGCTTCGCTTCGCCTGAAAGCAGATGACGGTTATGATGCCTTCGATGCGGCAATGGAAAGCCGTAATCGGCTTTATACGCAGATTGCAATGAAAGAATTTTTTCTTCAGTCGGCAAGGAATGAACACGAAAGAGAACTGTTCTCAAGCATTCTCAAAAATACAAGCACTATACCCAAACAAATTGCTCCCGAATCTTCCGTGCTTCTGCTCAACTATGCCGTCGTCAAGGGTGATTCAGCGCTGTTTGCAAAAGTTCTGCCGATAGTTGACAATCTGAATCGAAAAAATATTTCCGGGCATTATCCGCTTCCTCTAGCCGCAAGTTGGGGCGAGAAAGATATGCTTCGGCATTTACTCAAAAACGGTGCGGATGTCAATATCCAAAACGAAAACCGATACAACACTTCAGCGCTCATGGAAAGCACCAGAGACGCTAATTTTGAGATTGCTCAAGAATTGATACAACATAAAGCGTCTGTTAATCTCAAAGATGTTCACAGTGACCACGCCTTAAATTGGGCGACGTTTTATGGTCGCAAGCGTATCGTGGAACTGCTTCTGACAAATGGCGCAGACTTTACGCAACGAGGGCAGCAGACGAATGACAACGCTCTGGACATAGCACAAAGAATGAATTTTCAGGAAATCGCTCAAATACTTCAGATCGCTGGTGCACGAGCGTCAAAATAAATGGGATTGCATCGGAAAGTATTGCAGGTATTTTTTTATTACCATTTTCAGGAATTACAATGACTACTATTTCGCCGAATGGAGATTCCCCCAAGCCTCCAGTCATCGTTCTTGATATACCGACGATTCTGGCTATTGGGATTGTTGTCTTTATTATCAAAAATATTATCCATGAAGGGCTTGGTCACGGTGGTGCTTGTCTTTTAGTGGGCGGAAAGCCCCTCCTGCTTACAACGGCACACTTTGACTACGACGTTCATTCGGTGAGTGATTTGGGTGCGCGGATTATTGCTGCTGGCGGTTTCCTTGCCAATTTTATTGCCGCGGGGATATTTTTCTTTCTCTTCCGCCGAGCAAATCCCCATTCTCCACGCTTACGATATTTCTACTGGTTTTCCATGAGCGGAAACTTCTTTGTTGGTGCGGGTTATCCGCTGTTTTCGGGGATATTGGGGCTTGGTGATTTGATTGATGTTGTGCAAGGGTACGAGCCTGTATGGGCTTGGCGTATGCTGCTTGTTGTTGCGGGCAGTGTACTCTATGGCGTGGGAGTGTGGTGGTCGCTTCGAGAAATAGCAACTCTTATCGGCGCTCACCCCGCCGAACGCCTGAAACGCGCTTTTATGCTGACGCTCTTTCCGTATCTTGCAGCAGCAACTGCCGCTTCTATCGGCTCACTACTCAATCCGCTCGGTGTGTTTGTCGTATTCACCTCTGCCTCAGCATCGTTCGGCGGTAGTTCTGCCTTTGCATGGATGTCCCAACTTTTGAAAAACTCGCGCTGGTTCCCGCAACAATCCGAGGCTTACATCCAGATTGAGCGTAGTTGGATATGGATTATTGCGGCTTTGGTTCTTTTAGCTTTCCACATTATTGTTCTGGGTCCCGGATTACATTTTTGAACTATTCTTTCAGATTTGAGCCATCATTTCAGAGAGCAATAATTTGCCACTAAGCTGTTCAAATGAGTTTCCATGAGGTTTGGTAAGAAATTGGGGTTTGTGTATTTTGAAATCACAAACATCCCTGCGCATGAAATTTTCTTTACTCCATTCACCATAATGAAACTCATTCAAAAACCCAACGACGGCGAGTTCCCGCCCTACGCCATCATGTACATCAAACTTCTGCCCGATGATGGTTTGCTCTTGCACCATTTCGCAGAAAATTTCCGCGCAACAAAAGATCTCATCAGCCGTTTACCCGAAGAGAAATTGCTTGTTCGTTTTGGTAGGATTCAATTTCTGTTTTCAGTTTCGCAAGGTCTCTCAGGGAAAGCGTTGTGAGGGTTTGGATGAGCATAGTTTCTTTCGATTCGTTGAGAACAATTCTTCAACTACTATTTATCTGACTTTTCTGATTCTGCTTAAAGAAGGCTGTGCTATTCCTAAATAGGAAGCAACGTATTTTAAGGGAGAGCGAGTTGCAAACGATGAGTAATGTGTTACAAAATACTTATATCGTTTTGAAGCATCCATGCTTACAAGGTCTTTTTGATTCGCAAAATCCATCGCAATTTTGAGCAGTAGCTGACCGGTAATATCTTCCCATCGGGATAGTTGTTTTTGTAGCAATGTGTGATTGGCAAAGCTTATAACTGCTATTCGGCACTTTGTTACTGCCTGCAAGTTCATTGAGGAGGGTTTTTGCGATGAAAATGTGTATGGATCAACAACGTAGCCATTTTCATCAATGAAATAACACGTCGGGTCATTGCCTTCTTCATCAAATGAAAAATATCTCATAAGACCTTCCAAAATGAAACCTGAATTTTTACAGGGTTTGTTCTCTTCTATAAAAAAGTCTCCTTTAGGCAGTGTGATAATCTCAACCACATCCTGTATTGCCAACCACTCTTTTTCCTGAAGAGCGACGACCTCGCATAAGTATTTTTTGAGTGCTTCCATTTTTTAACATTTGTGAAATTTTATCAGCGTACTAAAGATTATTTTGCAAGTGCTTAATGAATGCTAGTCGGAAAGATGTTGTTACTGCAACACAAGGAACAGGGCGGCTTTCGCCCCTTGTTTTCGCGTATATGCGAGGCAAGGGGTTGAAATCCCTTGTTCGTGGAAACGGTATATTGACTTGTGATCAAGTCCATGAAATACTTATTTCCAACTATATTCATGAAGAGACATTTTGCAATATAAAACAGAGAGAATAAAATTTCATATTTAACCACACAACAAAAGGGTAAAACAATGGAATCATTTATCGCAATCGTTGAGCAAGGTATTCCCATAATTATTATTGTTTCCTTGACTCTCTTTATGACGCTGGAATGGTGGATACCTTACCTAGAAATGAGTACGTATCGGAAGTCGCAAAGGTGGCATAACGTTGGTAATCTCGCAGTTTCGTTTGCTTGTAATGCTTTACTGAGCGGCGTAATAAGTTATTCCATTACCACAGCAACAAATAACAAATTCGGGTTGATGCACCTTCTTCAACTTCCGCACGTATTGATGCTGGTCGTAGGCGTTTTCCTTTGCGACTTGAATGGGTATATCGCTCACCGATTATACCATAAAGTGCCTCTGTTTTGGCGATTTCACAAGGTGCATCACAGCGACATCGAATTAGATGCCAGTTCTGCATTACGATTACATCCGTTGGAGTTCCTTTTTCAAGCAGCAACGCAAGCAACAATCCTACCTCTCTTGGGTGTCTCCAATGTAAGTTTTGTTATCTATGTGGGGTTGTCGTTGCCACTATTTATTATCAATCACGCTAATATTAAGTATCCTGACTGGTACGAAAAATATGTTTGTTTGTTTTTTGTAACACCGAATTGGCATAGGGTTCATCATTCCAGTTATCAGCCCGAGACGGACTCTAACTTTGCAGATGTGTTCACCGTCTGGGACAGAATCTTCTCCACACGAAAAGAGCAGAAACCCGAAGAAATCATCTATGGGCTGGAAACGCTGCGCGATAGTAATAATCAGTCATTCTGGGGAATGTTGATGACTCCTTTCAAATAATTCTAGGTGTGTGTCTGTACAAATTCATAACTCGTTTCAAATACAACCCTAAAGAAATTGGAATACGATGAATGTTTTTCATGCGCCGTCAGTTGCTGCTGCTCCTCTTGAGCATCACGAACGTATTACGCTGCTGGATAGCCTACGGGGAATTGCGGTGCTGGGAATTTTGATGATGAACATCACGGGATTTGGATTCCCGCCGCAGGCATCCTCGAACCCGCTTATTTTTAATGAAATTGGAACGTGGAATTATAAAGTTTGGTATTTCATTGATTGGTTCTTGGAGGGAAGTCAGCGAGCCTTATTTTCTATGCTCTTTGGTTGTGGTTTGATGCTCTTTATTGCACGACTGGAAAAAAGAGCGGAGGGTGTGCAGATGGTAGATTTATATCTCAGACGGCATCTCTGGCTGTTAGTATTCGGACTTGCAAATGCCTTTATCTTGCTATGGTATTGGGATATACTCTATTGGTATGCGGTGCTGGGAATTTTGCTGTTTCCCTTTAGGAAATTGCCGACGAAGCATCTGATAGCGGCGGCTGTTGTGTGTCTATTGCTACAGACTGCTCGTGAAAATCGTGATTTGTATGTTCAAAAAGCCGTGATAGCAAAAGGCGAAGCCATCGCTAAGATAGACACAATATGCACTAAATTGACCGAAGAGCAAAAGGAACAAATGAGTGCTATGCAAGACTTGAAAGACAAAGCGAAGATAGAAAATCAAAAAAAAGCCGCCGCAAAATATGTGAAGAAGATGCAGGGTGATTATGGGGAAATCTACACATTACGGAGCGAGCAAAGTGTATGGGGTGAAACTACATTTTTGTATTACACCCTGTGGGATGTTCTGGTCTTTATATTTCTGGGGATGGCATTTTATCGGCTTGGAATAATGCAGGGTGAGCGACAAATGTCCTTGTATGCGTGGTTGGCGATTGGCGGCTTGGCTCTTGGATTGCCAATATCGTATTTGAGGCTTGAGCCAATGATTGGCAGACACTTCAACGAATTTGAATATATCAAAAGTATTACGGTGGAGTTTTATGAGTTATCGCGCTCACTGCGGGCAATAGGATTTTTTGGGATTATTATGGTGGTGTACAAATCAGAGTGGTTCCGATTTTTATTCTCCCTATTGCAGCCCGTGGGACAGATGGCGTTTAGTAATTATTTAATACAATCGCTGTTGGGTGGATTTATCTTTTATGGTGTTGGATTTGGCTTGTTTGGAAAACTGCAACGATACGAACTCTACTACATAGTGTTTGGGGTCTGGGTGCTCCAGATAGCATTCAGTAATCTGTGGATGCGCTATTATCATTTCGGTCCCTTAGAATGGCTTTGGAGAAGCATCACTTACGGGGTAAAGCAAGCGTTTCTGAAAAAGCGAGGTGCGGAATCTCAAAGAGTGTATTATAGATTCTGAAAACTACGGAATTTTTTGACGATATAGGTTAGAAACCGCTTCAAACCTATGTTCTCACTTTTTAGGCGGTTTTGGACAAGCAAGTATTTACGCCGCTGCTACAAAATTTCCGTAGTTCTTGGTATAGATTGTGTTTTCAATCTTTTGAAGTTGTTTAACATTTTTTTGAAAACCGCATTAAGTCTGCTTTTATCGGATAATACAGTTTTCTTCAATCCTGTTCGCCTAAATAGCTTTGAATGACTCTACAAGGCAAAACATGAAAAAACTTTGAACAACTTCTTTGTATACAATGTCCTACTGGAATTCCACTCAAGATCCTTTATCAGAAGAGTATAGAGAACTGTGCACAAGAATATTCCGACAATGAATGTGAAAACTACATCCCAATTTCCAAAACCTAAAACTTCTCATCACCCGCACAAAACCTCACTTTGCCGCCCCCAAACTCCACTCAAAAACCCACTGCAACGCCACCAGCCGATGATAAGAATTGCTAAATCCCAAACGGGTACAGTTTGGCACACCACGCAGTATAATCACAAGCCCTGCAGGCAAGATCAAGATATTGTAAAGCGTTTCCTCAAAGAGTTTTCTCATGGCGAAAGAACTATTTGCTCATCGCCGCCATAACCCTCACCATTGCTATCTTCCCATAGAGTGCTTCTTCAGGAGTGATGGTTTGCTGACCCGGGCGCAGGAGTGATTCTACTTTGATGGTTGCATCAGGCTTGCCGAGAAGTTTTGATAATTCCTTTCCTCGTGTTACTGCCGCTTCGCGCCCTTTGTCAGGCTCGTAGGTAAATGTCGTCACGACCAGCGAATGTGCATTGGCAATACTGTTTTTGAGTGCCGAAAGCGTTGTGGCTGCCAAATCCTTTCCGAAAAGCAGCGATTCGGGGACTAACGTCTCTTCCCATCGGCTGTCGGTGGTGTTGCGCAATTCCTTTTCTTCCAAGGTTACAAGTTTTACGGGAATAGTGTAAATCGGCGCATCAGCGTTGCGATTGGTAACGTCGGTTACACTCATCTGCACGGTAATATCCTGACTTGAGCGTGGTTTATTGGACTGAACGTCCGCAATATTCCATTCTACCATACTCGGCGGGGCTTGCGTGCTGATAAATTCTTTCAGTGTAACAGATTCATTATTGATGAACTGCGAAATTTCTATCGTCCACTGCTTGATGCCTGCGCCTGCATTCACTTCCATACCAAACCGCAATAAGGGCGGTTGAATGGACGTAGTGACAAAATCATTTGTTAAAGGCGCAAAAATCTCGCGTTGCGGGCTGTTCATTTCCACATACTGCTCACTTTCCACGCCCGTTCCCTTTGATGTGGAAGTCGGCGTATTTGCTGCCTTGCGGATCTCAATTCGCTTTACAGCTATGCGCCAGACATCCTGCAAATAATCGCTAACAGCTTGTGCGCGGCGTTCATCCAAGCCTTCCGATTCAGATGCGCTTTTGTGTCCGATAAGTTCAATCGTTGCCGTTGGGTTGTCATTCAACCGTTTGCCGACGATGTTCAAAATATGGTGGTAGACTTCTATCGGCTGAAGGTCGGAAACATCCGGCAAAACATAGCGTGTGCGCGATGCCGATTGAATCCGTCTATACCGCGTAGGCACAACAGTAGAATTATTGTCAAAAAAGACCGCCTGCAAAAGCGGAATACTCCGCACTGCACGAAACTCTTCGACAGCAAGAGCCAGAATTGCCGTCTCCATGCCGCTTTCATCAACGCCTTTGATGGAGGTAAACGTTGCGCTTAAACCAACTTTTTTCAGTTCCGCCAAACGCACAGCGATTGCTTTATTCAGCGAATCAGTATGCTTTAACCGAGCAGCATTTTGTGAACGTTCAACGACTAAAAGGCTGTCGTAGCGCTTGAGCTTCATGATTTTTTCTTGCACTTCCGGTGTCATTTCGGGGCGAATGGTGCGATAGGGCGAGTATTTCAGTGAAGCACCCACTCGAAAGCCGGAAATCTTCCAATCCACGCCGTTCACCAAGCTCAACAGTCCCGGAGACCAGAACCCTTCGGGTTGTAGCAAAACGGTCCCGTCCGAGTTCAGAGGAATTTCATACCCAATGCCAACGGTCGGCGCGAGATTCAATGCTTGCACATTCGGTATTTTGCCCGTCGTCTCGCCAAATGTGCTGCTCGTCTGTCCACCGATACCATTCATAAACACATAGCGAGGATCTTGCACACGCTCCGAATAAGAATAGGTTGCGGACAGTGCCAAACCCGTTCTCAGACCGGCGTAAAGAACTAAGCGCTCATTGGCAATTCGGTACGTCAAAGCAGGCTCAAAGGACAAGTACCCAAACTGCCCTTCGAGAGAGTACTCAACCGGAGCATTGGTTGGCTGGTCGGTCGTTTTATCGTACGCGCTTTCATTATTGATAAGGCTTGATTTTGCATTGTAGGTAGCATATCCAAGCCGCAGCGATAAACCAAAGACATTACGCTCTGGTTTGGATGAGAAAGAAAAAGGAAATTCCACTAAAACGCTCGGCGCGATACCGATTCCCGTACCTACGGGATAGGTCAAAGAGCCGATAGCGGGTATGTTGGCTATTGCGCTGAAATTGGGTGTTTGTGTAACCAAATTCACCCCGCCACTAATGCCGAAGCGCGTAAAATAAGGGCTTTCAGCATCCGGCGGCAGATAATCTTTCAGGCGCAGTGTGTCCGCCGTTTGTGCGAACAAACTCTCGGATATGCCGCCGAACATCAGCGCTGCAAATGCGACAACGCAGAGGAAACGAGTTGTTGTGAAGGGCTTCATCATTGGTTGTTGAAAAATAGAATGTGGGAAAGTCTATGAAATGTGCCTTGCTTGGAGCAACAAGGTATGTTTATCTCGCTCTTAACGATGTATCACCAGCGTTGTTTGGTCTGAGCCTTCCGAGGAGGTCAGGCGAAGAGCATACACGCCGTTTGGTAAATTCGCAGTGGAGAAATTCAGGCTGTGATTACCCGCCTCAAATTCTTTGCCGGAGCGCGACAGAACCATATTCCCCAGTGCATCGTAAAGCGCAAGCGTTACTGCACCTGCCTGCTTCAGCGCAAAGGCTGTTTGCACCACATCGCTTGCAGGATTCGGCGCCGTTGCTGTTACCACGAGCGATTTATCCACCTGCTTCAACAAACGATTGCCGCCAACTCGGCGCAGAACAACTTTGAAATGCCCGTTTTGCGGCGCGGTTACAAACACATTATTCGTCCCCGAAGGATCATTCCACACAATATTTTCGACAACCAATTCCGTAGAGTCTATCTCGGAAAGCATCGCAAGCGCTGGTATTTTCATCAGCGTCGTTTCTTTGCCGTCCCAGGGCGTGAGCAAAATCTTAGCGCGTTGAAAGGTGTTTTGCATTTCGGTATTCCGCGCAATTTCTGTACGGCTTTGGTTGGGCAAAATATAGAGAACACGGCGGTCGTAGCGAATAGTGCCGCTAAAAGGAGCGTTGCGCTGCCGGAGAACATCTAAATTTCCCTCGCCCTGAATAAACAACTCTAATGACACGGGGCTGCCGGGAGCAGCACTATCGGGAACAGCACGTAAACCCATCTGAACGTAAATGTCTGTGGTATCAGCTTTTCGCGTCGATACTTGCGCCGGAGCAAAAACCGTATCAATATCAGCCTCTACTCTCAGTGTGTCAAAATACTGCCCTTCGGCAAGCTGCACATTAGAAAGCAAGACCGCCGTTGTGTCGCCGGGGCTAAGAAATACGGTTTGTGTGCGCCCTACGCTCATGCCTTGCGCACCGTTTTGAAAGCGCTGCGTTGTCAATCGGGCAGTTCGTGTGCCGTAATTTGCCACTAGGGCAGGAACGGTGAGACCTCTTCCCGTAACAGCTGTACCAAAATTGATTGGGAAAACCTTCAACGGTGCGCCACGTCCGGTAATTCGCGCGGTAGTTGTTATTGGCTGCCCACCGTCTATGCTTGCGGTGATGGTCAAAGTCGCGCTTTTAGGAGCTGCGGTTAAGGGATTAAAACGCACCGCCACAACGGCAAAATCTTGATTGAGCAAGGTGAAATCGGTCGTAACATTTTCGGCAATCGCAAAACTAAAGTCATCGCTGTTGGTGAGAACGGCAGGTTTGAGTTTGATGGTTGTACCGCTCACATTATAGACCTTCACAAGCCGCATTGCACCGCCGTCGCGCAGGGTAACGCGCCCAAAGTCTATCGGGTCAATCGCTACAAGTTGATTGGACGATGCCGGGCGAGCAGGAAGAATAGCGAAGTCCTCCTCAGAAGCCGAAGTGCCACCGCCTGCCGAAACGACGACTTTCCCTCGTGCCAAAACTTGTGCGGATTGTGGTGTTGCGATCATTGGCACTGTTGCTGTGATTTCAGTGGGGCTGTTAATGGTAAATCGCTCTACTCTCACGCCTCCGATAGAAACGCTACTTACGGCGCTCAGATTTGTTCCAAACAATTTTACCGATGCTCCGACGGGCGCGAATGCAGGACTGAAGGTCGTTATCGTCGGCGGCAAAGCACTATACACGCCGCTTCCGCCCGGACCGCCGAATGTTCCCGCAAAAAGCCCCGTGCCGCAGACCGCCAATGTGTATACATTCGGAATGGACGAAAAACCGTCATTGACGGCAAGCCAGCTATCACCGTTGTTTGCTGTGCGGTACACACCTCTGTTTGTTGCGATATACAGTGCGCCGGCATATTCCACAAAGGATTGCACATACAACACCGATGGCAATCCGACATTAGCCTGCGCCCACGTTGTGCCGTTGTCGGTGGAGCGAAACACGCCGCGTCCCGAAACATCTCCGGCAAATATGGCTCTGCCATTGGTATAAAGCGCAAAAACACTTTGGGGAAATGTTCCTGCTTGCACACCTGCATTGACCGCAAGCCAGTTTGTGCCGTTGTCGGTGGAGCGATAGACCCCCCCGTTCTGTACCTGCTAAAATTGCCGAGCCGAATTGCAAAAATGACCAAACCGTTGTTTGAGCAGGTATGCCGCCATTAGCCGCTCTCCACGTTGAGCCGTTGTCGGTGGAACGGTAAATACCGCCTTTCAATGTTCCCGCATAGACGACGTTGCCAATCGCCGCCAATGCGAAGATGTAGGGAGCAGACTGAAGCCCATTTTTAATGGTTTCCCATCGTATTCCGTTGGTCGTTGAGCGGGCAACGCCTTCGCCATATGTTCCGGCAAAAAGCGTAGTGCCATTAGCAGCCAACGCATATTGGCGTAGTTCTGTGATTCCTACGCTTGAGGGAACCCACGTAGAGCCGTTGTCGGTAGAGCGGAATACGCCGCTACCGGGCGTTCCGGCAAAGAGCGTTACGTCGTTCAGAAGAATGGCGCGGACTTCTAATGCCGGCAAACCAGCATTTCTGGGCGACCATGTTGCGCCGATATCTGCCGAGCGAAAAATTCCTGCATTCGTTCCTGCCCACACAATGCCGCTCAAAACACTCATTCCCTGAACAACAGTATTGATGGGGATGGTTTCGTTATTGACGGCGGTCCACCGTCCGCCGGGTGTACGGTAAATTTGCCCCTGACTCGATCCTGCAAAAAGCTCCGTTGGGCTTGCTGTCATGGAGGTAATATCGGTTACGGTCATTCCTATATTCATGATGTTCCACGTTGTGCCGTTGTCGTCCGAACTATATGCTCCGCCTTGTCCGGCAGCAAAAAGCTGTGCGCCGATTGCTTGGATAGAACGAATGCTCTTTCCAAACTTATCACGAAGCCCAAGGCTTACGTCGCTCCACGTCAAGCCGTTATCGGTCGAGCGAAAAATGCCACCACCATTGTCTGCTCCGGCAAAAATCACGCCTCTCTGGACGTAGAGGGCTTGGATGAAATAGGTGGCGGATGTGGAAGTTGGCGTTGGAATACCCGTATTACTCGCTGTCCACGTTGTGCCGTTGTCGGTCGAGCGAAATACTCCGTGAAATTCTGTACCGGCAAATAATGTGGAGCCATTGACTGCAAGAGACCGAATAGCGCTCGGCGGTGCAAAGACTTGTCTCCATGTTTTTCCTGTGTCGGTACTGCGTTGCAAGCCCGCCCCACCTGCAAAGATGGTTGAGCCGTTCACAAGTAATTCATTGAACGTTGGCTGAAGGAGCAAGCGCCAATTTCTGCCGCTATCCGTCGAACTGAACAACCCTGCACCACCCGCAAAAAGGGTTCCACCCAACTCCGCAAAACAGTCTATTCTTCCGCCATTGAGGCCTGTACTTCGTTCCCAACGCAGAGGACGGTCAGCTTGTGCTTGGAGTAATGGCGGAGAATAGGCGAAAGTGGTGAGAAGGCTTATTACTACAACGAGGGAAGAGAGGTTTATCCTGAATTGCACAAAGCAGTGTCGAATCATCATTGCACCTCAAAAAAAGGAAAAAAAGAACATTTTTTGCAAAAATACACATTTAGGCAGAAGTGGATGCAGAAAAATGGATACGCGGTTAAAAAATGGATACGCGTGAAAACCCCGGCAAATCGTCGTGATAAAAATTGAAACAAAAAGCGTAAGTTCATTCGTTGAATACGCAGTTTGGAGGATGTTATGGAATGCTCTGCGCAGGTATGTGTTTTATTTTACTATTTTTTCTTTGACAGTCATCTCCCAATCACCAAAAGAGCCATACAAAACAAACGAACCGAACCTGAATTTGTCAACAATTTTTGACCCTTGTTCGACCGAATCAAAGTATTCTTTATCAACGGGAATTTCAAAATCAATAGAGTTTGCGTAATCTTTGAGGTGCTTTTTTATACTCAAAGAAAAGTGGCTTTGTTTGAGATGGAGTTTGAGGATGTATTTGGTTTTGGCAGGTGTTTTGCCCTGATGCAAGTCAGCTATTTGCTGAGACAGTAAGGCATTTTCTTTTTTTAATGTCTCAATTTCTGAATTGTGGCAAGAAGTAATGAATATCATTACCAAGAAGGGTAGAAGAATTTTGCTCATGGTTCACAACAAATACAATGATTGGTTAAAAGGTCGTTTAGGGTGCCGTGTTACTTTCAGCGTCTCGTGTGGATTGGAAAAATGAGGATGGTTCAAGTAATTTTGTGATTGTAAACCTTCTGCAATCTACAAAATACCTCCTATTTCCAAAACCTAAAACTACTCAAAGTTCCCGTACACCCCTCACTCTCCTCGTTCGCCAACCTTCTCTCCTTCATCTACGGCAGCGCCGCAAGCCCCCGAAACAAATTCCAAAAATTTATGCTCGCATAGTCGAAGTCAATCGTGAGGATATTCTTCTCTAATGGAAGGAAACCTATGACCTCAGCGCAAGGCAATCACACAGATTTCTTACGCAATCCGTTGGGAAAGATAATCGAAAGTAAGGCGAAAATCAGCAGAAAATTAAACTCCATGCCGTTTCTCCCACCGCCAACCACGAACCAGCCTTCTCTGCCATGAATCATAATGATACCTGCTATTAAAATAGCGATGGTAACAAGCGCTGGGTACAAAATATATTTATCCATGAGCAAAGCTGCCACGCACACAACGTGCGACAGTTTAATCGCCCACGCAAGGTATAAGCCAAATGGCGCAAATCCTACTTCATTGAGATATAAATTTCCAAACGCATTCACGCCGCCATTGAACATACCGCCGACACCGTGAATAAACAAAATGACCGCTACGGCAAAACGCAGCAAAAACGTACCATTGAAGAAATTCATTATTTTGAGAGAAAAAGTAGTGAAAAACTAACCGTCGGTTTATCCTTTGCGAACACTCTGCTTATCCTTTGTGAACACTCTGCTTTGTTTTTTGCTCTTGATAGGTGCGTATTAAACTTAACATCATTAACCCTACCGCCGCTCCTTTGAGAAGCCCATCCAATGTGTCCGTCACCACAATAAAGCGCTGAAGGATAAAACTTACACTCATTACGAAAGCACCAATCACTAAGAGTGCTACGTCTCGTCTGCTCATGCGTTTCATAAACTTACCTTTTCAAGTATTATTGATGAAAATATATTGACGTGTGCAATTTATGCTCGTGCAATTTGGTATGCAATTTTCTTGGGACAAGTGCAGCATTTTTTGGGACAACAAAGCCCAACAAGTGCTGGTAAATCCTCTTGATTCCTGTACATTTGCAGTGCTGTTTTTTCACAAGATTCTTTACCGCCATGATTCACATTTTTTTTCGCCTACAAACATTTCTGCTCTCCTGCGAGGTTCGTCGCTGGGCAGGCGCACTCTGTCTTGTGTTTATGGCGGAATCTATCATTTTTTCAATACTCTTTTTCTTTCAATACGCCGAAGGTATTGGCACTAAAGAGCAGCAAGCATGGCTTTCCATCTACGGCGCGACGACGTTACAAGATTTTGTGCAGCGACGCTACATCATGTTTGAACTTGTGCGCCGTTTGCCGTGGGTCGTAATTGGCGTATGGTTGTTTTGGTTTACTCTGCGTTTTCCGCTCATGCAGACACAGCGCACAAACACCGCGGAAGCATCGCGCTTCATAGATTGGCGACATTTCGCACTGCACATCGTTGCGGCAAGTATTATAGCCGTCTTGCTGGGAGTCGTTGTGCAATCCACCCTCGCATGGCTTTATCCGCCCACATCGACAGAAAATGCTTTTCAGTATGTTGTGTATTATCGGGCAATCAACGGAATGTTTTTGTCCTTCATTCACTACATCGTTCTCGTGGCGGTTATCTCCATGATGGATTATCACCGACGCTTTAGGGAAGGGGAACTTCGCGCGGCACAGCTTGAGACAGCCGCCGCACAGCTTGAGACTGAACTCGTACAAGCACAACTTCATGCGCTCAAAATGCAGATTCAACCACATTTTTTGTTCAATGCGCTCAACTCTATTTCTTCACTGCTATACAGCAATCCTCGCCGTGCAGACACCATGATAGCTCGCTTAGGAGACTTTCTGCGAATGACGCTCGACAACCCCACGACGCAATTTATTTCCCTCAAGCAAGAACTGGATTTGCTCAAATGCTACGTGGATATAGAAATGATGCGTTTCCCACAGCGCTTGCAGGTAGAGATGATCATTGAAGCGGGCTTGCAGGATGCTGACATTCCTAACCTCCTTCTGCAACCACTCGTTGAAAATTCCATAAAGTACGGTATTTTGCAAAGCACCGACAGCGGACGTATAGATGTTACGGCACGGCGTTTACCGTCGGCTCCTGATGTTCTTGAGCTTACCGTCCGCGATAACGGACCTGGCATTCAGCCAAGCGAAATAAGGCAAAATCACACGTCGGCAGAACGGCTGGCGGGAACACTTCGCAAAAAATCAAGTATCGGCTTACAGAATACCCGTGCGCGTTTGGAAAAACTCTACGGCACTCACTTTCGGTTTGATACCTACAATGCTCCCGAAGGTGGATTTGTCGTTTATTGCGAAATACCGCTCCGCAGCTGTAAGCAAGAGACGTTCACACCACAAATGCCAGATAGCCAACCGTTGTACAATCAGCAACCAAGCATCGTTTGAATTTACATAGCATGAAAACTCAGATAACCACGCTTATTGTTGACGACGAAGATCTTGCACGAGAAAAAATACGTTTTTTTCTGGCAGATGACCCTGAATGTCAAATTCTTAGCGAGTGTGCAAATGGCTTTCAAGCTGTCGAGGCAGTCTGCGACGCTATGCCGGATGTGATATTTCTTGATATTCAAATGCCCGAATTGGATGGCTTCGAGACCTTGCGTATGATACGAGATTCCTTGGACGAAGGAGTTCTGATGCCGATTGTGGTCTTTATCACGGCTTACGACCACTTTGCACTGAAGGCGTTTGAAGCACACGCGGCGGACTACTTACTCAAGCCCTTTGACTACGAGCGATTTGAGGCAATGCTCGCCCGCGTGAAAGACCACATTCGCAATCGGCAAGCCCGCACGGCACAAGAAACCTTGCTCAAAGAACTTGCCGCTTTCAAAACACCGGACACAACGAATTTTACAGAACGCTTTGCCTTCAAAACGCGCGGGAGAATCTACTTTGTTGATGCCGACAATGTAGAATGGATAGAAGCAGATAGGAATTATGCACTCTTTCACGTTGGCGACCTGACCCATGTTCTGCGTATCACCTTTGGAGAATTAGCCGAACAGCTAGACCCCACGCAGTTTCTTCGGGTGCATCGCTCAATCATTATTCAAAAAAGCTGCATCCGTGAACTTATCAAACGTTCTGACCGTTCGTACGCCGTGATATTGCAGAGTGGGACAGTGCTGGATATTGGTACAGGTTACCGCGCCAGTGTTTTTGCAGCGATGGGGCTGCAACTGCCAGATGACGAAGCAGACTAATGTTAGGGTATTGTTTTTTCAGTGGAGATATTCGTGTGCATCCTCCATTGCCCGCGCTCCTTGCGCCAGAGTTCCGTCCATGCAAAATCTGTTTTTTCAATCGCGCCTGTGCTGTCGGATTTCACTTTGAGTTCAACTCGCTTTTGCACAAGGACGCTTGCCATAGAGCCATCATCGGCAATGTAATATACAGGCGGCGCGGTGTCCTCCCATTTGATAAATTCTACCATGCTGAAGTATTGACTAAACCGCTCCTGCATTTGCTGTTTGGTTAATTTTTTAACCGCACCTTTCTGGACGTGCGTAACGGTATCGCTCATTATCTCCACAAATAACGCAACATTCTTTGTCAGATGTGCCGTTTGTTCTTGTTGGTGATACTTTGCAAGTATATCAAGGTCTTTCTGCTTGTCAATCGGCAGACAAGAACACAAGACAAGTATCATACAAGATACCGCCACGAATAGAATATTTCTCATAGTTTTTTCCTTTTGATAATAACGTTTTGGAGGCTATCCAAAGATTTGATGCGCATGGTAGAATAATCAATGCCGGAGCGAATTTGAGAATTTGCAATGTAATAATACCAACCGTTCCCGATTTCACCGGTCGTAGAACTGTTCAAATTTTTATCGTCCAGCACCTCGGAGCGGATGACGGAATCTTGACGGTCATTCAGATAAAAACGTGATACAATCTTGCTTTGATGACCAATAAGGCTGTTCTGATACCACGCAAGCCCGTCGCAAGAACCAATGCGGATAAGCGAATCCGCCCGAAGCGGCTTATACAAGCGTGTTTTCATATCCACGGCAAGTATGCCCTCGGTAGCTGCGACAAACAAAATACTATTATCCGGCGAAAAGGTCAATCCGTTCAGAAAATTATATCCCTCAAATCTGAGAAATTTCTTGATTTCGCGGGAATTATGAGGCAAAACATATACGACGTTGCCGATAGATTCTGTGACATAAACCGAACCATCGGTAGCAATAGTAAGGTCATTCAAAAACGCTGTTTTTCCTGAATCCACCACCAGCAAATAGGATGCTTCCAGCTTTCCCGACGGCAAATTATAGCAAGAAAGTTTCGATTGCCATTCCGGGGGCGCAGTTGGTATCCTACTTGGAAGAGCAAATTTTGATTTGCCACTAATCGCCCACAATTTTTTCCTTGTGGTATCCACCTCCATTCCAAGCACGCACCAAAGGTCATCCTCTGCTTCCTTGACAAAATCGTAATACGTCCCGTCCTCACGAATGGCAACAATTTTGCGCTTGTACGTACTGCCGATAAAAACTTGCCTTGTAACAGGGTCGTAGGCAGTACCTTCGGGTATGAGATCTTTTTCGGTGATGACAGTGAGGGTATCCGAATTTGTGCGTTGTTCATTTTGTACCCTTTTGTAAACAAACCTCATTTCTTCTTTTTTGCCATTCTTCTGCTCAATCACCACATATACATTCATTTCGTTGGGGCTAATCTTTTCAAAAGTAAATTCATCAAAATAGATTGTATTGGCAGTATAGCGAACCAATGGGAAATCAATCGTTTTATCTTTGTCTTCCCAACCTTGAAGATTGCCGTGAAAATGTTTTAATCGCAGAATGAGGGTAGAATCTTGCTCTGTAATTGTGCAAAGCTCATAAAATCGCACGTTACCTTTGACGACCAATTTGAAAGCACACATCATAGAATTGCCCAGAGGGGGCGACCAAATTTCTTCGGTAATACCGCCCAGTGCCACTCCCCGCCAATGACCTTCTATCCATGCCACATCGGCTAGTTTTGCCTTTGGTGAGCCATTTTTTTTATCAAACTGGAGTGTATTGGATGCTTGCGAAAAAACTTTTCCTGTGCCAACGAATATACACAATATGATGACAATGGTTCTCATAATTTCGCCTCTAAAAATTGTGTTGCTGCGCCCTGATGTTGCTTAGAATTGAAGGAGGGAACGGCAGGAATGGTATCACAGTTTTGCAACAAGTTCTACAAACTCATCAAAAGAATCAGTTCCATAATTAAACCCCTCATTATCTGCACAACGAACGGCAATGATATTTTTTTGAGGGATAATGACCAAATAATTGCCCCGATAGCCATCAGCGTAATACGCAATAATTTCGGAGCTATATATTCGCTTACTTGATTGCAGCTTTCCTTGCAGCTTCTCGTTTAACACCTCATTCCAATTTTCGCCCAGACTGTTGGCAAGTGCTGCAAAGAATGTAAATTTATTCTCAAAGGTGATGCCCTGAAGAGGCTGTAATTGTTTGATAAACGACTTGTCCACACCTCCGGCTTTCCACGAGTTTATGATTTCTTCGTCAATAATTCGCCGCTCAAACTTTGGCAGCCGCCACCATAATAATCCCCAAATCGGTGAAAAAGATTGAGATTGTTTCCAAGACTCTTGAATCCAAGTTTCATCAAGGAGTTTGGTGCCGTTATACTCACCGTTGTTCAGCATTAACTCTCCAAACTTCAGCAAATCACGCGGCAAAAGAACAAATGCTCCATGTGCAGTTGGGTTGCCAGTCTCATCTTGGATCCATGAATACTTCGTAATACCAAGCGGGATAAAAAACTCGTCCTTGAAAAAAATATCCATGCGTTTTCCAGAGGCTTTTTCAATAATGCCTCCCAATAGGGCAACCGCCTTATTATTATACTCCACTTTGCTCCCCGGCACAGAAGATAGCTCTGCTGCCAACGCCAATTGAATGACATTTTTGACCTTGTATGTTGGTGCGGGTTCCAACTCAACACTTGCATTAGGATTGTTTTGTAAGCCGGACGTGTGGTTGAGCAACATACGAATTGTTATTTCCTTTTTCATACCTTGCTTCCATTCGGGAAAAAGTGTCCACACAGGTTGGTCTAAAG
Source organism: uncultured bacterium (assembly GCA_937899715.1). Taxonomy (GTDB): domain Bacteria; phylum Bacteroidota; class Ignavibacteria; order Kapaibacteriales; family UBA4661; genus PH2015. Next base: position 7,575 of record CALCNX010000080.1, on the reverse strand, counting down.
AGTCAAGTTGTTTTTTCTTGAGTAATCGCCCAATAGCCAATGAAACCAACGATTTTCCTGCCGAAGCAATGTATATTGGTTCTTGTTTCTGACTGGAATACTCTTCATGAATTATTTTACCATTATGCCTGATGAGCAAAGCATCAGAATGAGTTGATTTTGCTTTGACTTTAATCTCTTCCAATATTTTGGGATCAAGAGATTGCGCGCGAAGTGCTGACACAATCAGCATCGAAAACAAGACAAGGTGTATTTTCATATAGCTTTTATTGGAGTGAATTATGAAACCTTACATTTCAATCTCGCACTGAGGAAAGGAATAGAAGCCTCATTTTTTCGGTACCCGAACTGCCTCGGCGGAAGTATCGGAAAACATCTTGATTTTGTATCGGAAGCGTCCGCTAAAAAATTCCTGCATTTTTAGCACTTCGCCGCTTGCGGTCGAAATCCAGAACGTCGCGTAGGAATCGGCTCTGCCATAGTCGATTTGCAGCATCCAGCACTCAATTGTAGCGTTTTCTTGTAACCGAAGCAGCTCTTTCCCAACGACTGTGCAAGTGTAATAGCTGTATTTCGGGCTGCCCGGCTCATAAAAGGGAACGCTGAATTTCTGTCCCACCGATTGCATTGGCAATAAACCGAAAAATTCCAAATCCATCGGGAAGGTGAACGCTTTGCCGTCGAAAAGTATCGTAAAGGCGGTATCGGTCTTGGAGCGTGTGACCGCTTTTACGTTCAATGTGCCGTTTTCATTTTTGACCATGAGCGATGGTGCTTTGGAATATTCAATCAACTCAAGACTTGGGAAAGCGCATTGCCCCTGCGTCTGGAAGAACAGTGAATCTTTCCGCCACCATTTCCACTCGAAGGCGTACACATCCTTGCCCGCAGCGTTCTTGGTGATGCGAATTTCTCTATCCCAAATATCGGCGGAAGATGTGCGATTTCCGACAGAATCGGTGAAAAACACTGCGTAGGAGTGCTTGACGGGAACAATTTTTCGCACATCAAGTTTTTGGTTTTTTGTGGTGATAGTGTCCAGTGTTTGTGCGATTCCCGGAGCAGGCAGAAAGAAAAAAACGGCACAGAAAATAGTGCAGGAAACAGAGTAGAAAATAGTGCGAAAGGGCATAATTGCTGTCCTTGTATTGTTTGAAGAAAATAAGGATTAGTTCGGGAGTTGTTTGTTATCCGAGCCGGAACCGCTTTCCAAACGGCGAATTTCTAGCTCCAATTTGTATATTTCCAATTCGCGCTCGCGTTCTTCCAATGCCAATTTTTTTTCAAATATTGCCATTTCCTGTTCGCGGTCACGCTCTTCCAGCATCAGTTTTTTTTCGGTGATTGCCAGTTCTTGTGTTGCTCTTTCTTCGCGCCGCTCCACGATGCGAAGAAAACGCACCCCTAGTATTGCGCCTGTGATAATGCTCGGCACACCGAGAAAAACGGTGATGACCATAAGTATTTCGGGTAGATGCTCCATAGCTGCTCTTTCAAGAAAATGAGAAATAAAAATTCGGTCAAATGTTTGATTACTTCAAGGCTTGGCTTACTGTTTTGCCTGATGCGGAGAAGGATATGGGGAGCACTGGAGGTGCTCTCACATTGCACGAAGTACGAGGGAAGGAGCTTATTTGTTGCGGTTGTTTGTGTGAGACACTTATACGGTTTGAATGGGAATACGCATTGGGGAAGAAAGCAGTTGTGAGGTCGTCGGGGGCAGACCATGCAAAAGTTTCAAACCCTCGTTATGGCGCATCGCCTAATCAACAGCAGTCTTTATTACCGTTTCTCTTCTTTCTTTGGTGCGGTGGCTCTATTATATTCGTCTAAGCATTTGTCAAGCGGCTGACCTGCTATATGAATAGAGTCGCAGAAATCGTTGCACGCTTTGGGATTGCTGCTGCCTTTACATTGTTCCTTACACTCAGATATCGTGTTGCGCGGTCGGATGCTGTATGCGTTGAAGACTGCCAGCGCAACGATGATAATGGTAGCAAGCACTCCTGCAAAAAAACTTGTCGGAAATGTACTACTGATGCTGTCTTGCTTTGGCTGGGCGTGAGGAGTTGCGGGTTCGGAAAAAGGAAGAATAAATTTTAATTTGTCGTAATCCCAGCAGAGAAGGTACAAATTGGCGAGTACCATCAAGGGCGAAGAAAGAAGTGAGCCATCGAAACGCACCGCAAATGACAGAATACAGATATTCAAGATGATGGGAAAATAGAGAATTGCTCCTAATGTTGCTGTGCGAGGTACGAGGAGAAGAAGAGCCGCAGTCACCTGCACAATGCCAATAAACGGGTAATAATACCCTGTGTGGTGTAATGCTTCTAAATAATGACCCATTGGGTGATGAGCAGATAAAGCGGTGAAGCGTTCACCCATGATTTTTACGAAGCCCGACGGTATAAATCCGGCTGCCAAGGCGATTCGATTAAAAACAGTAAAGTACCGAAGCCATCTGTTTGCCTTTGCGTCGGCGTGAAGTCTGTCCAGTGTGGCATAGAATCTGTCAAGTGCGGAGGAGAGGTTCATATCTTGGAAATTATTGAAGATGTTCTGTTTCGTACACTTTCTTTACAAAGTTAGTTATGATGCGGTCTCTAGTTCAAAATAGCAAAATACTCCCCAAGAAACAAGTCGTGGTTGAGAACACTTCAAACGAGCAGTTTGTGTTTTTGGGAGAGGGGGAGCTTTTGTAGATTGAATGCAAAGTTTTCTCCTTTTCCGGCTACAAATTTACTATTGACAAAACGAAAGGTTTGAGCGGATTCTGTGATTTCATCTTCGCATCCGCGAGGATGCGTTTATCGTGGAAGCCTGCGTTACCTCGGCATATAGCTGGGGTTTTCTGAAGTTAGAGCAGAATATCCTCACGATTGACCCCGACTATGTGAGCATGAACTTTAGTAATCCATATCAGGTGTTGGCGGCGCTGCAGTGGGTTTTTGAAAGGAGTTTGGGCGAGGTGGAGTGAGATTATATGCGGGTATTGAGGAGAGACGGTAATAATTGTTTCAAAACTATTTACATAAAATCATGTTAAACAATGCCTTAGATATTCTTACGGCAATTGCAGCTATAATTGCTGCTTTACTTTGGTTTAAAAGTGCCAGAATAAAGACACCAAACACATTTTCAATTCATGTAGTGAAATCACGTGGGCAATTGGGCGGTAATCCAATGGGTGGTACATATATGGGCAACGCCTACAGCAATGACCTTCAAGACTTAGCAGCAGCACTAAAATTGCAAAGTACATGGAGTGCTCGTGCTGCAGTTTTTGCAGGTATTTCTGCGACCTTGCAATCACTTTCAATTCTTATTAAAGCTCTAATCCCATATCGTCAAACACTGCTCAAACCCGCGCAATCACCAACTCCGCATTACTATACCGCTTCGACATCAAGGTTTTTTCGATAGTTCCCGTGATAAGTTCCGCTAGGGCAGTAATGATGCGCTCTTTGGCAAAGGGGCGATAATACACCAGCGAAACCTCGCGTACGGGCACGGGCGGATGAAACAAACTCACCTTTTCTTGTCTTTCTTTCGGCAGGCTTTGGTAGTAGAGTTCCGGTATCAGCGTCAGCCCGCCGAACTCATCCACCATACCGAGCAGCGTTTCAAAGGAGTTCGCGTCAAACGTGAGATTCTGTGGCTTTGTGTCCTTTTTTTTGAGTGCGCAAAGCTGAATAAACTGCTCTCTAAGGCAATGCCCTTCCTCCAAAAGCCACACTTTGCTGTTCTTGATTTCCTCCGGCATGATGTACTTCATGGTTTTGTCCACCTCGCCATAGACCATGAGCGTTTCGTAATACAAAATTTTCTCTTCAATCGTCTCGTCCGTGCCGGGTGTGGCGATAATCCCCGCGTCCAGCGTACCGTCTTTGATGTGCTTGATGATGTTCCGCGTGGGCGTTTCGACGATTTCCAAATGGAGTTTTGGGTGCGTTGCCAAAAGAGGCTTGATAATGCGCGGCAGAAGCGAACTCGCAATCGTCGGAATCACGCCAAGTTTGATTTTCCCTTCGACCAAGCCGGAGTGCTTTTTTGCTTTTTCGTGGATTTGGCGGCAGTGCGCCAGTATGATTTTACACTCGTCAATAATCATTTGCCCAATGTCGGTGGTCAAAATCGGACTTGATTTGCGGTCAAAAAGAACGCAGCCCAATTCTTCTTCCAATTTTTTGACCATTGCGCTCAAAGTGGCTTGAGTAACATTGCAGTAATCGGCAGCTTTGGTGAAGTTTTTGAACCTATCGACAGCTACCAAATACTCCATTTGTTGTATGTTCATCGGTATAGACAGTATCAATGACGCGGATAGATATTTTCGTCCAAATTTATGACAAAATAACGTTATATTTGCAGCAATTCATAATTCACATCTCACCAAACCCTCTATTTTTTGCAACAATGTCTCAACAAGCAACATCTGAAAAAACCAGCGCACAGAATGGTCATGGCGCAATGAACGGCGATGCAGCTAAATGCCCCTTTATGAACGGCGCTGTGAAACAGGCAGCAGGCGGCGGCACACGCAATCACGATTGGTGGCCCAACCAACTTCGCCTGAACATCCTTCGCCAAAATTCCATGCTTTCCAACCCGATGGAAGCAGATTTCGATTACAAAAAAGAATTTCTCTCGCTTGATTTGGCGGCAGTGAAAAAAGACATCATTGACCTTATGACCAAATCGCAAGCGTGGTGGCCCGCCGATTATGGACACTACGGACCGTTCTTTATCCGCATGGCATGGCACAGCGCAGGCACGTACCGCATTGCGGACGGTCGCGGTGGTGCGGGTGCGGGAACGCTGCGTTTTGCGCCCTTGAATAGCTGGCCCGACAACACCAATCTTGACAAAGCACGTTTGCTGCTGTGGCCCATCAAGCAAAAATACGGTCGCAAACTTTCGTGGGCGGATTTGATGATTTTGACGGGCAACTGCGCTCTCGAATCTATGGGCTTCAAAACCTTTGGTTTTGGCGGTGGACGCGAGGATGTGTGGGAGCCGGAAGAAGATATTTACTGGGGTTCGGAAGGAAAATGGCTTGAGGACAAGCGTTATGCCAATGACCGCGAACTCGAAAACCCGCTTGCTGCTGTGCAAATGGGCTTGATTTATGTGAATCCCGAAGGTCCTAACGGCAACCCCGACCCGATTGCTTCGGCACGTGACATCCGCGAGACATTTGGCAGAATGGCAATGAACGACGAAGAAACCGTTGCGCTCATCGCGGGCGGACACACCTTCGGCAAAACGCACGGCGCGGCTGACCCAAGCAAATACGTCGGTGCAGAACCCGCAGGCGCAAGCATCGAAGAACAAAGCACAGGCTGGAAAAACACCTTCGGCAAAGGATACGGCGCAGACACGATTACAAGCGGCTTGGAAGGCGCATGGACAACCAAACCCGCACAGTGGACAAACGATTACTTCAAGCATTTGTTTGAATACGAGTGGGAACTCACCAAAAGCCCCGCAGGTGCGCAGCAGTGGACACCCAAAGGCGGTGCAGGCAAAGGCACAGTGCCGGATGCGCACGACTCTTCCAAAAGCCATGCACCGATGATGCTCACCTCCGACCTCGCGCTCCGCATGGATCCCGCATACGAAAAGATTTCACGCCGTTTCTACGAAAATCCCGACCAATTTGCGGATGCTTTTGCTCGTGCGTGGTTCAAACTCACGCACCGCGATATGGGTCCCGTGGTACGCTATTTGGGTGCAGAAGTGCCGAAAGAAGTTCTCATTTGGCAAGACCCCGTTCCTGCGGTTGATTACAAAACGATTGACGCAAGCGACATTGCCGCACTGAAAGCGAAAATCCTTGCATCGGGCTTGTCGGTGGCGGAACTTGTTTCGACCGCATGGGCTTCTGCTTCTACTTTCCGTGGTTCGGACAAACGCGGTGGCGCAAACGGCGCACGAGTTCGCCTTGCCCCGCAGAAATTCTGGCAAGTGAACAACCCGACGCAGCTTGCTAAAGTGTTGGACAAATTGGAAGCAATTCAGAAAGAGTTCAACGGCTCTGCAACAGGTGGTAAGAAAGTTTCTATCGCTGACCTCATCGTTTTGGGAGGCTCGGCAGCTGTTGAGAAAGCAGCGAACAATGCGGGTGTAAACGTAACTATTCCTTTCACCGCAGGGCGCACGGATGCTTCGCAGGAGCATACCGACGTGGAATCGTTTGCCGTTTTGGAGCCGCAAGCAGATGGTTTCCGCAATTACATGAAGAAAAAATACACCACCTCCGCCGAAGAAATGCTTGTCGATAAAGCACAATTGCTCACACTCACCGCGCCTGAAATGACAGCACTTGTGGGCGGACTGCGTGTACTGAACGCGAGCTTTGACGGCTCGCAGCACGGCGTATTTACGAAGCAGACAGAAACCCTCAGCAATGACTTTTTTGTGAATCTGCTCGACATGAACACTATCTGGACAGCAGTAAACGCTCACGCTGAGGAGTTTGAAGGATTCCACCGCACAAGCGGCGCAAAAACATGGACGGCAACCCGCGTGGATTTGATTTTCGGCTCAAACTCCGAACTCCGCGCTATTGCTGAAGTCTATGGCTGCTCAGATGGCAAAACGAAATTTGTCCACGACTTCGTAGCAGCATGGGCGAAAGTGATGAATCTTGACCGCTTTGATGTGGCGTAATTGCTTGGTGAAATCTTGATGGGAAAGCCCTGTATGCAAGGTGGAATCTTGTGTGCGGGGCTTTTTGATTTGGAGGAGAAGGCGGAATTTTGTAGGTTGTAGGAAACTACTTTTGTAGTGGCAGATGAGTCTTTACAAGAAAGAATCTTCACAAAAAACAAAAAGCAGATGAATCCATATACTGATTTTAAGCAACGATTTAAGCTCTTGGTTCAAAAAGATAAACGCTTGGTGGTAAATACCTTGAGCAACATTTTCACGATGCGCCTCGTCGGAAATAAAACCCACGGAGATTTAGCAGAAATTGGCATTGCAGAATTTATCAACCAGTTTATGTATGACTTTCGGTCTATTCATGTTGGCAAAGATCTGTTTCGTGCGAAAGAACGCGAAGAGGATATTGTCATTATTAACGAATTGAGTAAAGCAGAATTTCCGGTTAGTCTGAAAGCCTATGGAGACGGTCCATTACAGCTCTCTACGGACAGTGAGCAAAGAATGTTTCCTTATTTGGAACGCCAAGGAAAAGAAATTACCGATTCACAACAAATAGCTTCTCTTTTCAAATCCGATGCTTTCAAAGATTTTTTGAATGTTAATGTCATGCCGCTCATTTACAACGAGGGCATGAAGCAATGTAACATTATGATTTTTGACTACGAAAAAGCAATGAGAGAAACCACAAGAATACTGTATGTAGGCAAAGGAGAGAGTTTTGACGGAAGAAGCCGAGGGAAAAGCAGACAACATCCAATCTTTGTATTTTTAGACCAAAATAACAATTACATTTGTGAAGTTAGATATGGTGGAGCATCAGCAAACGCACTGCAACGTGGGTTATGGACGCATACGAAAAATGCAGTCAGCTTCTTTGATAGCATAACAAATGGTTGGATTGAT
>CALCNX010000079.1 GCA_937899715.1 uncultured bacterium | reverse complement strand
GTAGCTGTTTATAATCCGGACAATGAAGTTTTTGACCACATGGGTCAAAATAAAAAAGAAAATAAACTAGAGCAATTTTTTCATGTAGTTAAAGATGAACCAGCATACAAAAAATATTTTGATGAAACTCGAGGTCCTGTTATATGTTATTGTAAAGGCGGAGAAGAACAAATTAATTTTATGGAATCTGTACAACAATATAACCCGTATGGTATTTATAATAATTATTTACTTTGTGAAATAGGTAGAACTCTTACATTAAAACGCATGATGTCCGATGGGTTTAAATATACACCTAAAACATTATTTAATATGGAAGAAGCTAAAGCTGAATTAGAATTACCTGTTATAGGTAAAGCAGCAAATAGTTATGATTCTAAAGGTGTTGAAAAATTAGATACATGGGAAGACGACGCGCTCAGTGCTTATACACTTCAGATGAAAAGCATCAAAGACCTCATCAAACTTCGCAAAGGAGAAATGAAGGGCATCACTACCGCCGCAGAAAAAATTGCTGCCCAGCGCGGGATTCAAGAATTGCAACAGCGTTCCAATGACTTACAGCGCGAGCAGTTCCAAGCACAAACAGATATTGCACGGCAGAAAAAAACACTCTTGGACGATTTAGAAAAAGAGATTAACCAACAACTGCACGTACGGGAACTCTTCACCGTGCAGTGGCGAATTATCTAGGTTTGCGTAGGAGTAAGCCTTTGTTTTGTTGTTTGAAAACACCCGAAAAATCAGTAGTTTGAGTGCATAATTTCCGTTCAAAACGATTTTTGGACAAGACTATGAGCGTACTGCAAGAACAAACTCTCACCGATACGATTCGTGGATTCGGGTACTCCGACGTACTGTCCTTTGCTCGTGAGCAAGCACTACGCCTTGTGGAGCAGCAAATTGCCGATTATGAGCGGCGTATTAGTGCCTACGAACAAAAATACGGCATGAGCTACAACGAGTTTTGTGCGCAATTCCACGAACTATCGTCGCCCTCACTCTTCGAGCGTGAGGATGACGGCATGGATTGGGAAGCCGCCATTGCTGCCAAAGAAGGTTTTTCCCGTGATGCTCATAATCTTACCGCATGAATACTATTCCGGCAGAGTTTGCTTCGTTTATTGTTACGTGTGCTTCTTTGAAAACACCCGAAAAATCAGTAGTTTGACTTCATTACCGCAACAACGTTCGATACATTCTCTCTTCGCACTATGGCAACAACAACATTATCTTCGACTACCACGCCAAAACGGTCACGGAAGCCTGAACAAACTCCTGCCAATACGCAATCCTCAGCCCAAACCGTCACTGTAACGCGCCGAGCTAAAGCGCAGCCAAAAAGCGATGAGACCGTCAGCACCGCAACAAAAAACTATGCGAACATCAAAAACTATGTTCTTGAAAAAAATAAAGAACTCTACAAACGACTTGCCTAATGTTTTGTCGCTACATTGATGTCTCTATTGTTCTCGACTTGCATACGAGTCTTCTTGAGCGTGATGGCGGTATGCCCGGCATACGTGATATGGCGGGACTTGAATCCGCACTTGCACAGCCCCGAATGACTGCCTTTGGTAAAGCTGCTTATCCGACGTTACCGACAAAAGCCGCCGCACTTATGTTTTCGCTTATCAATAATCATCCTTTTGCCGACGGAAACAAGCGTATTGCTCATGCTGCGTGCGAAACGTTTTTAGTCTTTAACGGTTTTACACTGAATGCCGATGTGGACGAACAAGAACGTATGGTCTTGGCTCTTGCTTCCGGCACATTCTCGCGGCAGGAACTCGTCCGATGGATTCGCGCTCACGTCATTCGTTTGCCTTTTGCTCCGTAACATACCCCTCTTTTCTGACCAAAACCGATATGCAAAAACTCGAACTCACCTGGATTGGCAAAGGACACGAACCCACTCTCGAACCTCGCATCCTCCTCCATGACCCCGAACACAGCATTGGAGCGCAAACCACAGGAAATATGCTCATCCACGGCGACAACCTCCTCGCCCTCAAAGCACTCGAACAAGATTTCGCCGGCAAAGTAAAGTGCATCTACATTGACCCGCCCTACAACACCGGCAACGCCTTCGCCCACTACGACGACGGCATTGAACATTCGCTCTGGCTCTCGCTCATCAAACCACGCTTGGAACTGCTCCGCCGCTTGCTCACGGACGACGGCACGATTTGGATTTCCATTGACGACGACGAAGCGCACTACCTCAAAGTTCTCTGCGATGAAGTGTTCGGACGACAGAATTTTGTGGCAAATGTGGTGTGGCAGAAGAAGTATTCACCCCAAGCAAATGCAGTATGGTTATCAGATATGCACGACCATATTCTTGTTTATGCACGAGTAAAAGAAAAATGGCGACCTAATCTCTTACCGCGAACTGATGAAATGAATCAACGGTATTCCAATCCTGATAATGACCCTCGTGGTGTTTGGAAAAATGTTGATTTTACAATCAGTCTTACAGGTGGACAAAGAGGTGAGCAATACGCTCGAACAGGACACAGTGAAAATATCTATGAGATTACTACTCCTTCTGGGCGAAAAGTAATGCCAGCCAAAGGACGCTGCTGGATTGTAACAAAGGAGAAATATCAAGAATTATTGAACCAAGAACGGGTTTGGTTCGGTAACAATGGTAGTAATGTTCCTGCACTAAAGCGATTTCTTACCGAAGTACAAGACGGTATCGTTGCAACAACGTTATGGCTTCGTAATGAAGTCGGTGATAACCAAGAAGCAAAACGTGAAGCGGGAAGTATAAATGCAAATGATATTTTCGCCACCCCCAAGCCGGAACGCCTCGTGCAGCGCATTTTGACGCTTGCCACAAGCCCCGGCGACCTCGTGCTGGATTCGTTTTTAGGCAGTGGCACCACAGCCGCCGTAGCGCACAAAATGGGGCGGCGGTGGATAGGCATAGAGCTGGGCGCACACGCCTACACGCACTGCTACGAGCGTCTGCGGAAGGTCGTGCGCGGTGAGGATGCGGGCGGCATCACTGAGGCGGCAGGCTGGCGGGGCGGCGGGGGCTTCCGCTTTTACACCCTTGCGCCGAGCCTTTTGCGCAAAGACAAATACGGGCAGTGGGTGATAGACGAACGCTACAACGCTGAAATGCTGGCGGCAGCAATGGCAAAACACGAAGGCTTCCGCTACGACCCGCATGAAACGGTGTACTGGAAACAAGGACGCAGCACGGAGAAGGATTTTATCTACACCACGACGCAGTTTATCACGGTGGAAGTATTGGAGCGTCTGCGGGGCGAGATGAAGGACGACGAAAGTTTGCTTGTGTGCTGCCGCAGCTACGACAGCGCTTGCAAAGGCAAACACCCGAACATCACCATCAAAAAAATCCCGCTCATGCTCTTGGGACGCTGCGAATTCGGCAAAGACGATTATTCGCTGAACGTACAGGCAACGATTGTGAATTTACCGCAAGAGGATAACGACGAGGATAATTTGCCGGAAGCAAGCACGGAAGCGTCTTCCACGCCGATAGTACCAAAGAAGCGCGGAGTGAAGAAAGCAAACACTGACGCTGCGGTACAAAACACATTTTTTGAGTAACCGCATTACTCGTATCAATTCTTCAACACGATTCTTCAATACTATGCAAGCCTACGAATGTACCGCCAAGATTGATGCTTCGGGCGCACTGCACTTACCAGATGAAATCACGGCACAAATGAGGTCGCGGAGTGCTGTTCGCGTACTTGTGCTTTTGGACGAACAAGGACAACAGCAAGTGCAACAAAGCGAACAACAGGCATGGAACACACTGGCGGCAAGCGAGTTTTTGCGCGGGTATTCTGATGCCGATGCAATCTATGACGCGCTATGAAACAGTACGTTGTTGGCGATGTTCTACTTGTGGCGTTTCCGTTCACATCCGGCGGCGCAAAGCGTCGCCCTGCATTGGTGCTTGCCGATACAGGCGACAACGACGTACTTGTGGCACGGATAACAAGCTCACAAGTGCAAACACAGTATGATACACTTTTGCAAGATTGGCAATCGGCAGGGCTTCTCTCGCCGTCTGTTGTTCGTGCCGACAAACTTGCCACACTGGAAAAAACTCTTATTGAGCGTCGGCTTGGCAGCTTGACGCACGATGATATATCTTCTGTTGCCGTTGCACTGCGAACAGTATTGACCGATTGGATGCAGCCGTAACGGATTCACATCACTTTCTTTTTTAGCAATGCCCCACGAAACCGCAATAAAACAACGCTTATCGCTCCGTAAGCCGTTGCAGGAAGCATTAGATATTCTTGTCCGCCTCGCAGACGTTTTGACATTAGAAAAAGATACTGACGTTTCGGCAGAACTCGCCAAAGTACGCGAGCTGTATCCGACCTGTACGGATTTCGAGCGGGCGTTTCCGTCGTTGTGCTTTTCGATAGCCACGGGTGTAGGAAAGACGCGGCTTATGGGGGCATTTATTGCGTATTTGCATTTGCAGCATGGCATTCGGAATTTTTTCGTTCTCGCGCCAAACCTGACCATTTACGAAAAGCTCATCGAAGACTTTGGGAATCCGGGACACCCGAAGTATGTATTTCAGGGCTTGAGCGAGTTTGTGCATAATCGTCCCGTTGTGATAACGGGCGAGAATTACCAAGCCGCCGCACCGATGTTTGAGAAAGCGGAAGTGCGTATCAATGTGTTCAATATCGCTAAATTCAACCGTGATGCTTCCTCGCCGTCACGTGGCAAAGAAAAAGGTGCACTGCCTCGTATCAAGCGGCTTTCGGAGTATTTTGGGCAGTCGTATTGGGAATATTTGTCGAAGCTGGATGATTTGGTCGTGCTGATGGACGAAGCGCACCGCTATCACGCTGACGCAAGCCGCAGTGCTATCAACGAACTGCGCCCTGTGCTGGGGCTGGAACTGACCGCCACGCCGATAGATGAAGGCGGCAATGTCTTTCGCAATGTGGTGTACGAATACTCGCTCGCAAGCGCGTTGGATGGTGCTTTGTATGTGAAAAATCCTGCCGTTGCCACGCGCAAGGATTTCAAAGCGGAAAACTACAACGAAGCGGAAATTGAAAATATCAAATTGGAGGATGGCATCAGTCTTCACGAAAACACCAAGCAAGCGTTGAAGCTTTATGCACTCAATACAAGTAAGCCCATAATAAAGCCGCTTTTGCTCGTTGTGTGCCGCGATATTGCCCATGCAGAGAGTGTGCAGAATCTTGTCAATTCGGACAATTTTTTCAAGGGTGAATACAAAGGCAAAGTGTTGCAGATAGACAGTTCCACCAATGGCGAAGAGGTTGAGCGGCTTTTTCACACACTGGAAAGCGCGGAAAATCCTATTGAAATTGTGATTCACGTGAACAAACTCAAAGAAGGCTGGGACGTGGCGAATTTGTACACGATTGTCCCGCTCCGTGCTGCCAATGCACCTGTGCTTGTAGAGCAGACGATTGGGCGCGGCTTGCGCCTGCCCTACGGCGAGCGCACGGGCGTAGAAGCGGTGGATAAGCTGACCGTTGTGGCGCATGATAATTTTCAAAACGTCATTCAAGCTGCACAGCATCCTGATTCTATTCTGCGGAAGCTGCAATTTATAGAATTGTCCGATGAAGACTTAGAGCGCGGAAAAGAAAACGTAACAACACAAAGCACCTTGCAAGCAGAGTTAGAGTTAGAAAATACACAAAAAAGACAAGAACTTGCGGCTATTGCAGAACCAGAAGAGCGCCAACAGCGCACAAATGCTTGGGAAGCAGAAAAAATAGTCCGTGAAGTCATTAACGAGGTCAATAGCCGCACATTTGTCGGTACAGCTAACGGAGCAGCTTTTGGAGCATCCCCGCCGATACCACTCCAAAGCGCGTCCGATTTGCACAAGCCTGAAGTGAAGGCTGTAGTGATGGAACAGATAAAAGCAAGAATAGAAGCCGCACCGCAGCACACGCTTTTTGCAGGAGAGATTCTTGCTGAGGCACAAAAGCATTACACGGCAGCCGTAGAGCGGTTTACGAAGCAGATTATCGAAATCCCCCGCATCACTATTCGCCGCGCCGATGTCATTGAATATTTCGAGAATTTCGACTTGGATACGTCAAAAAATAGTCCTTCCGGCACGTTTCACTTTACGCCTCTTACCGAAGAAGTTGTCGTGCTTGGGCTTGTGGACGGCAAGCGTGATTTGGTAGCAGTGCAGCCCGGTGTACATTTCGGAACGCCGGAAGAAATGCTGCTTGTCGCCTTGCTGGATTACCCTGAAATTGATTATGGAAGCTGTTCGGCATTGCTTCATAAACTGATAGGGCAGGCTCTCGCTGCTGTTCGGTTGTCAAATTCCGACGAGGCAAATGCGCGCAGAACGGTATTTCAGTGGAAAAATATCATTGCACAGAACATATACGAACAAATGAAGCCCCATCTCTGCACCAAAGGCGGAGAGTACGAAAAGCCGGAGATATTTCCCTTCTCGACGATTCGCCCTTGGCATTACACCAAAGAGAGAAATAACGACAATCGGAAAGCACTTCACGACGAAAGCTTTGCGGCAAGTTTGACAAGCAAATATATCTTTTTCGGCTTCAAAAAAGCCTGCCATGCTGAATACAAGTTTGATTCTCGTTCCGAGCAGACCTTTGCCTACATTTTGGAGTATGATAACGCAGTACAAAAGTGGTTGCGCCCTGCACCGGGGCAATTTGCACTGTGGTGGAATAAAGATTCTTGGCAATATGAGCCGGATTTTGTCGTTGAAACGGCAGATTCTATCTATATCGTGGAAATAAAAGCAGCAAAAGATATGGATGCCGACGATGTACAGGAAAAAGCCCGGGCAGCAAAAGAGTATTGTAAGTATGCAACGGAATTTACGGCGCAGTCAAATGGTAAGCAGTGGAAATATGCGCTTGTTTCGCATAATTATCTTGTCAAAAATATGAGCTTTGAAGGGCTGCTTCAATCGTCCCCAGATAGGTATTGATAAAGACCGCTAACAGGAAGTTTGCTAACACTTCAAAATCCGGTGATCATCTCGCCGATGAAGGCGATTCCTTCCGGGCAGCTGGTGTACCTCACAGCACACATTCTGTTAGCGCTCTGTACAAATCTATGATTTTTCAAGTGAAAACCAAATCATGTACTTCGTTTGGTTGGTGTATCGGTATTTGTAGTCGCGGTCTTTTTTACGATGAAATTTTTCAATATATTTGCCCCTGAGAAACTGCCCGACTGTATCGGCACGTTGTTCAAGAGGTAACGAGTCGGCGTTACGGGATCTTGCGGATTTCTATAATGACGTGCCTTGCTCATTTTTTGCCACGTGGTGAAGCAGTCGGTTCATCGGAAGTACAGCTCGTGAATAGTTCGTTGTACTCGTGGCATTTTTATATGCTCCAAAAACATCTGGATTTTCCCGCCCAAAAGTCATTTTGAACCGAATATCTCTTCATTCTTTCAACACGCCATGATTGCAACCCTTCATATTTCGACTGCTCGCGGCGGACAAGAAACGCTGCGGCTTGTTACCTCCGCTATCGCGCAGGAAATTGCGCGGCTAGAGATGTCTCTGTATGCGGCAGACAAGCGATTAGTGCCGTTTGAAACCCGCTATGCTGTTTCGTCGGACGTATTTTATTCCACTATGGCAGCCGAAGATTTGTCTGGTGGCGACGACGAGTATATCCAGTGGGCGGGCGAGTACGAATTGCGCGAGCGTCTGCGGGAACGCTTGGAGAACCTGCGGAGTTTGCAGTATGAGTATTGATGCGTATTGCGACGGTATCAAACGTGTTTGCGATAGATTTGCCGCATTGCCGTTTGTGGTGGTTTGTGAGGTAACGTTTGATACTCGTCCGCCTGACCAAGCATACATCACAGGGCGCATAGAATGGGCAAATGGTAGTGAACTTTATTGGAAAGAATATCTTGATGCCTCGCTGCCCCACGATGAGAGCAAACTTCGATACAGCTATCATGTACAAGATGCTGCAAAAAACCTTCTCTTTCGCTACGATAACGCCCTGCACAAACCAACACTGCCCTACCGCGAGCATAAACACATCGGAACCGATACCGTACTATTCGCCCCAGCACCAACACTCGAAGATGTTGCTCAAGAGTGCGCTCACGTCTTCGGATGGTTGTAATTTTACCTTTTCTCAATTTATCGTATATTTGCCCCTGAGAAACTGCCCGACTGTATCGGCACGTTGTCAAGAGGTAGTGAGTCGGCACTACGGGATCTTGCCACTTTACAAACAACGTGCCTTGCTCATTATTCGGAATCTGTACTGCTAATTACCTTGGGACGCTTGCCGTTTCTTTCTTTTCCTGCCATATATTTTCTTTCGTGCGGACGTGCTATCTTCTTTAACAAGTTTAGGATTCATTTCTATTTTTGTTTTACTATTTTGCGTAACGATACGTATTGAAACGTATGTTGCGCATATACCGTTACGTATCATTTTTATCGAATTTTACTCGTAATAACACATACTTTCTTCTTTTATCGCTACAATTATGAAAGGCGCAACAGCTATTTGCTCGACGTGTGGAACGCAATTTGTCAAGAAAACCTATCATCATACGCACTGCAAAACATCCTGCCGTGTGAAATTTTATCGTAAACAGCATGGGATTTCCGAACCTGATTTTGTTGGAATGAAGCGGCAAAGTATCGCAGCCAAACTCCATCGTGAAGAAGTCAGAAGCAAGGAGAAATTGTTTGACCTTCTTCAAGAACTTGAGGTGCTGGAGCAATTTCGCCCGGAAGAATTACAGGATCTGACGCAGACAATTCTTGATAATCCGCTATCCATGAGCTTTTATCAAATCGGTAGTGATACCCCTCTTTTAGTACGAGAACTTGGCTCTCAGGCGCTTAAAGGCAAGCGTTTACTTGTCAAGGACAGACAAAATGCTGATAAACTTGATACCGATACGTTGCCCGTATGGGATATTTTAACGGAAAGCGAGCAATTTGATTATGTTAAGCGAGCTGCCCGTTTCTGCAAAACATTTTATGATTACCAAGATGCAAAAATTGAGAATCTGGTGCCGGAAATAGCAGGTGAAGAGATGAAGAAAGCACGAAAGAAATTCATCAATTATTCAAACGATATTATTGCACAAATAGAAGATGAAATTGAAGAAATTCCTCAGGAAATAGCACGTATTCAGAACGCTTCGGCACGAAGAGCAAGAGTGTTCGGTCTTCAGGCAAGCACTCCTGAGATAGCCACGCCAAGCACTATTCCAGAGAATATCATTATCACGACTGCTGGAGAGCTTGAGCAAGAGCATACACTTCCGTCTTTGCCGCTCCCGATGCCATTTAGTGAGTTGTTGGGGCAGATACCTTTTAACCCCTATATCATTATCTGGGGCGATGCGGGAAGCGGAAAAACAGGTTTTACACTACGTCTTTTGAAAGCACTTGGAAGGACAAATAAAAGTGCTTTGTGTACATCGGAAGCGTCGCTGACCAGTGCTGATTCGCCACTCGTTTCGCTGGCTCGTTTGACTAAAACGAAGAATGTACCACTTATTCAAACCCATAGCATTGCTGAAGCAGAACATATCGTGATGAGCAAGCAGTTTCAGTTTCTCGCCATAGACAGTGCTTCACGCTTGGGATTGACACCGGAAACCGTCTTGAAGTGGCGAACTGCATCACCGAATACAATGCTTATTCTTCTTATGGAAAGCACAAAAGGCGGTACGGAGTTTAAGGGAAACAATGCTTGGAAGCATCACTGTAACATTATGATTCGTGCGGAGGTTGTTAAAAACGAAGAAGGTATTCGCACAAATGGGCGTTATTATATCGAAAAAAATCAATATGGTAAGTATGCGGAAATAGAATTGTGATGGCGATGTCGCACAACATTTTTATATACACTTGAAAGAGTCTATCATGTCCAGCAAACAAACACAACAAGATACTACGAAAAAGAATGATAAAACATCGCTACGCGCTCGTGCTGAGGCTTTTGATGAAAAGATGCGCCAAGTTAAAGGCTTGCGTCCGACAATGCAAGAAATCGTAGAAGAATGTCGGATTGTGCGTGAAGAAATGTATAAGGAACGTTCTCAACGCTAAGATTGGCGTTTGGAAGCGACCGAAATTTACTTCATAATATGTTACAAATCATAAACACCTGTCTGTCGTTCGTAAAAAAGCCGGTACAACGTCTTTTACCACCGCATGAGCACTCACTCTATGAAAACTTACGTCGCGTATTACCGTGTCTCGACCAAACAGCAAGGCGCAAGCGGGTTGGGACTGCAAGCGCAGCAGCACTCGGTCGCGCAGTTCATCGGCAAGGACACATTACTTGCCGAGTTTACCGAAGTGGAATCCGGCAAAAATAACAAGCGTCTGCAATTACTGGCAGCGTTGGATGCTGCCAAGCGGTACAACGCAACGCTCGTGATAGCCAAACTGGACAGGTTAAGCCGCAACGCAGGATTTATTTTTGCCCTGCGTGATGCACGGGTGAACTTTGTCTGCGCCGATATGCCGGAAGCAAATACGCTCACCATCGGCATCTTTGCTGTTCTGGCGCAATACGAACGGGAATTGATTTCCCAGCGTATCGTGGCGGCACTGGCAGCGAAGAAAGCACAAGGCTACACACTCGGCAGTCCGCAGAACCTAACCTATCAAGACCGCTTGAAAGGAGTACGAGTGCGGAAGGAACAAGCAAAAGAAGGCAGCCTCCAAGCAGCACAAGTAGCAAAATTGCTGCGTGAAAAAGGTCTCACGCTCCGCGCGATAGCCGATGAGCTGCACCGAACGGGATTTAGAACACCCAAAGGCAAGGAGTTTCGTGCAACGAGTGTCTTGCGGTTAGTGAAGTAATGATGTAAGGGTTGTGAAATAACTCATTGTACAATAATGGCATTACTCGCCCCCAGTGGAAGTATTTCTTTAGTTTGGTAGTGGTGCGGTAATGGAATGCTGTACCGTTGAGTGAAGAATCGTCACAGATGCTTTAGAAGATAGGAGGAAGGATGGAAGGGACGGGTTTCTTTTTTGTCTGAGTGTTGTATATTTGCGTCTGCAAACTATAAAGCAACGATTCCAGAAGCCTGACGAAAGTACGCAACTCGTGCTGCGAAAGCCTCAAAGGAGCAAAACCGCTAAAGTTTACAAAGTTTATAGTTATTTACTCTATTTAAGAGTTTAGTGTGGCGCGAACGTATTGGAAAACAAGAACTTGTAAATCTTTGCGGTAGTGGATATATTGTTTGCAGTAGTAGATATATTGTTTGCAGTAGTAGATATATTGTTTGCGGTAGTAAATATATTGGAAAAAGACTGTTTGCGGTAGTGGATATATTGTTTGCGGTAGTGAATATATTGGTATTTTTTCAAAATTCAGGTTTGCGGTAGTAAATATATTTTTCAGAGAGGCGATTATGGACAACATCATAAAACCAAGTTCTCTGGTAGATATTGAGAATATACTAACATTAGCACAGCGCAAAGTGTACAATGTTATGATAGAACACAGTCGGCAAAGCATCCATGATGCTACAACATTTTCCTTGAGTGTTAAAACGATACGAGAAAAAGTAGGTGAAACATTGTTCAAGAACAATAACGATGTTTATGAACAAATAAAAAGCATCGGCGATATGCCCATGATGGAAGCCAATATTTTCGGCAAAGACAAAAAATACCCCACCCGAATCGCCGTAAATCTTATTGCTCAGGTCGAATACAATAAAGACCAAGAAATGATTTCGTGGTCATACCCGCCCTTCATCCATAAAATGCTGACGCTGCTAAACACGCCCGACGCGAATGATATTGGGATGTATGTTCGGCTGCCGCTTTCGGTGCAATCGCAGTTTTCCAGTAAACACTCGCTTGCACTGTGGGAATTTTGCCGTTCCCGGTTTGACGAAAAGCGTGGCTATGCCGAAAGTCCGTTTATTTCGGTGGAAGACCTGAACAAGCTCTTTCATACTAATTACGAATCGTGGAACCGGCTCAATATCAACATCGTGAAAAAGGCACTTCAGGATATTCACAAACAAGAGCCAACGTATTTTATCAATGTAGTGGAGCAGAAAGTCCGGCACAAAGTAGTAGCCGTGAAATTTATCATTCAACGCCGACTTTCTGGCGTTCCACTTGTGGAGGCGCAGAATCTTAAACTGCGCACCACAAAAGAAGCCCTCAAGACTAGCGACACTCAAGACCAAAAGGAAATAGTACGAAACACCGCCGTCGAAAAATTCTTGGCAACGCTATCGCCCGAACAGCAAACCCGCATCCAAGAGGAAGCCGAACAAAGCATACCTGATTACCTGCTCTACCCCACAACAGAAAAAGAGCAAGCCGCATATCAACTACTTTTACGCATGAATCGCATTGCAATCGTAGAAGCTCTTATCCACTCTCAGCAACAACTATGACCAAAATAATTGCCTTCATCAATCACAAAGGCGGAGTCGGGAAAACAACCGTTTGCGCTCACCTTGCTTATTCTCTCGCGCACCATCACCAAAAGCGAGTACTGGCGATAGATTTCGACACACAGGCAAATCTCACGGAAATTCTCGGAGCAATAGACGCACCGCGAACTGTTACCGACGTTTTGAACGGTGAAAGTGCCGCAAGTTGTGTCTATAACGCAAACGGTGTGAGCGTACTTGCCTCCAGCATTGAGCTTGCGAATACTGAATACGAACTAACAGCAAACAACACGCAAAATGCGCTCAAAGCGGTTCTTGGTGATGTTGTTCAGCAATACGATTTTGTTCTCATTGATTGCCCGCCTTCGCTCGGTATGCTCACGATGAACGCAATGCAATCGGCTACGGATGTTTGCGTTGTCAGCAATGCGGAATATCTCTCGCTGCGCGGCATGACCAATATCGTTACCGTTGTTGAGCAAATGCGTTTGTACAATACGGCACTGGAATTGTCCGGCGTAGTTATCTCGCACTACGACACACGCAAAAGCGTCAACCGTGAGGTGTTGGAGCAGCTACGCGAAACCTTCCAAGACCGCGTGATTACCCCGCCTGTGCGCAGTGCTGTTGCTGTGGTAGAAGCAAGTTCTCACGGTGGCACGGTGTTTCAGATTCGCCCCAATGCCGATGTAGTTAATGATTTTCAGGCACTCACCACATCATTTATTAAGCACTATGAAAAGCAGACTCGGTAATAATCCCCTTGCAGCGCTCACCTCTACGGGAAAAAAGAATGAATTTGCAGGGCGCGATATACAACTGGCAATACAAAAAGTTCCGATTGGCGAACTTATTCCGAATCCATTGAATGTGCAGTATTTTAAGCCGCTTGCTGATGACGAAATGGCAAGCCTCGTGGAGAACATTCGCATAAATGGCATCCACGACCCACTGATTGCACGTCGGGACAAGACGCTGATTTCGGGACACAACCGTCTGGAAGCTGCAAAGAAGTTGGGCTTGACACACGTACCGGTGCGCTTTGTGCTTGAGGATATGTCGGAACAAGAGGAAATACAATTTATTGTTTCCGATAATTTGCTCAGACGGCATTTAAGCACGGACGAGAAAATACAGCTTTACCGTGTCTTGTTCCCGAATTTTGATGAGCGTATAAATGTTCGCATCAATGCAAAAGGTCTGGACAATGTCCAGACCCTTGACGTTCAACCACTCAACGCGGCTGAGATTGCCCAAGCAACGGGACAAGGCGTAGAAGCGGTACGGAAGCAGCTACAACGCGCAAAAGAAAAGATTGCTACACCTCAAAAGGACGCAGACACCACCAGTGAACGGGAAAGACTTGCGGAAACAATTCTA
This sequence comes from uncultured bacterium, assembly GCA_937899715.1. Classification (GTDB taxonomy): domain Bacteria; phylum Bacteroidota; class Ignavibacteria; order Kapaibacteriales; family UBA4661; genus PH2015. The sequence continues at coordinate 4,035 of CALCNX010000079.1, read as the reverse complement.
AAGGTAAGCGCTAAAGCAAAAGTGCTTTCCGAGGACGACCGCAAGGCACTTGCGGCGGTATTACGGAAAGTGGCGCGGGAAATAACGGACGTGTCCTAAAAGCGTTGCTTTGGCTTCATGGCGCGGTTTGTGTTCGGACAAGTATGGGATGCTGAACGAAAACGAATCAGGGTACACAGCGCATTGAACGGCAGAATCTAAATTTTCGGACGCACATCAAGCGCTTGAATCGTCGCACACTCTGCTTCTCGAAGTCAGAAATCATGCACGATGCAGTGATAAAACTCTATGTGTACCGCACCAATACAAGAAAGCAAGACTTTTAGGACATAACCCATTTTCGGAATTCGGTTGGGTGTAGTCGGAAAACGGTGGTGTTTTGTCGGAATCCGGCGTTAATTGCCTCTGTAAGTTATTGATTTTACAAGTAAATGTCAAGAGTATAAACGCCATAAACTTAATAAATTCTTAAAACGCCATAAACGTCATAAATGTCAGTGAGAATTATATTCGATTCCTTTTAGGCTTTTTCAGCGTGAGTTGCCTACAAACGTCAGGCATCTAAAACAAAACAGTTATTCACGAGCAGAAAGCTACCAAATGAAAGAAGAGGAAAAAACGGAAAAGAATATTTGGGCTGGGGCGGTGCGGGCGCAAATTAAAAGCCATTGCTATTTTGCTTCTGAAGTGCTGTGCGAATATACTCAGTTACACGGTCAAGCGCTATCCGCGTTGTTGTCGAAAATGCACGGTCTCCACGCTCCATTTCTGCTATCCGTGATTGATTAACTCCAAGAAATTCTGCCAAATTCGCCTGCTTTAAGTTAAACTCTTTTCTAAAAGCCCGTAGTTTTACTGCATTCCATTCACCAACAGTAAAATCACGTATCAGGATTTCTTGTCGTGTTGGCAGTGGGAAGTGTATCTGCTCGTATTCTTGAATTGCTAAGGCAAGCTGCCGGAAATGGGCGTGTTCTTCGGGTGTAAGTTTCGATTCATTTCCTTTCATGCGTTCAATATACGTGCTGATATGAGCGAAAGCTACTTTATACTCACGTTCATTCAAAACTTCCTTTGAAGAAGTGCTACGTCGGGATTGAGATTTAGTCTTTGTTGGAAGTGTCTTACTTGTATCCATTGGATTTGTTTTTTCTTGTACAAGCTCATGTTTGCTTGATTTGTTTTGGTAAAATACGAAATAATATATTGTTCTGCAATGTAAAGATATTATTACTTATTTTTCGTGGAATCGGAATAGTTTTGTAATTTGTTGTAATATATCTTAAACACTCGTTTCAGTATTCATACAGACAAACAAATGAAAAAGTACGTTGCGTATTACCGAGTTTCAACTGCAAAGCAGGGTTCAAGCGGTTTAGGCTTAGAAGCTCAACGCGCTTCGGTTCATTCTTATACACGAAGTCCAGATTCTATCATTGCAGAATATACCGAAGTTGAAAGTGGAAAACATGATAACCGCGAACAACTTCACGCGGCAATTTCCCACGCACAACGCTTTTCAGCCACGCTTGTTATTGCGAAACTTGACCGTCTTTCGCGCAATGCCGGATTTATATTTGCACTTCGGGATTCAGGTGTGGATTTTATCTGTGCAGATATGCCCGAAGCAAATACGCTAACCATCGGTATTTTTGCGACTATCGCACAGTATGAACGGGAAATTGTATCGGAGCGGACAAAGGCAGCATTAGCCGCAAAAAAAGCACAAGGATTCAAACTTGGTTCGCCACAGAATTTGACAGACGCATCACGTGAGAAAGCTGCTGCCGCTCGTCGGAAGCAAGCAAAAGAACATATAGCCAATATCCGTGCATTAGCCTTCTCAGCGCGATGTAAAGCACAAGGGCTGTCATTACGTGCCATTGCAAAAGAACTCAACGCAAATGGCTTCAAAACCACGCGCAACGGGTTTTGGTCGTATGGTACGGTACACGTATTGTTGCAACGACGATATAAAGAAGGATTAAATAATACGCTCAAATCATTGTAAATCAAATAACTGGAGAAAACATAATGAACACATCAACGAATAAAAGACAGCAAAAACGTATTGAGGATTTTCCTGTTCAGGTAGATGTCGTTCCAGGTGTCTTGAAACTGATGGTCGAGTCGGGAGTTTGTAAAACAGAAGAAGATGCACATCGTTTTGTTTTACAATGCCTTAACAGTGGACGTTTTGCCTCTGCAAAATTGCGTCGCTTACAAAAGACACAGTAAAACCATCAATACCCTAAGCGCTCGAAAATTAAACTATTCAAAAACATGAACTTTACCGACCTCATTCGTTCCATCGAACAAACACACCGCAAGCTTTCCTCTGAAGCTGTCCGGCAGGTCAATACATTTCAAACGATTCGTAATTGGCTTATTGGCTGGTACATCGTAGAATTTGAACAAAACGGTGATGATCGCGCCCAGTATGGGCAAAAACTCATCGAAGAAATAAGCCAACGAATGAAGCATATTCGCGGGTTTGGCGTGAGTAATATGAAAAACTTTCGGCAGTTTTATCTCACCTATCCTTGGTTCGGTGAGAGTATTTTAGCCGCAATCCGTCATTTGCCCGTGAGTCAAACTATCGGTCAGGCAATTCGCCAGACAGCGTCTGGCGAATTGGTGAACTCGCGGGAAGTTGATGAATCTATCACTTTGCCTCACCAAACCTTGCTTTCAACACTTTCCTTCTCACATTTCATCGAGCTGTTGCGGCTTGATTCCGACCTCAAACGTCGTTTCTACGAAATCGAAACCGTCAACAATGCGTGGAATGTCCGCGAACTTGTACGGGCAATAGACACACTGCTTTTCGAGCGCACAGGGCTTTCGACCGACAAACGGGCTGTTATTTCGCGTATCAAGGAACAGCAACCCGCATCAGCAGTGGAACTTATCAAAAATCCGTATGTTCTGGAGTTTTTGGGTTTGGAAGAAAAAGCAGAGTATTCTGAAAATGACCTCGAAACCGCTATCATTAGCCATTTGCAACACTTTCTTACGGAACTTGGTAAAGGCTTTTGCTTTGAGGCGCGGCAAAAGCGCATCACTTTTGACAACACGCATTATCGCATAGATTTGGTGTTTTATCACCGTATTTTGAAGTGTCATGTTTTGATTGACCTGAAACTTGGCAGATACGACCATGCCGATTCGGGGCAAATGAATCTGTACCTGAACTATTACCGCAAAAACGAAATGACGGACGGCGATAACCCGCCTGTCGGCTTGATTCTCTGCGCCGACCGCGATGACGCGCTGGTGGAATACACCACGACGGGGCTTGCAAACGAGATTTTTGTTTCCAAGTACCTTGTGGAATTGCCGAATAAAGAAGAGTTGTTGCGGTTTCTGCGGGCGGAATTGGCATAGAAAAATACTAACGTCAAAACAATTCAATGACTACACAAGAATACTCCGAATTGCGTGAATCTGCACTGGCAATGGATTTTGAACGTGTTGATACACTGCTTGCAACAGGCTTAAACCTCAATTGTTTGAGCAGTGTAGATAAAACATTGCTTGCTGACATTCTCGACGATGCTCTTTTTGATAAAAGTCCTCATGCTACAACCATTGCACGAGAGTTGCTCAAACGTGGCGCTGACCCAAATTTCAGGAACAGTGAAAATATAGGCGTACTGTTCACCGTAATTCTTTTTATGGCAACAGATGTTTTGCGGATATTGCTGGAAGCAGGTGCGAATCCCAATGATGAGCCGGGAGATGACGAAAGCGAGAGTTTTTATGACTATGCGGAATTTGATTATTGCTTTCAAGTGTATGATTTGCACTTGCCCGAAGAACCTACCCAAGCCGATACTCTTAATCCCGATACATGGTTGCAATTTCTTGACCGTCTTGCAATACAATACAAACGCCGCAGACCCAACCACCTGTTTCTACTCCGGCAGTTTGGCGCGAAAACAATGAAGGAACTGCGAAAAAATCTCTAACCAGAAAATTCAAAAATATGACGACGATTACCCCTTACCAAGCCTCCTATCTTGCTCACGAGTT
>CALCNX010000078.1 GCA_937899715.1 uncultured bacterium | reverse complement strand
ATAAAAAAAAATATACTTTTTTGCACTTTACTTCCACTTTTGTATCACTGCTCCTACAATTACTGCTCATAAATGACTCAATTATACCCAGAATTTGCTCTCAATTGTACCTGATAATCCAATCACCTCCTCCTAATTTTATGACAATATCCTGCTTTGTACACTCACCCCCGATTGTTCTATCGTGAACTTGATAACTCAACACTAGACTTTATCAGCCCTTTGAATGAACTACATAACACAAAAGCCCGAATACCGCTTATCTGTATCCGGGCTTTAAACAAGGCTTTCCGCTCAAAAACTATACCACAGAGATTACGAACAACCACTCGTTGTTCCACAATCATCACATACCGTACACGACCCGTTCCGCTTGACGCGCATTGAACCACAGTTGGAGCACTGCTCACCTGTGTAGCCCTTTGCCTTTGCCTCTACTACTTGCGCAGTACGCCCGTTCCCATTGGAACCCGTCGCCCCACCATTGCTGAAAGCAACTTCTGCAAGCGCTGATTCCGGCATAACCGTTGTCGCTATACTAGAGGCAGGATTACCCAACTCCGGTGAAGCAGTTTTATTGCTCACGGGCGGCTCATCTACTGCCTTGACATGAACAAAATCGTTGCGCTTGAGGTAGTCGTAGCCTACGGAGCGGAACACGTAATCCAAAATGGATGTTGCGTTTTTAATTGCTTCATGCCCTTCTACAAAGCCCGCAGGCTCAAAGCGCGTGAAGGTAAAGGTTTCAACAAGCTCTTCGAGCGGCATACCGTACTGAAGGGATTTCGAGGCAAGAACCGCAAAACAGTTTAGTAAGCCCTTGAATGAAGCGCCTTCTTTGTACATATCAATGAAAATCTCGCCGAGCGAACCATCTTCAAACTCTCCTGTGCGTAGAAATACTTTGTGTCCGCCCACATAACCTTCACGGATGTGACCCGTCCGCTTTTTCGGCAGACGGCGGCGCTGTGCGCGATGATAGACCTTTTCGACAATTTGCATTTGTACTTCTTTTGGTCCCTTGGTTTCATCCAGTGTTTCCTCGTCACCGAGCATGAGAATCTCGTCAAGGTCGCTTGCAGCGGTGCTGTTAAGCGGTTGTGAGAGTTTAGAACCATCGCGGTAGAGCGCATTTGCTTTCACGCCTAATTTCCATGATTCCATATATACCGCCGCAACCTCATCAATACTTGCTTCTGAGGGCATATTCACGGTTTTGGAAATCGCACCGGAAATAAATGGCTGCACCGCCGCCATCATGCGGACGTGTGCCATATATGCGATGTAGCGTTGTCCTTTTGCGCCGCATTTATTCGCACAGTCAAATACCGGCAAATGCTCGTCTTTGAGATGTGGAGCGCCTTCGACGGTCATCGTGCCGCAGATGTACTCATTTGCTTCGTCAATTTGCTGCCGTGTGAAGCCAAGTGCTTCCAGCATATTAAAGCTATAATCGTTCAACTGCTCTTCCGTGAAATTCAGTGTTGTTTTGCAGAAATCGTCGCCAAGCGACCACTTATTAAGTGCAAATTTCACATCAAACACGGCATCAAGTTGTTTCTCAATCGCATCCAACGCCTCAGGTGTAAAGCCCTTTTCTTTCAGTGCTTGGCGATTGATATGCGGACAACCCGTCAACGTCCCGCGTCCTTTGCAATATTTCTCAATATCCTCAATTTGCTGCGCCGTGTAGCCCAAACGCAATAACGCGATATGAACAGATTGATTGACAATTTTGAAGTATCCGCCACCGGCAAGTTTTTTGAACTTGACAATAGCAAAATCCGGCTCTACGCCTGTGGTATCGCAATCCATAAGCAAGCCTATCGTTCCAGTGGGCGCAATAACGGTCGTTTGTGCGTTGCGGAAACCATATTGTTCGCCAAGTTCTACGACCCTGTCCCACGCATCGCGGGCAGCCGCCATAAGGTTTGGCGGGCAAAGTTCGTGATTAATACCCATTGGTTTGACGCTAAGACCTTCGTATTGGTTTTCCGCCATATTGTATGCTGCACGGCGATGATTGCGCATAACACGCAGCATCGCTTCTTTATTCGGTTCATAACCCGGAAATGCTCCTTGTTCTTTCGCAATTTCGGCGGACGTAGCATACGCTTCGCCCGTCATCAAAGCCGAGATAGCACCAGCAATAGCCAAGCCTTTCGGGGAATCGTAAGGAACGCCTTGCGTCATCAAAATTGTACCAAGATTAGCGAAACCAAGCCCCAGTGTACGGAATTTATAACTGAGTTCGGCAATGCGCTTGGAAGGGAACTGCGCCATCAGCACAGAAATTTCCAGAATTGTCGTCCAAATACGTGCCCCGTGCTTGAAATCATCCACTTTAAACGTACCGTCTTCTTCGACGAAATGCGCAAGATTCAAACTAGCAAGGTTACACGCGGTATCGTCCAAGAACATATACTCTGAGCAAGGATTAGAGCCGTTGATACGCCCATCCGCCGGACAAGTATGCCATTCATTGATAGTTGTATCGTACTGAAGTCCCGGATCAGCAGATTTCCACGCGCTTACGGCTATTTTGTGCCATAAGTCACGGGCACGGATAGTTTTTGCAACGCCGCCCGTTGTGCGTTTGATAAGATTCCATTCTTTATCCTCGACCACAGCTTGCATAAACTCAGCCGTTACCCGGACGGTGTTGTTGGAGTTTTGCCCGCTTACTGTGTTATAGGCTTCGGACTCGTAATGTGTATCAAAGGTGTCAAAATCAAGTGTTGTGAAGCCTTGCTCAACAAGAGCCAATGTGCGGAAGATATAGCTTTGCGGTACTTCCAGGGCAACGGCTTTGCGAACAGCACTCGCAAGGTCAGCGTTTGCCTTCATATCCGTCCCACCAGCCAAAGCAGCATCCATCACGGATTGCAGCGCACGAGCCGTTAATTTTGAGCCGGACACGAGAGCTGCCACTTTTTCTTCTTCTTTTGCTTTCCATTCAATAAATTCTTCGATATCCGGATGGTCTGCGTTCAGAATAACCATTTTCGCAGCACGGCGCGTAGTTCCGCCGGACTTGATAGCGCCCGCAGCACGATCGTAAATTTTCAAAAAGCTCATCAGACCAGACGAGGAGCCACCACCGGAGAGTTTTTCACCCGAAGCACGAAGGGATGAAAAGTTCGTACCCGTGCCGGAGCCATATTTGAAAATACGAGCCTCACGCACAGCAAGGTCGAAAATACCACCATCATTAACCAAATCGTCCTCGACAGACTGGATAAAACACGCGTGTGGCTGCGGATGCGTATAAGCGTCTTTAGAAGCAACAAGTTTTTTCGTCCCGGGGTCAACATAAAAATGTCCTTGGGACTTACCTGTAATACCATATGCAAAGTTCAACCCTGTATTGAACCACTGCGGAGAATTTGGCGCTGCCATCTGCCGGAGCAGCATATATGCGCTCTCGTCGTAAAAAGCCTGCGCATCGTCGGCTGAATCAAAATAGCCGTACTGTTCCCCCCAAAAGCGCCAACACCCTGCCAGGCGATGGACAACCTGCTTTACCGAACGCTCCGCACCAGTCTTCTGTTTGCCGTTTTCATCCAATACGGGCTTACCGTCAGCGTCCACTTCAGGTACGCCAGCTTTACGGAAATACTTCTGTGCCAAAATATCGGTGGCAACCTGAGACCACTGCTTCGGTACTTCGATGTCGCTCATTTGAAACACGACCGAACCATCGGTATTGCGCAACGTAGATGCGCGATAAGTGTATTCAAATTGGTCATAGACGTTTACGCCCGCTTGCGTAAAACGGCGTTGAATCTTCATGCCAGAACTCCGCTAAAATGCTACAAATATAGGGTTTATGGGGTGTGCGTTCTTTTATGCTGCACGAACAATAAACTTACAAACTTTCCCCGAAATACGCCACGCGAAAAGTTTTCTACATATATCAATTCTTGTTTCTTTTTCGCATATTTCTTTTTGTCCGCATGAATACAGGCTTCGTGAGGTTCGCTTTTTTGTGTACATTTGTGAAAGTTCATAAAAAACCTAATAAAAGTACTTGAAACGCTTCTTGGTCATGAATCTTCCACATAACACTTTTAATCACCGATTCAGTATTGGTGCGGCTCTGGGTATATTTATTGGCGTAATGGTAAACTTTGCCCACCTGTCTGCGCAGCTGACCCCCATGCCACTCCATTATGGCGGGGAGCGCTTTGCTGAAGGCGAGGCATGGTTCCGCCGCGATGTACAGCAGGAAGCACAAAAGCGCCTAAAAGTAGTCTTGCAGTCTTTTCCTGAGTCACCTGCTTCTGACCGCTCCGTATTGCTTCTTGCAGACGCGCAGTTTCGTGCCGGAGCACAAAATCCTGATGAGTACGTGTCTGCTTGGCGCACCATTGATAGCTTCGCGCTCCGCCGTCCCAATTCTCCACTTCTTCCCTTTGCATACGACATTGCGGCAAAACGATACTTGGAACGTGAACGTTTTAGCGAAGCACGAGAGTATTTCGCTAAAAGTATCGGTTCAACCTCGGAAAACTGGGCTTCTCGCTCAGATTCAGGCTATGTAGTGCTTCTGGAAGATGGTCTCTACTGGCAAGGTGTGTGCTTCATGCAAGAAAGCGCCGTCAATACAGCCTTTGCCGATAGCGCTCAGATTGCCTTCAACCGCACGGCAAGCCTTTATCCACACGGTCGCTATGCGGATGATGCACTTTTCCTTCTTGCTCGGTATGCCGAACTAACACGTCATTACGACACAGCACTGGCACGATATGACCGCATCATTACTGCTTACCCGCGAGGCAACGTGCGGCTTGCCGCTCATATCCGCGCCGCACAAAATCACCTTCAATTTCGCCGCTCGGCGCGGGCATTGGCAGAACTTGAGGCGGCGGCTACTGTTCTCAATGCCGTTCAGAATCAAGCCCCAGACGATAAACCATACGAAACTCAAAGTTATGCCGACAATGCCCGGGAGCAACTTCTTTATATGCGCGGCGAAGCAAACGCCTCTGCGAAACGTTTTGAGGCGGCATTAAAAAACTTTGAACAAGTCATTAAAGAATATCCCCGTTCTCCACTTCAGATGCGGGCACGGCTGGGTAAGGGCTATGCCCTTCTTAATCTCGCAGACTCTACGGAAAGCATGATAGATGCGGCTTTAACGGAGTACGATGCTATCATCGAAGCGGATAATTTTAACAATCCCGAATACTCTCGTTTGGCGGGTGTGGCGAGGCTTTATCGTACCATTGCCCTCAAGCGCAAAGGCGACCGCGAGACAGCCCGCAAGGAATTGGGCGGCTTGGCGGTACAATCCGATTTTCCTTTTCCGGCAGAAGCACTTTTGGAACTTGGCGAAATTTACTATCACGACGGCAAATATGACGATGCCCGCAAAACCCTTGAACGCGCTGCCCGCGAAGCTCCTGATGCGACAACACAAATGCGCGTCAATTTGTTTTTAGGCGAAACTGCCTTGGAAGCAAAAAGCTACGCGCTTGCAGTTCGCTCCTTCGAGCGTGTGGAGCAGTTACTGGCGCAAGTGCCATTGTACGCGCTGCCCAACCGCGACGAATATCTCTCGGAGGCACTTCTGAAGCGCGGTGTGGCGCTTGTGGGCGCAAAAGAATACCGCGAAGCCGTCACGCAGCTCACGCGGTTTTTGAATGATAATCCTCAAAACAATGACGACCCCAATAGTGAAGCCATTGTCGGCAATCGCGCTGAGGCTGCCTTTTGGATACTTGAGGCGCAATACCAAGCGGATTTGCTACAAAATGTTGTACGCGGCTATCAGACATTTCTGACAGAACACAGCCAAAGCAGTCGTAGCGAAGAAGCGCTCTACGGCTTGGGTTGGACACAATTTCGTTTGCGACAATTTACCGAATCAGCAGGAACCTTTACACGTCTCTTACGCGAATATCCGCAGTCCGGTTTTGCGCTGGATGTGCTTGTGCGCAAGGGCGACGGCTTGTACATCACCAAAAACTACCGCGCTGCCGCCGACTCCTACCGCCAAGCCGCACGGCTCAAGCCAAAGTCCGAACAAGGCGAATATGCTGCCTTTCAGCTTGGGCAATCGCTCTATCGGTTGCAAGAATACGAACAAGCGCTCGAAGCAATGCACGATTTTGCCAAAGCATATCCTGCTTCATCACTTGCCGATGATGCGCTCTACGGCGCGGCATGGATTTATTTTCAGCAGCGCCGCTTTCCTGATGCGGCACAGGAGTTCCGGGCATTACTGGATGCATATCCGCAAGGCTCAGCAGCGCCTCGCGCCTACTATGCGCTTGGCGACAGCTATTTCAACGTCGAAAAATATGATGCCGCTATTCAGGCATATCGCTCAGTGGCAGATATTTTCCCGCTTCATGCCCTTGCGCCCGATGCGGTGAATGCTGTTCAGTACTGCTATATGCTGCAAGGCAAGGAAGATTCAGCCTCAGCGATTGCGGATAAGTACATCAACGCAAGCCCCGGCTCGACGCTGGCGCAAGAAGTAAAATTCAAAAAAGCAGAAACGCTCTTCAACTCAGGAAAATTTGCCAATGCTGCTGCTGAATTTGAAGATTTTATCGCAAAAAATCGCCAGAATCCGCGCAATGCCGAAGCACTCTACCAAATCGGACGGAGTTATGCAGCCATCAATGATACCAACAAAGCATTTGCGACATTCCGCCGCGTGGAAACGGAGTACGCACAAAGCAATGTTGCGCCCAGAGCGGCATTGGAAGCTGCATTGCTCAAAGCAGGAAGCAAGCGCTTCGATGAAGCCGATAGCGCTCTTGCACGAGTAGAGCGTTTATACCCAAGTGACGACGCAGCCACTCGCGCCGCCTTCGAGCGCGCCGCCATGCGCGAAGCACGAGGCGATACGGCAGGTGCAATCCGCCTTTACCGCGAAGTGGCAGAACGCTTCAAAGGTTCGGATTACGGCGACCGCTGCCGATACCGTGTGGCAATGTTTTTTCGGCAGAACAGCCTTTTTGATAGCGCCCGCACTCAACTGGAACTCATTGCCAGCACTCGCACCGATGACCTCGCTGCTGAAGCACAATACCGCATCGGCGAACTTTTCCTTCGTGAAAAAAAATACGGCGAGGCAACAACAGCATTTCTCAAAAATAAAAATGCTTTTGCCGGGCTGGAAGACTGGTACACACTGGCTTTGCTCAATCTTGCAGTGTGTTACGAAGCCACCAAGCAAATTGAATCGGCAAAGGAAATGTACCGCCTTGTTATCGCGCAGCACGGCGAAGATGATTTTGGCAAGACCGCACAGCAACGTCTCGAAAAACTGAGTAAAATGTAACGGAGCAAACTGTAACCGCGTGAATTCCCCACAAAACAAGCAAATAAGCACCACTCAACCAAAAAAACAAAACACTATGACCACAGAAGAACTCATCCACTTCGTTCACAGCCAGATGGTGCAGCCGCACACGATGGCTCATGCGATAGTAACCATACCCGACGAAATTTTCTGGACAATCACTCGTGAACAAGCAACGGCGCTGACGGAAGCATTCGGCACAACGGTATTTTTACGACTGCCGGAATCAGAACAGAAATTTTTCGAGTGGCTACGCCGCACCGAGCCTGCGGTCTGGAATGATTTATGGGGTATGGACGTTCCCGAAGGCGAAAGTGAAGAACCGTATTTGGTAGGGCTGGGGCTACTGCCCGAAATGCTCCATGAGGCACGTGGATTCCCGATTTGTGACTTGACCACGCAGCCGAATTTCTTTTTTTCCATTAAAAATTTCAATGCTGAAGAAATCAAACCAATGATAGATGCTATTGTGCAGCGAATTGAGAATAAAGTAGATGTATCGGCAAAGGAAATTTTGCTCATGGAAATTCGCCGTGCGCCGATAGATGCATGGCGCTTTGCCTATTTCTACAAGGTTCCCATTGATGACGTAAAACTCATTGTTGCAGAACTGGTCGAGGATGGTGTACTGCGTTACGCGGCAGACCGTGAGGATATGTCGGAGTTTTTAGAGTGGGAGTAGGCTGACAGGCAGCAAACTCATCCAACCCTACGAACCACTCGTCACGATTTTTAACCACTCGCTATAATTTTTTTAACTTTCTCAACTATCAAACCGTACTCCTCCTCTGAATACAACTCAGTATTTTTTCAAGGACAAACGGTTATGAAATACATTTTCTCGACTTTGTTGGCGGTTTTTGCTACCGCTTCGCAACTCGCCGCACAGGATATTTTTCCCGCACCCGCAGAAGCAGCAAAACTGCGGATTCAGGCACATCGTACCACTTCACCGCTCGTCATAGACGGCAATCTTGATGAAGCCGCTTGGCAAATAGCTTCTAAGGTGAGCAATTTTATCCAATCAGAACCCTTCCAAGGGCAGCCCGCCCGATTCGATACTGATATTCGTATTCTCTTCGATGATGAAAACATCTACGTCGGAGCATTTTGCCGCGATTCTGCGGGCAAAAATGGTATTCGCGTCCAGAACCTACGGCGCGATTTTGAAACCTTCCAAAATGAAGCCGTCGGTCTGGCATTTGATACCTTCCACGACCCACGAACACCTGTCCCAACCTTCTTTACAACGCCTTACGGGTCGCAATCGGATATGCAAATTTTTGAAGACCGCGTTTTCGATGGCGATTGGGATGCCATTTGGCGAGTGCGCACAAGCATTAGCGATTCCGGCTGGACGGCAGAATTTGCGATTCCGTGGTCGTCCTTGCGCTATCCCGATAACAGTCAAGCAACATCGGCACCGCATGAAACCGTCTGGGGAATCAATTTTGCCCGTGTCAATCGCCGTTTGAACCAAATTACCCGTTGGTCGCCTGTCCCACGCGCCTACACCATTGGGCGGATGATATATGGTGGCTTGGTTACAGGCTTGCAGCCACCACCGCCACGCATCAATCTTCGCGTACAGCCCTACGGCACGTTTCGTCTGGCGGAACGGATGGCAAACGGAAAAATGGAAAATCAAGAAGCAAAGCCGTCCTTTGGCGGAGAAGCAAAATGGTCTCCGACCGTCAATTCTATTCTTGACCTGACGGTAAATACCGATTTTGCGCAAGCAGATGCTGACCGACAGGTTGTGAACCTGAGCCGCTTTTCGGTCTTTTTTCCTGAGCGTCGGCAATTTTTTCTGGAGAATTCAAGCCTTTTCTCCGTTGGCTCTAGCGAGGGACACAATATACAGCCCTTTTTCAGTCGGCGAATCGGCTTGGATAATAACGGCAGCAAACGTCCTATTGATGAGGGCTTGCGTTTTGTGAATCAAACCTCTTCGTATAGCGCCGGAGGACTTATCATGCGGCAGCGCGGCGATGAATCTCAACCTTCCTCGTGGTTTGGCGTTGGGCGATACACTCAAAACATTGGCGAAAATGCCCGCATCGGCGCATTAGCAACTGTGCGGCACGACGAAGCCTTTGGTTCGCAAGGTGCAAAAACAAATATTGTTGGTGCCATGGATGGTTTTATGCGTGTGAGCGACCCTGTTTCGTTGCGGGGTATGATATCGCTGTCGTCGGATGCAGGTTCGGTTGGCTTTGCGGGCTATGCCGAAATGCTTTTGCAGGAAAATTGGATTTATGCCGAATGGAAGCAATCGGTGGTTTCAGCCACGTATAATCCGGGTATCGGCTTTACTGACCGTTCAGACATTATTCGTACCTCGCCGGGATTTTATTTGAATTGGCGACCTTCGTGGATGCCGCAAGGAATCTTGTTTCTGGGACCGGGTGCATTCGTTGATGTTGTTCATCGTCTTTCCGACGGAGCATTATTGGAAGGAAATGTACGTGCCTATCCGATGTATGTAAACTTCCGCGATGGCGGCGGACTGGGTGGATATATTCAGCCCAATATCCAAGTATTAACCGAAGCATTTGAGCCTCTAACAGGCATAAGCATTGCGCCTGGACGATACAACTATATGCGCTTTGGCATTGAAGGAAATACTGACCCCAGCGCACCTGTTAGTTTGAGCGGGCAGTTTGCTTTTGGGGGTTATTTCAACGGGCAACTCTCATCGCTTTCGCTTTCCTTGCGTACTGCACCCATTCCGCACATTGCGGCATCTGTTTCGTACACACGCAATGAACTTTTCGGTATTGGGGAAGCCCAGGCAACGCGCGTCACTCATTTGCTCGCACCGGAATTGCGATTATCTCTCAATCCTCGCCTACAACTGATTGCCTTTTGGCAGTACAATACCGCCGCCGAGCGCACGACATGGAATGCACGATTTTCGTGGGAGTTTGAACCGCTATCCTACGTTTTTGTTGTCTTCAATGACTCTCGCACATTTGCCCAACCCCGTTATGAAACGCCATTTACGCAGCAAGAAGCTATCATTAAAATTTCGTATTTGAGGCAGTTATAGCTTTTCCTCTAATCCATTGTCACTTCATCACATATTTGCTATATTTATGAATCGCTTTTTTGCACTTTTCATTCGTGTTGAGCCTTTTGCTCAGGATGCTGCATTTTTGCTGATGCGCATAGTTGTTGGCGGCTTTATGGCTCATCACGGCTACGCAAAAGCCTTTGGCAATCCCGCCAAGTTTGTTGATTATGTAGCGTCTATCGGTATTCCGCTCCCACAGATTTTTGGTTATGCTGCTATCTATGCAGAATTTCTTGGTGGGCTATTGATTGTTGTGGGTTTGCTGTATCGCCCCGCAACATTTGCCGTTTTTGTCACGATGATATTTGCAGCCCTCGGAGCGCACAGCAATGACCTTTTGGGTGATGGTGAATTGGCAGTATTATATGCTGCCATTACATTATCAATGACATTTCTGGGCGCAGGAAGATACAGTGCGGACAATCTCATATTTTCACGTTTCACTAAAGACCAATGAAACTCTTGCAATCACGGACTGCACTCTATTGGTTATGTCAGCTTTCCGGCTGGTCATTATACACGCTATTCGTCTGGCTTATTTTCTCCCTAGCCGATGGTCATAGCTGCGACCGCTGGTGGGTTTATACAACAGCCACAACGAGTATGCTCGGTTTGCCGATGACACATCTGTTCCGTTCTATTACGCATCGCTGGAAATGGCTCGCCTTGCCACCTCTAAAGTTAGTGGTATATGTGATTATTGCCACAAGCCTCATGGCATTCGCACTCTCGTTTATTTCCGAGCAACTGGCAACATACGTTTTTCATACAACCCTTTTCGATGGCAATGCCGATAAACTCAACTTTGTGCTGAACTGGTTTACGCGTATGTTCTTATGGTCGGCGCTGTACTTCGGGATTCACTTTGTTGAACGATTGCGCGAGACCGAAATCGAAAAATGGAAGCTGGAAGCCTGCTTGAAAGATAGCGAGCTGATGGCACTGAAAGCACAGATGAATCCGCATTTTATTTTCAATGCCCTGAATACTATACGCGAACTGACGCTCGAAGACCCGCACAAGGCAATGCAAGCAATGACGCAACTGGCAAGCATTCTCCGCTATTCGCTGCGCTCTGCCGATACGCAAACTGTTCCCTTGCGCGAGGAAATGAAAATCGTCGGGGAATATCTCGCTCTGGAGTCTTTACGCTTTGAGAAACGCCTCCATGTGATTGTGGATATAGATGAACGAACATTGGAAATGCCGATTCCGCCTTTAATTGTCCAAACATTGGTCGAAAATGCTGTCAAACACGGTATTGCTGAACTTCCAAGGGGAGGTACAATAACTATTCAGGCGCTTTATAGTGAACGTGAACTTGAGATTTGTATTCTCAATACCGGACAAATTGCCAAACATTATCCCCGCGAAGGACAAAACATTGGTGTTACGAACACCCGTGAGCGATTATCCTTGCTCTTTGGTGAAAAAGCATCCCTTTCTCTAGCGAATAAAAACAACTCCACGGTGGAGGCAAAAATTATCGTCCCCTGTCCGAGCCTGTTTCAGCCATCTATTGCACAAGCCGCATGAAAGCAATGATTATTGATGATGAGCGCCTTGCACGAGTGGCGTTGCGACGCTTATTGGCAGAATATCCAGACATTGAAATTATTGGCGAGGCGGAAGAGGCTAACGACGCGCTAACACAAATACAGGCGCTGCAGCCGGAGGTTTTATTTCTTGACGTGCAAATGCCCGGCAAAGACGGCTTTCAACTTTTGGCAGAACTTCAGGCAACACCAACCGTCGTCTTTACAACCGCATACGATGACTATGCTTTACGAGCTTTTCAGGTAAGTGCATTAGACTATTTGGTAAAACCGATTGAGCATGACCATCTTGCTCGCGCAATCGAAAAACTTCGTTCTCGTGTTCCCCCAAGCGCTCACCCGTTACAGTCCGAAAATAATTCGACAGTACCACCTTTAACGGCAGACCACCAAGTTTTTGTGAAAGATGGCGATAAATGCTGGTTTGTGCGCGTGGGTGATATTCGCTTATTGGAAAGTGAAGGAAATTATACGCGGCTTTACTTTGGCAGCAATAAACCTTTGCTCCTCAGAACGCTTGCCAGCATGGAAGAACGCCTTGACCCGTCGTACTTTATTCGCGCCAGCCGCAGACACGTTGTGAATATGCGGGCAATTACGGACGTGGAATCGTGGTACGGCGGCGGCTTAATGCTGACGCTTACCGATGGCACAAAGGTGGAAATGTCACGCCGACAAGCACAGAAGTTCAGAGAAGATACGATGATATAAAGCAGGACTTTCGCAAAAGACTTGGGAGTGCGGAATTTATTCCGCTTACGATATGACAATAACTTCTTGAAACCAGTTATTGCGGAATAAATTCCGCACTCCAGTAATGTTTGTTTTTGTTGTTTGCGAAAGTCCTATAAAGAATATTATCGCTACAAACGGTTTGCTTCAGTTAGCAAGATTTTGTAGCTTAAACCTAAGTATAATAGTCAAAAGTGTATAGTCGAAAACTGACTGAGAATGTGATCATATACCATGAAAGTATTCAAACAGCATCTTGTAGATATTAAGCCGGGCATGGCGGTTGCTTTGGGCATTCCTCTGGACGAGAATTCCTCATTTTTGCGTGGAGCAGCAGCAGCGCCACAGCAAATCCGTGATATTCTCCATGCAGGTTCTGCCAATCTCTCGGCAGAAAACGGTTTGGATTTGGAGACGAATACTTTTTGGAAGGACATTGGCGATATTATTTTTCCACCAGAGGAAGACGCGCTTTCCGTCATTAAAGACACTATTGGAGATATTCTTAAACATGGCGCAAAGACACTGTCTCTTGGAGGAGATCATTCCATTACCTATCCCATTATTCAAGCATTTGCTGAGCAGTACCCACGTTTGTCTATTCTACACATAGATGCTCATGCCGATTTATATCATGAGTTTGGAGGCAGCAAATATTCTCATGCTTGCCCTTTTGCCCGTATTATGGAATCAAGACTTGTACACCGACTCGTACAAGTGGGGATTCGTACGATGAATCCCCATCAGCGCCAACAAGCTGAGCGCTTTGGTGTGGAAGTTATTGAAATGCGACACTGGTCACAAGCAATGACCTTTGAATTTGAGGAGCCGTTATACATTTCTCTGGATATTGACGCATTTGACCCCGCTTTTGCTCCGGGAGTGTCGCATCACGAGCCTGGTGGTTTTTCGACACGCGATGTGCTCCGCATAATTCAAACACTTCGGGCTGACGTTGTTGGTGCCGATATTGTGGAATACAACCCCACGCGCGACCCAATAGGAATAACGGGTATGCTTGCTGCAAAGTTTTACAAAGAACTGCTTGCTTTATTGCTTGTCTGAGTATTCCTAGTTAACCAAAGCATCTCTTCTTTTCCTGTTTCTTTATGGAATCGCTTGTTGTTCATCCCGATATTGCCGAAGCCAAAACAATCTCCACTGATGTCTATCTAAGCAAAGAGTTGTTTGAGCGCTCTAAAGAAGAAATTTTTGGGCGTTCATGGCAGTTTCTTTCCGACACCACGCATACGTCTGTGCCCAATCAACTATCTCCCGTAACGCTGCTGGAAGGTATGCTGAACGAGCCACTTGTCCTTGCACGGGACAAAAACGACGAGCTTCGGTGTTTGTCGAACGTATGCACACACCGAGGCAATATTTTGGTAGAACACGCTTGTATGGCGCACAATATCAAGTGCCGCTATCATGGCAGGAGATTCGGTATGGACGGCAGTTTTCAATATATGCCCGAATTTGACGGCGTTGTCGGTTTTCCATCTGCGTCTGAAAATCTTACGACGTTGCCGCTTCACCGCTTGGGGAAATTGCTTTTTACCTCACTTGCCCCCATAGCCGGAGCAGAAGCATTTTTTGGCGATATGACGCGCAGAATCGGATGGCTACCGCTTGAAGAATTTGTCTTTGAACCGTCGCTTTCGCGCGATTACCTTGTCCAAGCTCATTGGGCGCTGTACTGCGAAAATTATTTGGAGGGCTTTCATATTCCCTTTGTTCATGCGGACTTGAATACCGCCCTAAGCTATGAAAACTATTCGACGGAGTTATTTCGATATTCAAATCTTCAACTCGGCATTGCAAGTGGCGCAGAAGATTGTTTTGACTTGCCTCCCGAATCACCCGACTACGGCAAGCGTGTCGCGGCATATTATTTTTGGGTATTCCCCAATATGATGTTTAATTTTTATCCGTGGGGTTTATCGCTCAATATCGTGCGCCCCTTAGCACCCGACAGAACAAAAGTTTCTTTTTTAACCTATGTCTGGGATGCCTCTAAGTTAGAACAAGGAGCAGGTGCGGGATTAGACCGCGTGGAGCGCGAAGACGAAGCAATCGTCGAAAATGTTCAACGCGGCATTCGTTCACGGTTTTACAGCCATGGTCGCTACTCTCCCACACGCGAAACGGGAACGCATCATTTTCACCGCCTCCTTGCTGAATTTTTTGCAGGCTCGTCTGCGGATGCCGTAAAGGAGCGCCCATGAACACGCCCTCCGATGAAGCTGGACAGAACCGCCCGTCGCTTGAACGAACGCTTGGGCTATGGACGACAATTTCGCTTGTGGTGGGCGGTGTTATCGGTTCGGGCATTTTTCTCAAGCCCGCGTATATGGCAGGGCAACTTGGCTCCCCGTCGCTGCTGTTGGGCGTTTGGGTGGGTGCGGGTATCATCACGCTCTTCGGTGCGCTTACCAATGCAGAAATTGCAAGTATGATACCGCAAACAGGCGGACAGTATGTCTATTTCCAAAAAATGTACGGCAATCTTACGGCTTTTTTGTATGGATGGTCTATGTTCGCCGTCATTTTTACGGGCGGTGTTGCTTCGATTGCCTACGCTTTTGGCGAATACGCACAGCACTTTGTGGCGCTTCCCCGCTTTGCTCTTGAAACTGAACACTCATTTGCGATTGCACTACCCTTCATCGGCACGATGTATCCGCTTCAGAATATTGGTGTCAAACTGCTCACTATCTGCATTATTATTTTGCTCACGGCGATTAATTATCGCAGCGTGTCGGCGGGCGGAGCGGTACAGAACATTTTTACGGCGCTCAAGGTAGCGGCGATTGTTGTCATTGTCTCGCTTGCGTTTACCGCTTCGCACGGCTCATGGAAATATTTGCTGCATAATGCTACGACAAGCCCCACAATAGGCTGGGGACTTGTGGCAGCGTGCATAGCGGCATTTTCAGGAGCATTTTGGGGATATGACGGTTGGAATAATATCACCTACGTCGCTGGCGAAATTCAAAATCCGCAACGAACAATTCCACGAGCATTATGGCTTGGAATCTTTATTGTCACGGGTGTTTATGCGTTGATAAATCTTGCCTACGTTTACGTCTTACCCATTGAGCGTATAGCAGCCTCACCGCTTATTGCCTCCGAAGCCGCACAGGAGGTAATGGGAAGCATAGGCGGAGGATTTATTGCGGCAGCAGTAATGATTTCCACATTCGGCACAACGAACGGAAATATCCTCGCTGGAGCGCGTCTTTATTACGCAATGGCACAAGACGGAATGTTTTTTCGCGGCGTCGGGCGTTTGCACCGAACGCATCACACACCTGCCGTCTCTCTTGTGGCACAAGCTGTGTGGGCAAGCGTACTTGTTATCAGTGGCTCATTCGATATGCTGACCGATATGCTGATTTTTGTCAGCTGGATTTTTTATGCGTTGGGGGCATTTGGCGTTTTCATCCTACGCCGCACCATGCCTGAAGCTCCTCGCCCTTACAAAGTGTGGGGCTATCCGTTCATTCCTGCTGCGTTCTGTTTATTTGCATTTGCGTTCGTTGTTGTAACGTTATACAACGACATCACCGCCTTTCAGCGCGGGGAAATACCAGTGATTACTTCTGTTCTGGGATTAGTGCTGACGTTCACGGGGCTTCCTTTGTATTTTTACTTCGGGCGACGGCGGCAAAGCGCATCCAACCACCTTTCCTGAGTAAGCGCTTCTAACCCTGAATCATCTGGCGCTTCATCAGATATTGCACCAACGCCACATCGAATGGCTGCGCCGTATCAAGCAGCATATAATCTATATTCCGCTCACGGCAGGAATTTTTAAGCGACTCCGTGAAGTCCTTCAATGCTTGCGCATAGGCGGTTTTGATTTGGTAGGGCTGCGTGGTCATTTCCTCTGCAGTCTCCATATCGCGGAACATGGCATCATAACCAAAATTAAAATCACGCTCGCGGGGGTCGAGAATTTGAAACGCCAGCACCTCGTGGTTGCTATGCCGAAAGCGTTTCAAGGCTGAAGTGACTGCACTCAAATCATCGAAAAAGTCACTCAGCACAATCACCAAGCCGCGCCGCGCAATACGGTCGGCTATACTCGACAAAGCAGCGCCTGTGCCTGTTTGATTCGTTGGCGCTGCATTCCCCAGCGTACGCAGAATTTCTTGCAAGTACGACCGCTTCGAGCGCGAGGGCAGGTAGGAACGTACTTCCGTGTCGTAGAGCGCCAGTCCCACTGCATCCTGCTGCTTCATCATCATAAACGCCATCGAAGCCGCCAGATAACACGCATACTCAAACTTGGTGATATTCCCCTTGGAAGCATAATTCATCGAAGCGCTTGAATCCACAATGATAGTGCAGCGAAGATTGGTCTCGTCTTCGTACTGCTTCACGTAGTAACGGTCAGTGCGGGCAAACACTTTCCAATCAATAAACTTTATTTCATCGCCCGGCATATACTGGCGGTGTTCTGCAAATTCAATGCTGAAGCCATGATACGGGGATTTGTGCAATCCCGTAATGAAGCCCTCCACGACAAGACGTGCTTTGAGGTCGATGCCTTGAATTTTAGAGATAACGGCGGGGTCGAGGTATTTGCGATGGTCGGTCATTGAGGAAAGTAATGAGTTTTGAGTGCTGAATGTTGAGTGCGGAACTCGCCAATTTTCCTGCGAAATTTCTCTAGCGAAGCACGAGAACATCTGCTAAAATACGTGTGATTTCACTATTTTGGTGCATGGAAAACAAAAAAAATCCTTTCTCGCCAAATGCAAAGCACTTTTTCATCGTTGCCGGAGAAGCATCGGGCGACCTTCATGCAGCGCGGCTCATGCGGGCGTTGAAAGCACTTCTGCCGGAATGCCGTTTCTCTGGCATCGGTGGCATGAATATGGCTCAAGAAGGCTTAGAATCTATCGTTCCGCTTTCGGAAATTAGTGTGGTGGGTTTTTGGGAAGTCGCAAAACGCTATCCAATGTTCAGGCGACTTCTGCAACAGACCTCATCCATGCTTGCTTCTGGCGGCTATGATGCGTTTATTCCGGTGGATTATCCGGGCTTCAATATGCGCCTTGCGGCAGCCACAAAAGCAACAAATATGCCTGTGGCGTGGTATATAGCCCCGCAACTTTGGGCATGGGGGAGCGACAGAGCCGCCAAACTCAAATCTCTTGTGGATAAACTGCTTGTTGTTCTACCCTTTGAGCCGGATTTTTTTCGTCAATTCGGTATAGATGCTCATTTTGTCGGGCATCCGCTTATGGAAGACCCCGTTATTGCTGCTTCACCACTTGGTATCAGCAAGCGAGACCGTGAAATTGCGCTTTTTCCCGGAAGCCGCCGCCAAGAGATTGCCCGTAATCTTCCCACGATGCTTGCCAGCCTCAAGGAAATGCGCCACATCTACCCATCAATCACCGATTTCCGCATCTCCATCGCTCTTTCGCCGACGCTCTCCAAAGCAGATTACGAGGCGTTTCTTTCATCAACTCGTGAGCGGTATGGCTTTTCCATAGAACCGGAGACAGACAGCAGGCGCTTACTTGCGCGTGCCCGTGCGGGAATTGTCAAAACGGGAACCTCGACGCTGGAAGCCGCTCTCTGCGGGATGCCGCACGTGATGATGTACCGCACCTCAACACTTTCGTATCTCTATGCCAAACGCTTAGTCAATCTCAGCACCATTGCTCTACCGAATATCCTCATGGAAAAGGTATACGGTCGAAATAATGTCATCCCCGAACTCGTGCAAACAATGGCGACACCGCAAGCTCTCGCGCAAGCAATGGTGAACCTTTTAGACGATACCGTCGCTGGGCAAATGACCGATGATTTTGCCACTCTACGCACAATGCTGAGCAATGGTGCTCACGGAACCGCTTCCGACAACGCAGCCCGTATCATTGCGGAGATGGTAGCGTGAAAGCACCAAGCATAAAAGCTCCAAGCATAAAAGCTGCCATTGCGTCCATTCTCATTCGCGCCCTTGCACGGACGTGGCGTTTTTCGGTGCGTGGGGACTTACCTTCTCATCCATCGGTAGTCGCATTCTGGCATGATGAAATGTTGCCGCTTTGGGCATTTTTCGCACGACAGCAGAAAAAGGCGCGAGGAAGTATGAGATTCTCAGCACTGACCAGCTTGAGCAAAGATGGTGATATTTTGGCGCAGGTACTGAATGATTGGGGTTATGAAGTTGTGCGTGGGTCGTCATCAAAAGGTGGCAAGGAGGCTCTGGAACAAATGATAGCGCTCACTGAGCGAAGCTGTATGCTCATTACGCCCGACGGACCACGAGGACCTCGCCACGCAATGAAAGCGGGAGCCGTCATCGCGGCGCAGCGCACAAAATCGCCTTTGTATATCTGCCGCATTATGGCACGTGGTTATCGCTTTGAACGCAGCTGGGATAAATTTTTACTGCCTTATCCCTTTACTCGAATAAGGGTCAGCATTGCAACGGCGGACATCCCTGATAGCAGCACCATTTCAAGCGCCTTGCAGGATTGCGAACAGCAACTCAATAACCTTGATAACACACCCCACACGTCCAAATCTGTGTAATCTTTTCCACCCGCACCAAGCGAATACTCGAAAACCGCGCACAAAAACTTCACGCAGAACGCAGATTTTTCCGTATTTTCCTGCCGTAATTCGACGTACTCAATGTTGTGTGTTCACTTTTTTCAAAATAATAATGACACGAAAGCAGCGTTTCGCGCGGTGGTGGCTGGGCTTAACCGGATGGACGGTTATCGGCGAAGTTCCAAAAGATTTACGGAAATTCGTTGTTATCGGAGCGCCCCATACATCGAATTGGGACTTGTACGGCGCAGTGTTTGGCGCTATGGCACTTGACTTTAGCGGAAAATGGCTCGGTAAAAAAGACCTGTTCAAATTTCCCCTCGGCGGCATCATGCGCTGGCTTGGCGGTATCCCCGTGGACAGAAGCAAAAGTACCAACATGGTAGATTTTGCGGCGAATCTTCTGAAATCCAGCGATAATCTAGGATTGATAATTCCGCCCGAAGGCACACGCAGTAAATCTTCCAAATGGAAAACTGGATTTTATTACATCGCCTTCAAAGCCGGAGTACCGATTCTATGCGGGTCTATGGACTACGCAAAAAAAGAAGTCGGTGTCGGGCTTATTCTTATGCCAACAGGCGATATTCAGGCAGACATCAAAATTATACGTGAGTATTATAGCGATATTCAAGGCAGACACCCCGACCAAACCTCACCAGTAGAAGTGTAGAAAAAACCTAGCGAAATAGACGCATATCCCGCAAGCAGGCATACAGAGCCACAAAAAGCACTGCGTATGTGGCAGTCGTAGCAAGTAATGAGGATGAGTAAAATTTCAAGGCTGTGCCGAAGGATTTTTTCGGCGCAATACGCACCCCATCAAAATTGACAAAGGAAAACATTTCGTCAATGACCAAGTGCGTGATAAAGCCCACTAATGCACTCGCCGCCGCCGCATTTTTGATAAGTTGCGGCGAAAGCCGGAATGCTTGATAAACCAACGCCCCCCAGATAATTGCTGCCGGAATGCTGTGGAACATTCCCCTGTGCACGGAAAATTGCTGCATAGCGCTTCGCATCCCGTACTTCACCAAAACATACACACTGAGTGCCGTCAGAATCATCTGCGACGAACTCAACCTGCCAATCCCAATCCCCTGCAAGACGAATACAGGCGCAAGTACACTCGCCAAGCCAAATGCCATATCATTGGGCTTGCTGTTTGGGCTGTCAATATCGGGCAAAAGGCTGCCCGCACACGCAATGATAGCGCACGCAGCTGCATCGGTCAAAGGCGCATGGAGTTGATAATAAACCGTAGCACCGCTCACCGCGGCAATCGCAATCCCACCGCTCAGATGATGAACAAAATTTCCCATAGCGGATATTAGCGTTGTTCCATTAAAACGTCCGACATTTCCTTGTGGATACGCCCGTTGGTAGCAAGCATGGTGCCTGTGTGGAGATTGTGCGGTGCACCGTCGTATTGCGTCATCGTGCCGCCCGCTTCTTGCAACAGCAACTTTCCTGCCGCTACATCCCATGAATTAAGACTCACTTCCCAATAGCCGTCGAAGCGCCCTGCCGCCAAGTATGCCAAATCTATCGCCGCCGAACCCAAGCGCCGGACGGGAAGCCCCATACGCACAAAGCGCGAAAAATGGTCAATGCAGTTATTCGGATTTTCCCACGCATTATACGGGAAGCCCGTTACCAAAATTGCATCGTCCAATTTGTCTGTGGACGAGACTTTAAGTGGCTGCCCGTTCAGAAAAGCGCCTTCGCCTTTGGTTCCGATAAAAAGTTCATCTGTCATAGGTGCATAAATCACACCACAGAGAAGTTCTCCTGCACGTTCTGCGGCAATGCTCACACAAAAAATCGGGATAGAATGTGCAAAGTTCACCGTACCGTCCAGTGGATCAATAATCCAACGCACCGTTTCGGCAGGAACGCCCGTCGCGCCGCTTTCCTCCGCCAAAAAAATATGGTCCGGAAACTGAGCTTTAATGCAGTTAATGATGTGTTTTTCGGCTTTATGGTCAAATTCGGTTACAAGATTATGACGACCTTCCTTGTTGTCTATCCGAAAGGTAGTTCCGAAGCCGTCTTTGAGCATTTCTCCGGCTTCTAACGCTGCTTTTTGGGCGATTGCCAAGAGTGCCGATGGGTGTGTATGAGGCATGATAGGGAGAGTAAAAAATAAAAGGTAAAATTTCCTTAATGAGGATTTATGCGCGCTTTGGCTTCCATGCCCACAGCATTTGGCAAGCTACAGGCTCATTTCCGCTTGCGTCGCTGACGCTCACGGGCACAAGAATTTCTCCTTCTGCGTCGTTTTGTGCCGAACGGACTTGCTCGGGCGTAAGCGTAGCAACGGCTTTCATTGCCCCGCTTGCTTTTTTCTGAAAGTCAACATGGAGTGATTTAATCACCAAATATTTGTCGTCCGGGACGTTCATTCCCATCAAAATCCCCGTAGCAGATTCAGCCAAGAGCGTCATTGCGGCGGCGTGGACAGTGCTAATGTGGTTCTGCACTTTTCGCCGATTCTCCAGCGTCATCACCACTTGACTGTGCGATAACTCCTCAATACGAATTCCTGCCGTGCCGAAAAATGGCACAACGCGCCCGAAACTTTTACTCAAGAGAAAATAACGTAATGCTGGCGAAAAGCGGTTCAACCGCTCTACCATTTGGGTCATGCGATTTGGCATACAAACTGGTGTTTGGGGAGTGATAGTGAATAGTTATTCTAATTGGCGCTTCAAGGCGTAAAAATCTTCGCGTAGAGCCGACAACTCCTGCTTTAGCGCAGAAACTTCCTCTTCCAGTGCGTTCAAACGCTCTGCATCTGCATTGGTCGGCAAAGAAGCAGAAACGGACTGCTCTTGGGCGGTTGGAATGCCACAAAGCAAATGCGTATAACGGGCTTCTTTTTGTCCGATTTGCCGTGGAAGACGCGCCACAAGCGGTGTTCCGGTAATGGCAGTAGCAGGGTGTTCCGCCGCCGATAATTCTGCGAGAACTGCCTCCACTTCTGTCAGTGATGAAAAAGGGTGCATTCGCTCGGCACGACTTCTGAGTTCGCCCAGTGTTTGAGCGCCTCGCAGCAGAAGCTCAGAGAGAACTGCAAGTTGCGGCAGTGTCAATTGCAACGTTTCGGCGAGCCTGTGACGATATTTCGGCACACGCGAAGCGCCAGCTTCTACCATTCTTGCAAGCGCCTTTTTACGGGCTTCATCGAACGCTTGCACTACATCATTCTCGCTCAGACTCAGAACAGGGTCACGATTCGACTTTTGATTACACGCCGCCGTGAGTGCGTTCAGCGTCATTGGGTAATAGTCCGGTGTTGTAATTTCCTTCTCCACAAGAGCACCCATTACACGGGCTTCATTTGGAGAAAGAACCGCTTGTAAGGGCGCGGTTTGTGGGATATTGTCAGGAATGTATTCCATCTCACAGTGCAAAAGGGTCGTTGGGAGAGGTTATTTTGGTGGGTGTTGTGCCGGAAGCACCTCGAATAGCACCGAAATCTTTCTGGGCAAAGCCGAAAATACTTCCGCAAATACCGCCCAAAATATGGGCAAACTGCGAGATATTGTCCATTTTAAGCGCTCCGTACACCTCGCGTCCCAAATACAAAACCACAATTATCACGAAGGTCAAGGGAATATGCCCTTGCTTTAGATTGGCAAAAGAACTGAGCAAAATCATCATAAAAACGATACCGCTTGCGCCCATTAGCCCTGTTGTGAAGAAAAAATTATTAAGCAGCGCCGTGATAAGACCTGTTACGAAAATCATTATCAGCATCGTTTGCGAACCGTACTTTTCTTCCAGCAAAGGACCAATAAGCAAAATAATAGAAAAATTGCCCAAAAGATGATCCCAATTTGCATGACCGAAGATATGCGAAATGAGGCGCAGATACGTTACCGGGTCAGTCCACGACAACCCCGGCTGTGTGGAGAAAAAATACTGCCCGACCGTACCGCCGGTGGAATTACTCGCCACCATGACGGCAGCCGAAATGAGCGCGAAGGTCAGAACGACGGGAGCGTTGTAGTCGAGTTTCATGGTGTTTTAAGATAACTGTGAAAAAATGCTTTACCAAAAAGAATTAAGGATTCCTGAATGAACCGTAGCGGATGAGGACACTGCGGGCATAAATTTTACTCTTAACCCTATCTAATGAACCATTGGTTATAAGCGACTTAACCAAACCTATCCCAGGAGCATAATAATCAATATTTGTTACGTTTGTTAAAGAGTGTCCATCATAAGTACCCGGATAAAACTGAAATCCATAACATATAAAATTTCCAGCCGGAACATGAATATCCTCATTTGTACCAATGCATTCAATTGGTTGTATACGAATTTGTATTTCTCCAGATGGTGCAAAAACCCTTCGTATATTAAAAGTATCTCCTTGTTGAATGGGATACTGAAGAAATTTCCGAAAATACGATGCTCCGGGAGTTATTGAAAGAGTTGTAAAGTAAGCAACTTCGTTAGTATCACTCCAAAAAGGCGTTTCTCTACCGCTATTAAATACTACTGCACGATAGATTTTATTATTATATCGAACTAGAGTATCACACATCACAATTCTGACAGATTCACTACTATCTACATACAGAAGTTTATCAGAATTGATTCCGCCATCATACCAGTATGAATATGTTTTATACACCCAAAATCTTCCAGTTTCGAGCGGGAAAAGCGGATGCTGTGTAAGCGGTACAACTTCCACTCCTTCGGGAATAGGTTGGAGCGGCGAACAGCAACCGGAACAAATAACGGACACAGCAAGAAATACAACGATTATTGTGATACTATGTAATGAAAAATCTGCAAACTCTTTTTTCATAACCGTATTCCCTCATAAAAGGGCGATATTTTGATAGCATTCCATACAGAATAATTTGGCATCCCACTCAACTTACAAGACGCATGATTTTATGCGCCGGAGAAATTCTTCGCGGGAAATGGTCATACACTCATAAATCTTGTCGTTGTAGTTCGTTAGTAATCAGGTTGCCCATCTTTCCAACTAACGCCGTAGCCGCTTGCAACATGGAATACGCTTGAGCTGTGTCGAATTCAACAAAATCAATATAATCGCCTTCCTGCCTGCTATCAAACAACATATCATACACATCAGCGTCCACATCGGTCAAAATACCAGCTTGAATAAGATGCTGATGAAACATTGTTCGTGTACCTGTATGGGTTTTGGATTTAACGTCTTTCAATAACAACAAGCTGCTAACAACATAAAAACAAGCATAGTACGAACGGTTAATGCTTGTATTCCAATGCCGTGTTTCAAGAAGTACCTCTGCCTCAAGAATTGCTTCTTGTCCTTTATTTAGACGATAACGTACAATCTCTGCCGTATGGTCATTCACAGTGCAACCCCTTCACGGGAAACATTCTCGTAAAAAGGCGTTGCCTGTATTTTTGGCGTATTCCATTCAGCCTTGTTGCGAACGAGCGCCGACAAGGCAACGGCAGCAGAATACTCAATATCTGTACGCAGTTTGCGCCGGAGTGTTCTGGCTTGCTCACTGTCAATCGGATGACTAACCAAAACAAGCAAATCCCAATCCGACTCCTCATGGGCATCGCCACGTGCTTGCGAGCCATAGAGGATAATCTCGGCATCCGGTTCAATTTCCAAGACGCATGATTTTATGCGCCGGAGAAGTTCTTCGCGGGAAATGGTCATGGTCTTTGCTCCGTATTATTCCATCGTGCCAATATACATCCAATCGCCGCCCAAATTCAAGCACACGTGTTTGTCAATGCCGATCAGATGCTCCAATTCGCCTTGCATCGGAAAAAAATTGACGTGTTCGTCCAGCGTGTAGTAGTAATAGCGCTGACGCGGCGTAACAATCATCACCTGTTTGCGGCTGATGCGCTTCAGTTCAGCAATGGCGGGCGCAAGGTTCGGTATATGCTCAATCGTGTGATGGCAGGTTACCACATCAAACGACTTGTCTGCAAACGGGAGTGCCTCAAGGTTTCCCTGATGGTATGTGATTCCCGCCCCCAAGTCCACGTGTGGCATCACATCGCAAGCGTGAAGCTCATATTTACCAAGTGTCTGAACTTGGCGTAAAAAATGCCCGTTTCCGCAGCCAATATCAAGAACCGTTTGCGCCGTCGGGTCAATGTTTTTCAGCATGAATTCAATACACGCATCGTTGAGGTCAGTCGGGCGCGAGGCGGCACGGCTTTTCTTCCGCAGAACAGTATAAAAATGCTCATACTCGCTCTTCGTCATTGTCCAGATGCGGCTTTTGAAGTTCATATATGCGTGAATCGTCTCTGGGTCGCCATTGTACCAATACCAAAAAAACGGGTACATGAACCATTTGCTGTCACGGATTGCGGGCGGAAGCCATTCATCCATGACGGTGCGAATTGCGTTGGTAATATTTCTGTGCATACTGTGTAGTTTTTTCTCAATTACTCTGTTATTCTTGCTCGGTCGAAAGTTTTCCACCGCTCGTGTCAATCGCAACCGGATATTTGCCCGTGAAACACGCCGAACAATAGCCGGCATCTTGCGGAACGGCATCCAACAATTTTTCTACCGATAAATACCGCACCGAATCTGCCTCGAGCGCTACGGCAATTTCTTCTTCGTTGCTGTGGTATTGATTGGCGATAAGTTCTTCGCGGTCGGGAAAGTCCATGCCGTACATACACGGATGCGTCACGGGCGGCGAGGAAATTCGCAAATGCACCTCACGGGGTGCGGCTTCACGGACAAGGCGCACGATGGAACGAGAGGTAGTGCCGCGTACAATCGAATCATCTATCAAAACCACTTTGCGATTTTCCAGTACACCACGCACTGTGTTGAACTTTGTTTTCACCTTGAACTCGCGCTGGTCTTGCCCCGGCGCAATAAACGTCCGTCCGACGTAGTGGCTGCGAATAAGCCCGATTTCGTAGCGGGTTGGGATGTTATTTTTTGTAGCATTTTGCGCAAAACCAATCGTTGCGGTATTGGCGCTGTCCGGCACACCAATAGCGCGAACAGGCTCGGTGTCAGTGTCGGGCAAGACAGGATGCTCTTCGGCAAGAGCCTTGCCTAGCTTGCGACGTACTTTGTCAACATTATGACCAAAAATACGACTATCGGGGCGTGAAAAATAAATATATTCAAAAATGCAATGACATGATTTTGGGGTTGTTTTTTCAATCTGGAACGATTTAATTTCGCCTGTTTCGACTGTATTTCGGTCAATCATGATGATTTCATTATGCCCCACTTCGCGCACAAATTCTGCGCTCATAATGTCAAGTGCGCACGTCTCCGACACGACAAAGTAGGCGTATTCTTCTTTGCCGTTTACTTCCACTTTCTTGCGCCCAATGCAGAGCGGACGGAAACCGTGCGGGTCTCTGGCAGCGTAAAGCGCATTTTCGGTTAGAATCACAAGCGAATATGCGCCTTTAGCGGTTTGCAGTGATTCATGGATTTGCGCAAACTCTGTTTTTGCCTTGCTCCGTGCGATAAGGTGCAGAAAAAGCTCACTATCGGTGGTGGTCTGGAAAATCGCACCGTCATTTTGTAGCTTTTCTCTGAGAAGGCGTGTGTTGGTGAGGTTTCCATTGTGCGCAAGAGCAATATTGCCTAGGCGATACTTTATCCAAAAAGGCTGAACATTCGCAATCTTGGAACTACCGGTCGTGGAATACCGATTGTGCCCAATAGCAGCCGTACCGCGCAGTTGCTCGGTCAATAGCCCCGGCTCTGAGAATACTTCCAGCACCAAGCCTTCGTCTTTATGTGCAGAAAAGCGTGTTTTGCCTTCGTCGCGGGTGTGCGCCGCCACAATACCTGCCGCTTCCTGACCACGATGCTGCAAGGCGTGAAGCGCATAGTAGGTCATCACGGCAGCCTGCGGGTGGTTGAAAACACCCACAACACCGCAGTTACACTGGGGTTTATCTAAGTTAGCACGAAAGTCGCGTAAAATCTCGCCGACAGGCGATTCAATAGCAGCAGACGGAGCGTAAGTCAAAGAAGTCGTTTCGTTGTCGTGGGTCAAGTCGTAAGGCGTGATATACTTGGAAGACGGGGACATGGCTGTATGATAGTTCAGTGAAAAACAGCAACAAGTAAAATGTTGCGGATTCAAGCCCCAAAATTACGAAAATTTCACGGATTTTTTGGTGTTCTTGTTTTTATGAATACTGGTCTTCTATCATCGAATCGGTACTGCAACGGCACCAAAGAGTTCGACAATCGCTTTATCAAGTTCCGGCAGTTCAGCTTTTTTGGGTGTGTCATTGGTGAGCGGGGTTTGCGTGGCAGCGGCTTCACTTGCAGTTGTCCCCGAAGCACCTTTATTAGCACCATTGCCCACAGCAGAGTCTTGAACGGCAGCAGGAACAAACGACGGCGAAAACGGCTCAAAAAGCGAGACGGACTTTTGATTCGAGCCGCCGCGCACTGTTATTCGCACATCTCCACCCAATGCCTGCATGAAAATTTCGCTGATATGCCCTTGCTTTTCAATGAGCTTGTCGGCTACAAAATCCTGCTCACACGTGCAGACAAGTTCACCCACACGACATTCCACCTGTACCATCTCTTGCTGCTGCAAATACGCCTTCACGGCAGCATCTACCGTCTCGCTTCCGGCAAGGATGCTCTGCCACGACTGCTCCAATTCCGTGTCGCTGACGATGCGCTTCTGGGTTGATATTTCGGCACTACCGTCCTTTTCCCCAGAGTTTTCCACATTTCTGCCGTTTTGCACAGAGTTATCAACAGACTTTTCCACATGAGTTATTCCGAATGGCTCGGAAACCGAAGCAGGTACAACTGGTACAACTTTCTGCACATTTGCCGAAGCTCGTGTATTTGCTGCTTGCCCACTTGCTGCTTGTGCGGTCGCGCTCCCAATAAAGCTTATTTCTCCGCCTTCAATTTTTTTTTTTAACTCGGCGAGTTCGGCGAGGAGTTCAGAAAGCTGGACGGCAGAATCCATTTTTGCCATCTGCACCAGTGCAAACTCAAAGCGCAAACGCGGCTGCGGCGCGAAGCGGAGCGCTTGCTCGGTGTTCATAATGATCGTCATGTATTGCAACACATCTTCTTGGGTGAACTTCTGTGCTTCTGCCAAATACTGCTCGCGGTGGAGCTTAGAAGCCTCAATGAGTGTGGCACTTCCGGTAGCCAGCACCGTCAGTAAATTGCGGAAATGCTCCGCCAGCCCATGCAGACACTCTTGCAAGTCATAGCCACGCATAAAAACTTCACGGGCAAAATCCAAAATTGTTGCCACATCATGCTCACGAATGGCACGCCCAAGCGTAAAGTAAAATTCGGTGTCAATTAGGTTCAATGCCTCGTTCACACGGGCATATTCGACTATGCGTCCACAAAATGCAATCACTTGGTCGAAAATACTCTGCGAATCGCGCATAGAGCCGTCGCCTTTTTTACCAATCACGGCAAGTGATTCATCGTCAATCGTGATATCTTCTTGCGTGGCGATATAGCGCAGTTGTGCAGCAATTTCGTCTATTTGCATCCGCCGAAAATCGAAGCGCTGGCAACGGCTCAAAATAGTAGCAGGAACTTTGTGCGGCTCAGTAGTAGCAAAGACAAACAATAAATGGCGAGGCGGCTCTTCCAACGTCTTCAGCAGCGCATTAAACGCTGAGGTGGAGAGCATATGCACCTCGTCAATGATGTACATTTTGTAATCACCTTTGACGGGCGGATACTTCGCATTTTCACGGAGTTTGCGAATATCGTCCACACTATTATTCGATGCGCCGTCAATTTCTATCACATCCATAGAACGCCCCGTGTTTATCTCGGTACAAGAAGCACAGCCATTGCACGGCTCAAATTCAGGAGACGGATTCTCGCAATTAACCGCTTTTGCCAGAATACGCGCTGTGGTGGTCTTCCCTACGCCGCGAGGTCCGTTGAAGATATACGCATGATGAATACGCCCCGACTGCACGGCATTGCGCAATGTCCGCGTAACGTGCTCCTGCCCGACGACATCAGCAAAGCGCTGTGGTCGCCACTTGCGGGCGGTGACGATGTATTGTTCTTGGGAGGAGGATTGGTCGGACATAGTGGGGATAAGAAATGCAACATGGAAAAGACTATCGCATCTGCTAAATTAGGAAAAAAACGCTGAACTAGCGATGTCTATCTCGAAGGATACCGCGCTTCTTCAAACATCTGAACGCAAACACAAGGATATACAGCGTGTTCAGCCGTTCCAATACCAATACTTCGAGCTGCCGGGTTCAAAATATTGACTCGGTGTCCGCGCCCCTGTATGCCATCATCCAACAGCAGCCCAACAACAAGTGTTCGTGCTGACTTTGCACCATAGCCGATATTTTCTCCCAATGATTTTCTATGAAACGCATAGCGCTGAAGCCGCTCGTGCGGTAAGGAGCTATCCGTCCCACGATGACCAAAATGCCGATGTTGCCCTAAATCGTCCGCGTGGTCTTGTGCCGCCAATTTTAGTGGTAATGCGTATTTGAGAGCATTCAGTGGTGGTGTGTTAATGAGTGTTTGCACAACTTCTCGCAGAACAATCATTCCCTCGCGGGGAGCAAGAATGCCGGAGTTCATCGCAAATTCTTCTTCAACAGCTTGAATATAAGCGGCTGGTCGTTCTCGCAGAGTGTTTATTTCCCGAAATACTGCAGCCTCCAAAACATTCATTGTGCCGCGAGTTTCTAATGTAAAGTTGCATAGCAATTTGGTAAGGTGGGAGTATTGTGAATGTAAACCGCTGGTAAATATCTGGACATAGCGAAAGTCCCAGCAGGCACTATCAATCTTGCCCATATACCACCGAAGCAAGCCGCGCCGCTCAAATATCCGGGCATCAGAAGGATAATGCTTTGCCAGTGCGTTGTAATCTGCTTCCAGACTCGCCCAATCGGCTGTTTCCCAAGCAACAAGGCTGCGCTGTCGTCGTGCCTCCCAATCGTCAGGTCGAAACGCAATAATACTATCCAAAGCCTCCTTCATTTTGGGAGTATCTCTGGCTGAAAGTGCTTCATTATATGCGGCTGTGAAGACGGCGATGTTTTGCGAAGGCTTGCCTACCTGCGCTTCAGCAAATGAGGTAAGCCATAGAAACATTACTAACAGAAGTATCAAGGTTTGGAGCGTGTTGCATTTCATCTTCGTACTCAAGAAAAAAAATTGAGCTGGAATATAGATAAATCAGCCCTTTCCAACAACCCTTTCTTGAAGGAAAAACTCCTGCCGCACGAACCTTTAGCAATAAATATTCGTAGGGAGGATTCTGGTCTTGGTTTGAAGAAAAACCTTCTTTAGTTTCGCTCAATTATTCTCATTATTGTTTTACGTTTTTTTCAGGAGAAAACTTCATGATGACAAGTTTACGGGTTCGTACCGTCGCTTCGGCTTGGTTTGCCTTTTTTGTAGGATTATGTATATCCACATCGTTTTTCACCCAAAGCCCTGCTACTGCTCAAACAAGTAGTTCTCAAGAAACACTTTTGCTGCGCCAGCCCAGCGTTCACGGCTCGCGTGTGGTCTTTGTCTATGCCGGCGACCTCTGGACGACATCCACACAAGGCGGCGAAGCAAAACGCCTGACCAATCATATCGGTTTAGAAGCAAGCCCGATGTTTTCACCCGACGGTAAATTGATTGCTTTCACGGGCGAGTACGACGGCAATGTTGATGTTTTTGTAATGCCCTCCGAAGGCGGCTCCCCAACACGCCTGACCTTCCACCCCGCAGCAGACGTGCTTACTGGTTGGGCACCCGATGGCAAAAGCGTACTGGTGCGCTCCAACAGCCATTCCAATTCTCCGCGCTACGGTAAACTTTTCAAAGTTGGTCTGAACGCCGGAATGCCTGAAGCACTTCCGCTCCCAATGGCAGAACGCGGCGCATATTCGCCGGACGGTACAAAACTGGCATATAACGCTATCGGCGATGCCTTCAATACATGGAAGCGCTACGGCGGCGGTCAAAAAGCGGCACTTCGTATTATTGACCTCAAGACATTGGACTACGAAACCATTCCGAGCGCAAACGCCAACGGCGGCGTGAATAATTCCAATGACACGCGCTGCATCTGGCTTGGCGATGTGGTCTATTTCCTTTCCGACCGCACCCGAATTATGAACATTTTTGCCTACAACACCCGCACAAAAGCTATTGAGCAAATCACCAAGCATACCGATTACGACGTGAAGATGATGCACGGCAACGGCACAAGCATTGCCTACGAACAGGGCGGCAAAATCCACCTTCTCGACGTAACGACCAAGACCGCAAAACCGCTTTCAATCAACGTTCAAGGCGACCAAATTGCCGTACGACCGCATTATGTCAAAGCCGTACGATTTATCAATAACTTTGACCTTTCTTCCGGCGGAGCGCGGGCAGTCTTTGAGGCACGGGGCGAGATTCTAAGCGTTCCTGCAAAAAAAGGCGACATTCGCAATCTCACCAATACGCCCGGCGTGTGTGAACGCAGCCCCACATGGTCGCCCGACGGCAAAAATATTGCTTTTTTCTCGGACGCAGGCGGTGAGTATTCGCTCGTCATCCAAGACCAAGCTGGCAAAGAAAAGCCCCGCACCATCAGCCTTAGCACAACCTCCATTCCCGCATCGTTCTTCTTTGCGCCTACATGGTCGCCGGACAGCAAAAAAATTTCCTTTACCGATGTGCGGCTCAACCTCTGGCTTTTGGACGTAGCAAGCGGCAAAATGACTGTTGTTGATAATGATGCTCACAACAATCTCAACACTTCCGGGGGCGCAATCGAATCTCCTCGCTGGTCACCTGATAGCCGTTGGCTTACCTACGCAAAACGCCTTCCGGGGCAGATGAATGCTGCTTTTGTGTATGAAGTCAGCACAGGCAGGGCAACACAAATCACCGACGGCATGAGCGATGCTGTGGAGCCTGTTTTCAGCCGTGACGGAAAATATCTGTTCTTCGCTGCCAGCACGAACGTCGCAACTAACGTCGGCTGGCTTGATATGGCGCGTTTGGACAAACCTGTTACGCGCAGCCTCTATGCTGTTGTATTGAACAAAGATGCGGCTTCGCCTTTTGCCCCCGAAAGCGATGAAGAAGCCGTAAAAGCCGCTTCAGACGATGCTTCCGGCGAGAAAAAAGATGACAAAAAGGACGACAAAAAAACGGAGAAAAAAGAGGATGCGGGAGCTAAAAAGGAGACCAAGATTGATTTTGCGGGCATATCACAGCGTATTGTGGCGCTGCCCGTTCCTGACAGAGCATACGCAGGTCTCCAAACTGCTGACGGAAAACTCTTCTACGGCGAATTTATCCCAAACAAACCCGGCTTCACGCTGAATACATTTGAGTTCAAAGACCGCAAGTCTTCAGTCTATGCTGAAGGCGTGTCGAACTATACACTCAGTGCCGACGGCGCAAAACTGCTCTACCAAACGGGCAACGGTGCATCATCGTCCTTCTTTATCGTTGATGCCAAAGCAAAACCGACTGCGGGCGATGGTAAAATAGCGATTGATAATATGGAAGTGTATTCCGACCCGCAAGCAGAATGGGCGCAGATGTATCAGGAAGTATGGCGGATTCAGCGCGATATGTTCTACGACCCCCAAATGCACGGCACGGATTGGAAAGCGATGGGCGAGAAATATCGTCCGTGGGTGAAACACGTGGCGCACCGTGCGGACTTGAACTTCATTTTTTCCGAGCTCATGGGCGAACTTGTTATTGGTCATGCGTACGTCAGCGGTGGCGACTGGCAGCAGCCCGAAGCTGTTACGGTGGGCTTGCTGGGTGCGGATTACGAGGTGGCAAACGGATTCTATCGCATCAAGAAAATTTACAACGGCGAGAAT
This sequence comes from uncultured bacterium, assembly GCA_937899715.1. Classification (GTDB taxonomy): domain Bacteria; phylum Bacteroidota; class Ignavibacteria; order Kapaibacteriales; family UBA4661; genus PH2015. The sequence continues at coordinate 13,418 of CALCNX010000078.1, read as the reverse complement.
TGGAATCCTACGCTCCGCGCACCACTCACACAGCCGGGCGCGAATGTGAACACAGGCGATTACATACTCGCCGTGAACGGTCGCCCGCTCACTGCCGCACAAAACCTGTACGCGCTCTTTGAAAAAACAGCCGACAAGCAAACGACACTCACACTCAACAGCCGCCCAAGCATGGAAGGCGCACGAACAGTCGTCGTCGTGCCGACTGCCAATGAATCCGCACTTCGCAACCGCGATTGGATTGAATCAAATCGCCGATTTGTGGATTCGGCTTCGCAAGGAAAACTTGCCTATGTGTATATGCCGAACACCGGAGGCGAAGGCTACACGTCGTTCAATCGCTATTACTTCTCGCAACTCGACCGCTCTGGTGTTGTGTTGGATGAGCGTTTTAACGGCGGCGGGCTTGTGGCAGATTATGTGATTGATATGCTCAATCGCCCACTCTTGGCGGGATGGGAAAGCCGCTACGGGAAACAATTCCTTTCGCCACGAGCATCAATTTTCGGACCCAAAGTAATGATTGTGAACGAGTACGCGGGTTCGGGTGGCGACGCTATGCCGCAGTATTTCCGTCGTCGCGGTCTTGGGAAATTGGTCGGGAAGCGCACATGGGGCGGTTTGGTCGGTATTTCGGGTTATCCGCCGCTTTTGGATGGCGGCAGCATTACCTCGCCGAGCTTCGGGACGATTTCTCCCGAAGGCGCATGGGAAGTGGAGAATGTCGGGGTTGCGCCGGATATCGAAGTAGAAGTTGACCCCAAACTCGCCGCACAGGGTCGTGACCCGCAGTTAGAAAAAGCTATTGAGCAAGCAATGAATGAACTCAAAGCAAACCCCGTAAAACTGCCCTCGCGCCCTGCGCCGCCGATTGAAAGAGCGCGTCAGTAAAACATTTAGATGACCAAATTGGAGTTTAGTGGGTATATACTCCCATCTCCTTACAAGTACAAGTAATAATGCGGCTTTTTCTCATATATACGGAGCAAAAGCCGCATTGTTAATTGCTTTTTTTACAACTCGCGCAAATTAGAATTGGACAAATCAGATAAACAATGGCTCTAAAGTGATAGACAATATCTCTTCACGAATTTTTGTTAGCAGTCTCCTGAAGCCACTCCAAAGACCATCTCGTTTTTCCAAGATGGTCTTTTAAGTATAGTTTACGCTCCAATAATAATTTTACCGTGCATACGCCATTGAGCGACGTTCACGCACGACCGTCACACGGATTTGCCCCGGATACTCAAGCTCATTTTCAATGCGGCTGGCAATATTGTTCGCAAGGCTGTCTGCAAGCAAGTCATCCACGCGCTCCGGTTCGACGATGACACGCACTTCGCGTCCGGCTTGGATAGCAAAGGTCTTGGTCACGCCTTCAAAGCTGGTGGCGATGCCCTCCAACTGCTCCAAGCGCTTGATGTAGCTTTCGAGCGACTCGCGGCGTGCGCCGGGGCGGGCACCGCTTATGGAGTCGGCAGACTGAACAAGGGCAGCAACAGCACTTTCCATCGGAATATCGTCGTGGTGCGCTCCCACAGCATTGCAAATAAGCGGATGTTCGTTGTACTTGCGTGTCAAATCCATACCAATAAGCGCGTGCGGACCTTCAATGCTCTTGTCAACACATTTACCAATGTCGTGCAAAAGCCCTGCACGCTTTGCAGGAAGCGGATCCATGCCGAGTTCTGTTGCCATTACGCCCGTCAAATATGCCACTTCCATAGAGTGATGAAGCAAGTTTTGACCATAGCTGGAGCGATATTTCATGCGCCCAATAAGTCGCACAAGTTCGTTGTGCATACCGTGAAGCCCCAATTCCAAGATGGAGTTTTCACCGATACTCCGAATTTCATCTTCGAGTTCCTTTGTCGTTTTTTCGACAATTTCTTCAATACGAGCAGGGTGGATGCGTCCGTCGGTCATCAAGCGTTCGAGGGAAATTTTAGCGACTTCGCGGCGGAATGGGTCGAACCCGGAAATAAGAACCGCTTCTGGCGTGTCGTCAATGATGAGGTCAATACCGGTTGCCGCTTCAAAGGCACGGATATTGCGCCCTTCGCGCCCAATAATACGTCCCTTCATATCTTCGCTAGCAAGATTAACGACTGATACTGTCGTTTCGATAGAGTGGTCAGAGGCGGTACGCTGAATCGCTTGCACAATGATTTTTTGCGCCTCGCGTTTAGCGTGTTCTTTTGCTTCATCGCGCACGTCTTTGATTTTCTGGGCAGCTGCAGCGCGGGCATCGTTTATCATGTTTTCCATGAGGAACTTACGGGCATCATCTTTGGACATTCCTGTAATGCGCTCCAAACGGAGCGTTTGCTCTTTGACAAGCTCCTCTGCTTTTGCATACTCGCCGTCCACCGACTGGCGTTTCTTGTCCAAATCTTTTTCGAGTTGCTGAAGCTGCTTTTCCTTGCGATTGATAAGCTCTACTTTATTCTCAATATTTTCTTCACGAGTTTTTACCTGCTTTTCATATTGCTGCATTTTATTTTTCTTCGTCTGGACGTGGTTGTCGTATTCTTGCTTTTTATTGAACCATTCGTCTTTGACTTCCAAAAGGCGTTCTTTTTTGACCGTTTCGGCTTCTTTTTCTGCATCTTCGAGTATATTTTGAGCACGTGCGCGAGCGTCATTAACCGTGCGTGCAGTCGATTTATTCATGAGAAAATATCCCGCACCCGCGCCTAGAACTAAGCCAAGAATGCTGAGGATAATCGGCAAAAGTGTTTCCATAATAATTGTAAAGTATTTGCTTGAAAAATGATTGGGGAGGTCGTAGTTAGTGCTGGGGCATTTTAACGGCGCGGCGATGCAGCTGCACCTGCCAGAATGCCCCCGTCAATCGTCAATTCGGTACCGGTTATATACTTCGATTCATCCGAAGCCAAATACAAAGCGGCATATGCGACATCAAGGGTCTCGCCAAAACGCTGAAGAGGAATGTCTTGTGTATGGGTCTGCAAATTCCGTACCCGTTCTTCGCCTTCACCCAAAACAGCATCCCACATCGGGGTAAGAATTGCCGCCGGATGAATCGAATTACAACGAATATTGTATCCCATTTCGGCGGCATAAAGAGCCACGGACTTGGTGTGATTGCGTACAGCAGCTTTGCTCGAAGCATATGCAGCAGCACGAGGAATACCAACCAAGCCAGAACGAGACGAAATATTGATAATGCTGCCGCCATGCGGTTTCATAAGGCGAAAAGCATATTTGCACCCAAGAAATACCCCGTCGGTATTCACTGCATGAACACTATGCCAATCCTCTAGGCTTGTATGCTCGGGGTCATGGGGGCGCATACCATTTTCAAAACCCGTAACCCCTGCGTTGTTTACCATAATATCAACACGCCCAAAATCGCGGAGTACGGTTTCAGTAAGCTGTACCCACTCGCTTTCATACTGCACATCAAGGTGGAAAAATTGCGATTGCGGCGTAGAAGCCGAGCAGATAGCAGCAACCGCAGCTCCCTCTTCATCGCGCACGTCGCAAAGAATTACAGTTGCACCTTCGCGGGCGAATACTTCCGCAATACTCCGCCCGATGCCACGAGAGGCACCGGTAACAAGGGCAATTTTATCGTGTAGTCGGGACATGAGCGTATCTCGGGAGAAAGTAAAAAGTCACCCCAAAAACAAACATACCGTACAGATTCACCGTAGGAGAAATCTAGATAAGAACTCTAGCAGACACAGTGGGTAAACGCCTTACTATATTTTGCTTCCACTGAACCCCGTTTATTCCGGAGACGCAAGGGCGATACCTTGGAACTATGACCGGACGGGATTTCCTCAGCGAGGCTGAGGTGAGGCCTGTAATTTATAGCAAGAGCAGAATTCCCTAATAAGTAATTACAAGTTCTTATATAAGGGTCTGTACGGTGAACCAGTACGGTACGTTTGGGGGGAAGTCAACCGTGCCTATGGTACGTGGTTGAAGCGGATACGCTTGAAAGAACGCGGGAAGTCATCAAGACAAAAAGAATGAAAACAGGTGCTTTGTGGCAATGAACGTGTATAAGGCTAATGTGCTACGCTGTCAAAAATTACGATTTACGGAGGACTTGCCCCGGCGCTGTAGCTGTCGCAGGTAGGACAGTAGAATCGCCGATGTGTTTTTCCGATTTTTCATTGGGATAAGATTGTCGCAAATATGCTACCATTTTTTCTGTTTCCGATGCAAGATACGCTTTATCCGTGCGTTGTTGCTGTCGAGTGTCGTATTCCTTTTCAGCAATGTTGAGCGCTGTGAGAATCGAAAGGGTCGCGGTAGATTGTTCTTTGCTAATACCTTGAATTTGTCGGAATTGAGCATCCACCGCGCCGGCGACTTCGCGGACTTTCGCTTCGTCGTCGCTGCGGAGGTTATACTCATGACCACCAATTTGTACGCGCACTGTTTTTGTCATTATCGTTTTCTCGTCGTTCTTTGGTATCGTCTTCGTAACCGTGTACTTGTGATGTACAGACGTTTCTAATCCACAATCTACATATTTTTCCACATTGTTTCAAATGGAAACTCAACTCTCCATGAAATTTTGTTCATTTTCCCCCTACTTGTCAAAGTAAGAGAAACGACAATACTATAAATTGCGGCAATTATCCTATGCTTTTACACGCATTCCAACGTATTTTGGGGCAATTCCTTTTACTAATTTTTACCACCTTGTCATCATGAATATTACGATTATCGGCTCCGGCAATGTCGGCGGTACGCTTGCATTGGGCTTTCGCAAAGCAGGACATAGTGTCATTTTGGGGGTAAAAGACCCCGCCATTCCGTTCAAAGGCAAAGATCTCGCACTTGAATATAACTTCCCGTTTTATGCTATTTCCGAAGCCGTGCAGAAAAGTGATGTTATTATCATTGCTGCTCCGGCGCACGTGGCACACGAAGTGGCACAAACACTTGGAGATGTGCAGGGGAAAGTTATCATTGATACGATGAATGCTGTTATGAAAAAACCAGCGCACTACCTCAACAGCACTGAAGCCATTTTGGATAATTGTAATGCAACGGACGTCGTCAAATGCTTTAACACCACAGGCGCGGAAAACATGGCAAATCCTCGCTATGGCGACACCGTATTGGATATGTACATGGCGGGCGACAGCCACAAAGGAAAACTCGTAGCCACGCAGCTTGCGAAGGACATAGGCTTTGCAGAATGTTACGATTTCGGCGGAAATGATAAAATCACCGCATTGGAACAATTTGCCTTTGCGTGGATCAATCTCGCCATGATGCAGAAAATGGGGCGAAATATCGGATTCAAACTTCTCAAACGCTCATAAAATCGGACAGAATTGTATGGCAACGTCGTCGCAAACAATCCCCACTTTTATTCTTGATGCAAACTACCGTTCTGTCCACAAAGAGCACTCGGTCGAGAGCCGCTTTGGGATGGACAGCACGGACGCGCTTTTGGATGGCGGCTTCGGGTTGTATTCGTCCGAAGGGGTGAAAGCAAAAATTGGTCCACTGAAATCACGATTTTATCGGATCGGTTTTTGTCTTCAGGGTTCGCTGGAGGTAGATTGTGGCTTGGAGCGGTTTCGACACGAAGCGGGAACAATCCATTTCAATTTTCCGGGACAGATTTTTTCGCTACAAAATAAAAGCGATGACATGTTCTCGTACTATGCACTGTTCACGCAAGAATTTATCGAAGAAGTGCTACCTGCCACGAAAATCCAACTTCTATACCCATTTTTGGATTATGCGGGAGTACCATTTTTCCAGCTCTCCGAGGAAGAGTCTTCAGAAATCAAGCAAATTTTTCTCCGCATCAATACTGAAGTTCAGAGTATGCTACCAGACCGCAGCCGAGCAATTAAGCTGCTTTTGAGCCTTTTACTGCTCAATGCAAAACGCAGCTATGTTCGCCAAGAACTTGCTGTGCTCTACCACAATGCAAAATCATCGTCTTTGGTAGTACGTTTCAAAAAACTGGTGGCACAGCACTTCCTCACAACGCGCACCGTAACTGAATTTGCAAACAAACTCGCCGTTTCGCCGAAACACTTAAGCAAAGTCATCAAAGATGAAACCGACCGCAATCCCAGCGATTTTATTGACGAAATGCTGCTTATGGAAGTCCAATGCCTCCTGCGTTATACCGATCTCAGCATTGCCGAAATCTCCTACCAACTGGACTTTTCCGACCCTTCGCATCTGACGAAATTTTTCAAGAATCACGCCGGCATTACACCGCTTCAATACAGGAATGAAGCGGTGTAAGTACCCAGCACAGCCCGTAAACATACACCTGAAAACACCATCACGCCATCAGTGCATTCATTCGCCATGTACCCGACGTATGAGAAAGTGACGGATGATGATGTTTTGTGCGGCTTGTAAGCGGCTGTTGTCCATAGCCAAAAGCGCCGAGGCGGAATTGACTTACAGCGTATTGCACATTGCTTATACCCGACGATAAGGCGTTAATTGTGCTGGCAATGTCTGCTACGCCTGATGCCGTTTGATTAGTGAAGGTGCTGATGAAATCCATGTTTTGCGCTATTTCGGTACTGGTTACGCTTTGCTGCACACTCGCTGTGGCGGCGTGTGCGATAGAATCTGCCACAGAGCGTGTGCGCTGGATAATGTGTTGAAATGTTTCTACCGCCTGCTGTGCGGCTTCTTTGCTTTGGCGCACGTGACGGTCTCCGTCGTGCATGGCGTGTACAGCCGTTTGGGTGTCTGCCTGAACTTTTTTGAGCATCGCGGAAATTTCTTTGGTTGCTGTTTGGGTGCGCTCGGCAAGTTTACGAACCTCGTCAGCCACAACGGCAAAGCCGCGTCCTGCATCGCCTGCACGGGCAGCCTCAATAGCCGCATTGAGAGCTAATAGATTTGTTTGGTCGGCGATTTCTTCAATCGTTTGAGTGATTTCGCCAATCTGCTCGCTGGATTTTCCGAGATTGTCAATCATCGCAGCCGAGCGTTGAGAGGCATTTGCCAGCGCCGACATTCCTTCGATGGTTGCCAAAATAATCGCACCGCCATTATGCGCTTCATCGCTTGTTTCAGAGGCTTCACGGGCTGCCTCGGAGGCGTGAAGCGAGGTTTCTTCAATTGTCTTAGACATTTGCTGCATTGCGCTGGCTATCTGCAAGACCCGCGTACTCTGCTCATGTACTCCTGCGTCCAGCGTGTGTGCTTGCTTGGCAATATGCTCACCCGATGATGAGGCAGTCGTGAGTGCTTCGACGGTGGTTTGTACCATTTTCTGAAAATTTTCGATAGAGATATTCAGACCGCGAGCAAGCTTTCCCAAATCGCCCTCAATGTCCTCGCTAAAACTGACGGTCAGGTCGCCGGAGGCAAAACGTTCAATTCCTTTCAGCATTTGCTCAATGTTGGAGGCAAGATATGTGCGCTCTACCTCGCTTTGGTGGGCAAGTGCTTCAACATTTTGCTTTTCGTGCTCAACCTCAGAGGCAAGATTTTGTGAGCGTTCCAAAGACTCTTGCACCGACGCTTTTGCTTTGGCTGCCGATGCTAAGGCGCGGTCTTTACTTGTTTCCAGCAAACTGGTGAATAAATAGACAATTGCTACTGCGCCCGGAAAACCAACCATGATGAGTGGGAATCGGAGCGAACTATCGTAAAGCATCGGAAGCAAAACGCCAGACCACTGTGCTCCCAATATTCCCAGGCTTCCGGCAATCACAACGCCTGACCAAAATTGTCCTGCGCCTTTCCCACAAAGCAAGACTGCCACGATTGGCGCAGTCAGCATCCATGCAAACGTTGAAGAGGAATCAATTCCACCAGTGGTTAGAATAAGGACAAACATGGTTACAAAAAGGGTGGCAGCGATATTATGCCCCATCAGCTGTACTGAAGCAGTCATGCGGAAAAGCGGAAACGTCAGAAGTGCTTGCGCAGCAGCGCCCACGACAAAAACAGCAATAAATGGTGCCTGAAAAACAAAATAGAAACTCGGTGCGTAGAGTATTCCGGCAAAAAAAGTGATGAGGGCAATCATCAAGCCTAAACGTGCCTTGCGGCGCTCTTCGCTCTGAGGAGCGAAACTAGCGGGAATTTGGCGTTCAATAAATGCAGCTATCAGGGGAAACATATATTCATCACGAATTGTGAAACAATATCCTTTCCTTAAAGAACGCAATTTTGTTATGGAGGTTACAAAAAATTTGAATCCTCTGCTTTCGCAATATTGTCGGCGATGCGGCACATTGGACAACAAACATCAACGGCGCGGACTTCATTCGGAAGTCCGCGCCGTTGCTTGTTTTTGATGGTTTTTCTGTCATTATTTTACGGCACATAGAACGTTGCTGTGGCATCATCGTCTGTGCATTTTTTGCCGGAATTTTTTGTACGCTGGCTTTCGTACAAGACCGCAAACGAAGCACATATCGTGGAGGCAAGACTAAAAATAATCGCCACATCCGACTTGCTCGTTTTTCCTTCACCAAACAAAACATATAGCGTCGCCAAGACGAAAAAACCAAGCGCAATGCCGCCATAGAGCGCCAAAAAGCCTTTGTTCAGTTTCATGGTGAAATCTCCTCACAGATTGAAAAATAACGCTTATCAGTGATTTTCTACGGTGAAAGGGGAAAAGGGTTTCACGGTATTGCTCGCCTATTGTATCCGTTTGTGAAAAAGCCCACGACACACGATTTTCATACCACACAAAACACTATACCCTGAAAACCTCTCTCACGCTGACGAATGAGCAAACAACCTTCAATGGCAACACGTTCCGCGAATGGTATCAACAGGGCTTGGCAAATGCAGAGGATTATCGTTATCTTGCGGAAGCGGCACTGTTTGTACCACTGGCAAAAAATATTTCATTCCGTACCGCCCTCAGCTACACACGGGACAACATCGTGCTGGTGGGTGTGGAGCGGGCGGATTTGCTACTGACCTTTGGTCTTTCGCTTTTACTTGAATAATCTCTCTGCAATAATGTTGTGATGCTATGACCATCTCTAAATCCCGCATAGAATCCTTCAGCGACGGCGTATTTTCTATCATCATTACGCTGATGGTATTTGAAATTAAATTGCTGCACATTGACGACCAAACATCATTGATGACACTTATTCCCGTGCTTGCACCACAGTTTATCGCTTACGTGCTGAGTTTTTTTACCGTTGCGATTATTTGGATCAATCATCATCATGTTTTGGGGCTGATAAAGATTGTCGATATGCCGCTTCTGTGGCATAATTTTCACCTGCTTTTTTGGTGTACGCTGATTCCTTTTGTCACTAATTTGGTCGGAAAATACCCGTTTCGTCCTGTGGCGAGCTTGTGTTATGGCTTCGTATTTTCGGGCGCAGCGCTTGGTTTTATGATGCTTCGCAGATATGCCGGCATCACGGCACAACTCATGCACAACCATGTTTCGGAAGAACTTGAACGCAAGGTCTTGCGCGGGAACATTCGGTCGGTATTCCTCTATGCGCTCGGCGGTGCTTTGGGATACGTTTCGCCACTTCTGTCCTTTACCATTTTTGCCGGAATTGCTTTGTATTATGCGCTTCCTGACCGTGTGCGCACTTGGATACGCGACCACTCAACGCATCGGCACGAGTAAATACAAGCTCCCATTTAATCTTTGATAGTGATTCGTTTCACCATTGTTCACTTTTTTCATACACAGATGATTATCAAACGCAACCTCAGTCCCGTCAAAATCGTGCGCTATGTCGGCACTGAAATGTTGGTCTCGGTGGCACTTTCTGTTGTCGTCTTTGCGCTGTACAAAGGCGGTATTTTAGTGCTTTCGTTGCCCTTTTCGCTCTCAGCAATTTTAGGCAGTGCCCTTGCTATTTTTATCGGTTTTCGGAATAATACTGCATATTCCCGGTGGTGGGAAGCACGAACGCTCTGGGCAAATATTGCCAACAGCAGTCGTATTTTTGCCCGGCAGATTATTGCGAATGCCGATAATGCCGTTGCGACCGGAAAGGTCTCCGAAGAGAAGGCACAGCGATTCAAGCAAGAACTTCTTTATCGGCAAATTGCCTTTGCACACGCACTGCGACTACACCTTCGACAAGAATCCATAACAATACGTGCGCTCAAACACCATGCACAAAATACAGCCACCGCCGAAGATTTTCGCCATTTACTTTCCAACGAAGAATTTGCGTGGGCAACGAGCAAAGAAAATACACCGAATATGCTGCTTCACAAACAGGGTTTGCGTGTGAAGGAAGGCATGAAAGAAGAGATTCTGGGCGCTTTCGACAACATCAGTCTTGAACCGACACTGGCGACGTTTAATTCTCTTCAAGGCTCATGCGAACGCATTAAGCAAACTCCATTACTGAGGCAATACGACTACTTCACACGCCTATTTTTGATTGTGTTTATGCTGTTGTTGCCTTTTACCTTGATTGGCGATTTCATAAAAATTGGCATTGACGTGCTGATGATGCCTGTGTCTATCATTATCGCGTTTGTATTTAATACCATTGCCAAGGTCGGCGCAGCCAACGAAGACCCCTTTGAAAATTTGATAACCGATGTGCCTCTAACAGCCATTTGCAATGCGATTGAACGTGACTTAAAAGAAATGCTTGGAGAGTCTGAATTGCCGCCTAAAGTAGAGCCGGAGCACGGATATTTAATGTGACACCAGACATAGTACACGACAAAATTTCTTTCTATGCAGCACAGATATTCTTGTCTGTGAGTCTTTCTATTGTCCATGAGCCACTACAGTAGAGAAAACTCTACGTGAGGTAGAGAAAGTCACTCTTCGTGCTCTACCAAAGCCATTTCGACTCTCCCCAGCAAGTGCGTAATAGTACCCATCAAAGCAAGTCTTTCTTCATCCCCTAAGTGCACAGCACTGCCTCTAAGTTCGGTCATTTGTTTATCAAATTCCGCCTGCAACGTTGTTATCTGCTCTTCGAGTGCCGAGACCGCCTGCTCGTGTTCATCGGCGTGTGCTGCAAGCGTGTGCTGATGCTGAACACGCTCCTCTTGCAGTTGTGCCTTCAGATTCTCTAATGCTGTTTCGTAGAGATTTTTGCTGGAGGTGAGTTGAAGTATTTGCTCATGCTCGTTGGTATATGCTTCGAGCGCTTCCTGACGCTGAATGCGTTCTTCATGTAATTGCACTTTCAGCGCTTCCAATGCCGTTTCATGGAGACTCTTGCTTGCAGTGAACTGTGAAGAGATACTGGCAGCGTATTCCGCACGATGTTGTTCGAGCGATACCTTCAATTCTCTTTCCAACGCCTGAACGCGCTCAATAGTTTCTGTTTGCTCTTCCGCTATCTGCTGCCAGGTAAGAGCATCTTGTTCCACTTTTTCTAAACTATCGCGGAGGCTATTACGCTCATTGGCAAGGGCACTGATTCGCGCATCACTTTCGCTTGTAAGCCGCTTTGCATCTTCAAGCCGAGCAGTCACCTCTCCACTATACACCCGTGCAGCTTCCAGCTTCTGCTCCAATTCTAAACGCTCTTGCGAACTATTCTTCTCAAATGCCTCCAAACGCCACCGTAACTGCTCATTGTCATCAAGCAAGTTATCACGTTCAGTGCTAAGAGTTTCAATTTCTGCTCTCAGTTCGTCCACCTCTGTCGCCACATCCAATGACTGCTGGCGGCTTGCCGTTAAGTCATGCTTGAGAGCCTCAAGGCTTGTGTGTAAGTGCTCGCGCTCAGTATTCAAGCCTTCACTAGCAAGTGCAAGTTGTTCGGATAGCGCTTTATTTTCTTCGTTGCGGCGTGCAACCAATTCTTCCTGCTCATTCAGAATCCGCCGCAATTCTTGGATTGTTTCCTCACGCTGTTTGCTCACCTCAAGAGCCTCTTGAAGCTGGGGCTGGAGCGCATCAAGGTCGTGCTGATACTGCTTCAGTTCAGCTTGCAAGTGCTCTGTATATGCTTGCAACTTGGCATGGCGCTCATGCTCTTGCTGCATTTGCTCGGCAAGTGTTTGGTATTTTTGTGCAAACGCCTTGTTTTCCGTATGAACAGCAGCCGTGGCTTGCGCATTCTCACGAACAACATTCCAGAGATTCATCACGATTGCTTGCACTTCGGCGCTGGGTTTTTGGTCAGAAATTGGGGTCATAAATGTCAGATAAATATTACCTTCGTAAATCCTGTTATTGCTGCTTTTATCGCCTTTTAGCGAACTGTTTTCCGACGATTGCGTACATAGTCCTCAAACACGTAGTTACCCAGCCCCTGCAAGCTGCTGTAAAAAGCGCGTCCATTGTTGGCTTTGGTAAATTCGCGGACGAACTGCTGCAAATACGGGTCTTGAGCAACCATAAAGGTCGTAATGGGAATGTTCAAACGTCTGCATTGCGTAGCAAGGTTCAACGTTTTATTCACGATTTTCCTATCCAGCCCAAAGCTGTTTTTGTAATACTTCGCACCCTCTTTAAGACAGGTGGGTTTGCCATCGGTAATCATAAAGATTTGTTTGTTACTCGTCTTGCGGCGACGCAGCATATCCATTGCCAACTCCATACCGGCAACGGTGTTCGTGTGATACGGTCCCACCTGCAAGTATGGCAAATCTTTAATTTCCACCTCCCAAGCATCATTTCCAAAAACCAGAATATCCAGCGTATCTTTCGGATAGCGCGTCGTTATCAGCTCCGCAAGTGCCATCGCCACTTTCTTTGCAGGAGTGATACGGTCTTCACCATAAAGAATCATTGAGTGCGAAATGTCAATCATCAGCGCCGTAGAAGTTTGCGTTTTATACTCGTTTTCCACTACTTCCAAGTCGTCTTCCGTCAACTTAAAGTCGCCAATGCCGTGATTAACTTGCGCATTGCGAATAGAATCCGTCATTGCTATCTGCTCGACTGAATCACCGAATTGAAAATCGCGGCGGTCAGTCGTCGGTTCGTCGCCAATGCCGGAGACCGGCGATTGATGGCTTCCCGGCTTCGATTTTTTTAGCTTGCCAAAAATTTCTTCCAGAGAACGCTGACGAATACTTTGCTCAGACTTGGATGTTATCTGAAACGTACCGCTATTCGGCTGCTCTTCATCAATGTACCCTTTATCTTTGAGGTCTTGGAGGAAGTCGCCCATAGCGTATTCGTCATTGGTCAGCCCGTATTGCCTGTCAAGCTGATTCAACCAGTCCATTGCCTCTGCGACATCGCCGGAGGTATAGACTAAAAGCTGCATAAAGATATTGAGCAAGTTTTGAAACGCTGTTTTCCCACCGTCGGGATTGGGAATATATTTGGTGAAACGATAGCCAAGCATGATTGCTCCTTGAAAGAAAACTGGAAAGTAAGAACCGAAAGAGTAGAAACTGAAAGATCGAAACGAACTACGAACGTGCGGTGAAGTGGTAATAAAAGTCTGTCTGATAGCTTAGAGCTTGTTTGAAAAGTCGGAAAGTAGGTAAAAAAAGCGGGCAAAGCCCGA
>CALCNX010000077.1 GCA_937899715.1 uncultured bacterium | reverse complement strand
CGCGTAATGGATCTCCGGCAGTCGTTGTATGAACTCCTTGCCCAGCTCTATGCGGCATCGGGGCGATATGACTCCGCATACAGCTTCCATCAGCGTTTCTCTGCCCTTCGGGATTCGATATTTTCTGCGCAAAGCTCCAAAAAAATTGCCGAACTTGGTGCTCAATATGAATCTGAAAAGCGCAAAATAGAAATCGAAGTTCTCACCAAAGATAACGCCTTGCAAGAAGCTACATTGAAGCGCGAGGGTATGACGCGGAACGTCTTAATCGCAGGCGTTCTGGTGCTGCTTGTTCTTGCTGGTTTGCTCGTGCAGCGCAACCGATTTGTGCGTAAGTCCGAAGGCGCGTTGCAGCAAAAGAATGATGAAATTATGCGCCAACAGAAAATTTTAGAAGACCAAGCCGCCGAAATTGAAATCACCAATTCTCAACTTCAAGAGCAAAACCTTCTGCTGCACCAAATGAACATCGAAAAAAATGAGTTCTTGGGAATTGCTGCACACGACCTCAAAAACCCGCTTGCTGCTATCACCATGAGCGCCTCAACCGTCCGCGATTACTACGACCGTATGCCCCCGGAGGCAAGACAAGAGCGGCTTGGAAGCATTGTCGTCTCTGCGCAACGTATGGCAAGTATCATCTCGAACCTTCTCGACCTGAATGCCATTGAGACCGGAAACTTGAATATGAATTGTCAGCAAACGACGATAGAGCCGATTGTGCGGCGCTGCGTATCGGATTACGAAGAGCGTGCTGCAGCAAAAAAGATTGTTCTTCATTACACTGCCACCGACAAAAACGCGCAAGCAAGTATTGATGCGGGTATGATGATGGAAATCATGGATAATCTCCTTTCCAATGCGCTTAAATACTCCCCGCTCGGTAAAAATGTTTTTATACGCTTCAGCGCAAGCAATAATACTGTCCGCGTGGAAGTCCGCGACGAAGGTCCCGGCTTGAGCGCAGACGACAAAACGAAACTCTTTGGCAAATTCGCGCGGCTCTCGGCACAGCCGACGGGTGGCGAGCACAGCACGGGGCTTGGGCTTTCCATCGTGAAGCGTCTCGTGGAGGCGATGCAGGGGCGCGTCTGGTGCGAGTCCGAAGCGGGCAAAGGCGCTACGTTTATGGTGGAATTTCCGTTAGTCCCATCCGCAATTTTGTCCAGCTAAAACAAAACCACCCGCACACGTGAGCCTGCCTGCACCGCAGCATCAATATCCAAAAACACAAAGCCATCCGCCTCGGTCATGGACGTAAGCATATTAGAATCTTGCTTCGGAAGCGGCACTGCCGTTGGAATCTCGCTTCCTGCCTCATATTCCAAGCGGGCGCGCACAAATTCTGCTCTGCCGTGCATATTGGCAAGGTCAGCACTGAGAACAGCTTGCACACTGCGTTCTATCGCACTCTTCCCCATCATCCGTGCAAGCGTTGGCTGTACATAGTACAAAAACGTCATCAGCGTCGAAACGGGATTTCCGGGCAGTCCGAAAAGTAGCGTCGTTCTGCCGTTCTCAATGCGCTTGGCAAAAAACATTGGTTTGCCGGGCTTTTGGCGGACACGCCAGAAAATTGTTTCAAAGCCCAGCGCTTGTGCGGCTTGCTTGATGAAATCATGTTCGCCCACCGATGCGCCGCCCGTCGTTACGACCACATTCGCTGCTGAAGTCGCTTTTTCTAGCGCTGAACGTACCTTCTCAAAATCGTCCTCCGCGTGTGCCGTGAAAACGAGGCTTGCGCCCGCTTGCCGGATTGCTACCGTGAGCATCGGTACGTTGGCATTGCGTATTTGTGTTCCGGCGGGCGTTTCGTTGACATCCACTAGTTCATTGCCCGTCGAAAGAAGTGCCACTGTGGGTGGCGTAAAGACTTCTATCGCAGTCAAGCCGTGCTGCGCTGCCAGCGCCACTCGTGCAGGAGTCAGTTCTTGCCCCGTGCGCAATATCGGCGTTCCGCAAGCATACTCGCTTGCTTGTTGGCGGACAAATTGCCCTTGCGCGGGAAGTTTTTGAATCGTTATTGCGTCGTTTTCTACCGTACAATCCTCCACAGGAACGATTGTATCTGCACCCAAGGGTAATAACGCGCCCGTTGAAATGCGAATGGCAGCGTGAGGCGCAAGAGCGCTTTGCGCTTCACTTCCGGCGCTACTTTCGTCCGTGATGCGCAATGTTACTCCCGGCAAACTGTCCTCAAGGCGTACAGCAAAGCCATCCATTGCGCTATTGGTGAAGCGTGGTGAATCCTCACTTGCGGCGTAGTCCCGTGCAAGTACCAATCCTGCGGCTTCGGAAAGACTTTTAATGTCGCTTTGGGGCTTGGGCGTGTGCTGCTCAATGAGTTGTGTGGCTTCGAGAACGGAAATCATAATCAATAATCAAATGTGTATTGCAAAGTTTGTGTCACCAATTTTTCTTCGGATGACCGCCGGACATGTCGTAAAACCGAAGATTGCCGCCTGTTTGTGCTTTGGTAATCCAGATAATTTGCCCCGTGTGCATGGAGAAATGCTCAACGGCATGGTAGATTACTTCCATAACCGTAAGAGTGCGGTTCTGAGAGCTTGTTTGAAAAGTCGGAAAGTAGGTAAAAAAAGCGGGCAAAGCCC
>CALCNX010000076.1 GCA_937899715.1 uncultured bacterium | reverse complement strand
TCGACTTTTGCTCAGGAGATTGGCGAAAAAATGACTTTCCAAACAGACTCTTAGAGAGTATTGATACAACTGCTATTGTGCGTCATCACGCCGGATGGGGCGTTAGCTGGGTTGAGGGAGATGTGACATTAGGGCGAGACGAGGGCGAGTTCCTGCTTTCTACATTCTATGGCTACTCTCTCAGTAAAAACACTACCATTGAACTATCCCTTCAGTACCTACCTATACAGCGTTTTTACTCTATCCGTGAGTTATCAAGCCCAAATGATTCGTTGACACTGGGATTTACATCGCTCTCATTCTATTCAGACATTTCAATTTTTGCGGAGAATTTTTCAACAGCTGATTTTTGGAGATCGTTAAGAATTGGTGGTGGAATATCTCTCCGAACTACCACGATGATGCTTCTGCCAAACGCACATATTGTCAACTTTGCCAATCCTAATGTTCCATTCGTGAAAGGGATATACAATAATGTACGCTATTCTCAGCTTTTCAATGCAGGCTTTAACTTGAAAGCCGAGTACAGTTTTCCTTTAAGCAAAACGCTGGAACTTACCGTACGAGGACAAGTTCATTTATTACCATTTAATATAGACACACGCTACTCATTCGGTTCAGCAACGGTAGGTTCTCTCAGTCTTGGGGGCTTTTTACGGTTTAACTGGTAAAACACATACTATGCAATATTCTTCTTCTCGCTATAAACTGTATCACTTCCTAACTCTAGGGCTATTCTCTATCTTTTGTAGAGTGAATGTATTGGCACAAGATGCCCAGCCCGCGCCAACTATATCGGTATCATCAAACCAGATGGAACTCTCTTTGCCGCAGCCGAATTCAATTGGTTGGGGACTGGGATATATTGCCACTGATGCTGGTAGTATTAGTAGTAATGGCTTTTTACCGTTAGGAATTCAGTTCTCGACATTATATGCGAGGAAATTCTCTTCCTTGTTTGCTCTCGAAGGGTCTGCACACTTAATGAACTCTTCTTTTATTCTTGATAATGGTTTTTCTAATGATAATCCTGACACAGTATTTGGTGCAGCTTTTACAAAGATTCTAAGTCATTCTTTAACAGGAACAATCAGCGGAATATTTTCTCCGTTTCAAGAGCATATAGCACTTTCGTGTTTGTCCTTTGGTGCAGGTGTATCTTTGAGGTGGTCGGGACGGGCTATGACTACGACAAATATCAACACGGCAAACCAAAGTTTTCAAGTAGGCACTTCTATTTTCGTTCAATCAATCGCCATTGGAGGGAACATTTCTATAAGCTACACAATACCTCTTTCGCCGAACACTGATATCATGTTGCGAGCTTTCACAGATATTTTCCTTCCTCGTTTGTACATTGTGGACAAACAAGTTCCTGCTCAGTATCAAACCGGATTATCTGTTTTGCCCACGCGCCTGATTCCGCTTAATGATACATTCTATAAAAACGGCGGAGTGATAGGTTTAAGCGCAGCCTTTCGTGTTAATTTTTAAGACTTACAGTCTAAAGTCCGTGGGATTGACGGATGACATCATCGAAAAAACGCGAACTCTTCGCAAAGCTGGAAGTGAAGGAGATGTCCACCGAGCTAGAAGAAATCGCCGAAGCGGTTGCTGTGGAAGACAAAGCTCTCCGCGACCGCATCTATGCGAAGTATATGGAGAAATTCGACGGCGAAACAATCTGCCAATTACGGTTTTACTATCAACGCTGAGAACTTCGGGGTTTTTTGGTAGTATCGGATGAATGTCATTTCAAATCTACACCCTCAGTTTTAGGGTGATTTTGTATAATCAAGCATTTACGCCACACCTGTAAAATTTCCGAAGTTCTCAGATCAACAGTAAAGTAAGGAATCGTATTCGTTTACTTCTTGAATTCAAGCATCATTCGTTAGTAAGAATCATGCTTTTTTACAAGCGCACATTCAGCGAAAAGCGGTGAACATCGCCCGGCATACCCAGCGAAGTCAGTGCATAGTCGAAAGAAAATTTGTCAAGCGCAATCCCCACACCACCGGAGAACCCTGCCAAGCGCGGCTGCGCGTCGGCAGCGATTTCGCGGCGACGCTGATTGTCATACCCAACACGCACACGTACCACATTCCCGAAATAGAACTCACCACCGATAGCAAAATTCAAAAAGCGGTCGGTAAAGACGGGCACGTTATCGGCAAGGCGAGTGAAGGTAACATTGAGCAAAAGCGGGAGTCCGCGCAAACGATGATTCACTCCCAAGCGCACATCAAGCGGGAGAGCCTCTTGCGCACCGTTCACCGTTGCAATTTGCGCACCGGCGTTCAAGACCGAAAGCCCGATATTTACATTCGCTTTCGGAATGCGGTAGAGCATACCCGCATCAACGGCAACGGCAGCCGCAGAGACATTATCAAGACGGTTATTGATGTATTTCACTGCTACGCCGTAGAACCAGTTAGAATCCAGTTCATTTGCATATCCCAGCGAGAGTGCTACATCGCCACCGCCAAAATTACTTCCTGCGGGCAAGCCGTTTCTATCAAGGCGTTGGAATGAGCCATAATTCACGTAATTCACTCCCACTGCTACCGAACCCTTTGCCACCGGAGAATTCGACTGCACACCAAGCGTTTGCAGGGATGTGTTGTACACTGCAAAGCCCGAATTGATGTCTTGGACGTGCTTGAAAAACGTAACGCTCAGTTGATTATCTTCCGTGCTGGCAATGGCGGCGGGATTGTAAAAAAGTGCGGACGGATCGTCGTGAACAGCCACAAAAGAGCCGGCAAGCGCAGCCGCGCGAGCACTCGCGTCATCACGAAGAAATGAGTACAATCCGCGCTGGGCAAAGGCGGACGTGGTTATCAGAAGCCCTGCGACGAGAGCAAGAAGCATTATCAACATAAGTTGACGGTAGTTGGACGGTGCGGACGAAGGAGAAATAGGCACAAGGGCGGGGCGAGGCGATATGCGGTTATTCAGCATAGTGCATCCGAAAAAAATGGAACAACGAAGATTATCAAGCAATATCAGTCGTGCAGACAAAAACTGAATTGCCGAGAATCAAAGGTGCATACGCTTGGAAGGGGATTGATGTGAATAAGACGCTTACGCTAGGCAGCTTACGGCTTGTTTGCTTTGCGAATGTTTGTTGTGAATGTTGTTTTGCCGTCAATATCAACAAATTCGATGTACATTCTGGATTGCGAGACTGCAATATAATGAAATCCACCATTTGTGGCAGCAAAAATTGTGTTTGCTCCGTATGCTGTATTGCGAGCCTCACCGCCACCGCCCGAAACAAGGCAGTAAAAGCGGTCTTCGGGCGCTTTCAGATATTGCAAATCGTGTTCGTGCCCATTCATGTACAAATCCACACTAAACTCATCCAAAATCGGTTTGATGGCTTGCAGCATATACTCTTGGTCGCCATAGCCGCCATGGGAGCGAATCGGATGATGCCCCACCACAATTTTCCATTGCGCTTTCGAGGCGGCAAGTTCACCACGCAGCCACACATTTTGCTTCAATGTAAAGGCAGTATCCTTGCGGTTCAGGGGGTCGGTATCAATGGCAATAACGTCAAGCACTGTACCGTCCTTCGCTGTCATGCTCACGCGATAATAGCGGTCAGGCATATTCCAACGCGGATTTTTTTTGTGATAATCAATCTGCGCTTGAATACTACCTCGGTGGTCGTGATTACCCAAGACCGCATACCACGGAAGGGCGAGTTCAGGACAAGCGTAAGGGTCTTCAAACTTGGTTTTCCACTGCGGGTCATCCACCGATGAAACGCCATTGTTGTAGATGTTATCGCCTGTGCTAACAATAAAAGCTGGTTTTTCCTTACCTGCTTTGGCACACATTTGCTCTGCCACGCGCTTTTGGAAACTTGCGCCTGTTCCCCAATCGCCCACCACTAAAAAGCGCACTGCGGCTGAATCAAGAAACGATTCTACCATGAAGGGCGGTGTGGGGCGTACATTTACAACCGTTTTTGTGCCGGGTGTAAATGAAGACAGCAGCATCGGCAATGAGCCGGAGCAAGCAACCGCCAGAACAGCACCCACCAATGCCGCAATGGGCAGGATGCGATGTGTCAGCAAGCGAGTTGGTTGTATCATGGGCGTAGAAAAACTTTTTACTCTGAATCAAGCACAACAAAAAAGTGGCGATTTGCCTCCTCCTTGGTCAAAAGCTGCATCTTTCTTGACAAGGTTTCTAATCCCACTTTAGCTGCAAAATAAATATAGGGCAGCGAGCGCTCTTGCAAGCCGTTTTCAGGATAGAGCATCGCGGCAGCTTTGCGGGCTTTCCCCAGTGTGGTTTCTTCGAGACGCTTTTGTGCCTTGCGGATTTTTGCTTCGAGGTCGCTTACGCCCTGCAATGCCTGATGTTTCATGCGGTCTGCTGTTGGCGCAAGCGTTGCGTCCAGTGCCGTTACAATGGGTTGTAAGCGCCCGAAAGCCTGCTCAATTGCTGCTTTCGTTGCCTCTAGTTCTGCCGAAAGTTCTTTATTCTCGTGCTCGTGCATGATGTCTTTTTCTACCTCATCGTAGCGGCGCATGAAGAATGACGGCTGAACGCCTTGCTTGGCGCATAATTGCTCAATCCGACTATCCAAAAGTGTTGCGGAATGACGTGCAAGCGTCGCAGAAAGAGATACATCAAAAAGGTCATACAACTCGGCAATTTGCGCCAGATAAGCAATTTCTCCCGGACCACCAATATACGCGGCATTGGGGAAAATAGAGTCTTGCACAACGGGACGGAGCAGAACAGCAGGGCTGAGGCGTTCAGGAGCAGTAGCGGCAAGAGCGTTAAGTTCAGCTTTGGTATAAATAATTTCTCCTGCTTGAAAACGCTCATCGCCCTCAATGGTATTGATTTTATGCCGTTTGCCGTCGGTGTGCAGAAAAAGATTGACCGCCGAAGCCTGTGCCTGCGCGTGATAGCCATGTTCACTCAGTATAGTGGACGCTTTTGTAACAGCCGTTGCTGCTGCACCCGGCGACTGTATTTCTTTTGCTACGACCTGAGCAAAAAGCCCGCGTTTGCGGAGTTCTGCTGCTGACACAAAGAGCATACCACTTGCGCCAAGCGTATGCTGCAAAAGTGCCGTGAATGCTGTGACGACAGGTGTACCGGACTTGTAAGCAGCACGAAGAAGTTCTGCGATTTGGTAGCTATGCTCGGAATTCGGTAATGCCTCAATGATTTCTTCGATGACGGGTTGAAGTGTATCGTCATATTCCACGTCCGATGCTGCCACGCGCTCCGCTAGGACGTTCCACGTCGAACGGACTGTGTATGCCTCGCCCTGCGAGTTCAGCATTCCGGCGGAAGAAATCTCGTCAATATCATGATCGTTGTCTTCTATCCAGAACACGGGCACAAACGACAGACTGCTGTGAGATACGGTAAGATTCTGTGCGGTCTGTATCGCTGTCCACGCCTTCAGCATTGTGTAGAGCGCTCCGCCCAGAAAACCGACTTGCTGACCTGTAATCACGGTTAAAGAGGTCGTCTCAGCAAGGAGTTTTAGATTTCGCTCTTGCTCAGGCGTGAAGGACGTTTGCGTCATTGTAGAGCGAATCGCCTCAAGGAATATGGAGCGGTTTCGGTTCGAGGTAGCAATAGTGTGAAGATGTTCTGTATCGTAGAAAAGGGAAGCATTTCCGGGGAAACGAAGTGCGGTCAGTTCTTTGTCAGCGATAAAATCTACAAAGAGTTTGGAAAACCCTAATGATTCAAACGACGCTGTGTTCATGGAAGAAGGTAGTGTTTGTGGGAAGAAGGATTGATGCGAAAACTTCATACCAGCTCTAAAAGCAATAGAATTGTGAGGCAGAAGTACACAATACCAATTGAGAATTACCGTGAGAAACGAGAGATTATCCCAAAGGTTGCATTAGCAGTCTTGCTCCGCCTACTAGCGACTAACAATGAACAGAACGCTTTGCCGATAGCCCCCGGCTTGAAGTCTGCAAAGGTATGAGCCTGTCGGCAGCGATTCAGTATTGATTGTGAGGGATTGTGCACCGACACTCTGGGTCTCACGTAAAGACATAACAGTCTGCCCAAGAAGATTAACCACTTCGCAGTACACATCATTGCTAGCGGGAAGTGTGTAGTGAAGCGTTGTTTGGTTTGAAGCGGGATTCGGCGAAATCTGTACACCGCTCTCAAACTGCTTTTCCGAGCGGTCGCTCACGGAAGTAAGCAACCGTGAAAAGGGTACTAATGCCGGGTCGCCCAAGAGCGCAATACGGCGAATAAGGTCGTCTTGCGGTGTGATGCTGCTGGAGTACAGCGCATTTTTTGCATTCAGAATAGCCGTGCCAACATCAATGCTGGCTGTGGTGGAGAGTTCTTTGAAAAAGAGGCGAATAAACGCACTATTCTCCGGATAGTTGGAATACCCTGATGAAGCAACCGTCATCACCGCGCCACCATTCTCCAGAAGCATCATTGCCTCCACGATGGATGGCGTTTTGGGAATGTCATAGTTTTGGCTACATCCGGCAGTAATCATCATGTATGGCTTGCCGTTTCGCGCCAGATTATTCCCCACATCATCGGTGGTGAGTATCTTGTATTTTGACCATAAGTCCGGCGAACCGTGTCCGTAATACATGACAATCGGCTGTCCGCCACTCATTGCCGATGTTACCTGCCGCCGTGCATCGGTCTGTTGAGCAATGGTTTGGTAGTTCACAATATTCATTGTCAGGGGTTTCCCAACATTATACCGCATATAGCTGTCTAGGAGAAAAACTTGATTGTCAAAGTTATCGTTATCTTCAGCGTCCAAAATGACCGTTGCGCGGGTGGAAAGATTGAATCCAAGAGCATTACCGCTTTCTTCAAAAAGCCGAATCTTGCCCAGAACCCGCTTGATTTCTGCCGATGTCCGTCCGGGTACACGCCCAATTGCCGCTTGTGGTCTGGTGTTGAAGTCCTCGCGGTATTTGTTGACAATGTACCATTCATCCATCGGGATAGAATCTTCGTAGTAGCTGTATGGAGGGCGCGTGAAAAGATCAATCGTTACCTTTGCACGGTATGCCGGCAAAAGATTTGTACTGCCGACAAGCATAATGCGCGAGGGGCGGGGTTCAGCCCAAAATTGTAGCGTATAACTCAGGAAAGCGCGGATAGCTTCTGCTTGGGATTGCGGTTGATTTTTGACACCATCACCAAATTCTTTGCTGATTTCATCCAGAGTTACGATGCGAGTGCGGAGTGCCTGATGTGTCCATGAAGCGTTTGAGCGCCATACAGCGTGCGCTTGAAGGTCGCCTACAAACTGAGACGGCGTGACGATGAGATAATCAAATCGGTTGCTGTTGCTACGGAGCGGTTCGGCGTTAGACTGAGCTTCGAGAGGATAGTTCTGTAGAACAAAAAACAAGAATAACGACGACACAAGTGCCCGCGAGGAGCGGCAAAGAAACAGCAGGTATTGCATACAAAAACAATTCAGTAATGAAAAAGCGCATCAAACAATATCTTCAGACAAGCCGCAAATTTACGGAAAAATGTGCAGACTGAAGCAAGGAATTATCACAGCCGTTGATGTTTGGATTGAAATTTGTATTTGGGCTCGTATTTTGCGAGGAGAAATTACGGCTATTGCTCTATATCGCTTTATTTTATTGTTTGCCAAACTCTTGACTCTTAAATCAAGTATCAATTTCTTGCGGCTCACTGCGAGAATGGGGTGGGAGGCTACCTGCTGAACGCCCTGTTCTTTCAACCATTCCATTCCAGCTTGAGATTGTACTATTTTTTCGAGGCACCCAAGCTAAATTTCAGAGGCACACTAAGCCAAGCCTTTGCTGGTTTATCGTTTTCTATAAGCGGCATCCAAACGGGTCTTTTTCGCAGCCGCAATGTCGGCATGATTGAAGATGGGATTAGTCGAAGATTCGATTCTGACTTCTTTGGCTGTGCTGTCTGTTCCAATCAAAACAGCGATGTTGACCATGCCTTCAAGATTTTGCTCTTTTGCCTCTTTCGGATATGCTGTATTTTTCGCTAGCTCCTCCATGTTTACGCTAGGTGGTTTTGTGCTGCTTGAAGGCGGTGGAATGGTTGGTTTGCCTGAAACTGTTTGTGCAAATAGCATAGGCATAGACGCGAGAAAAAACAATGGTAATATCACCACGAACAGAGAAAATCGTCTCATAAAAAGGAAGTAACAAAGTTGAAAAAATAGTAAGAGCCTGACCGAAAAGTCAGGCTCTTTTCAAAAATACAATATTCCTCAAAACCGCACAAACCGCGCTACAAGACGCTCTCCGCCGCACACCATCTCCACCGAATATGCTCCGGGTGACAGATGCGCCACGTTCACTTCTTTGCGGAAAAGACCGTCTGTGCTTTGCGCTTCCAGCGTCATCACCACTGCACCCAGCGCATTACGAAGTGTTAGGCGAAGCGGCGTGGAAGCACATTCCGGCACGGCTTCTATTACGAGCAGGTCGCTTGTGGGATTGGGATAAATACGCATAGAACCTTGTGCTGCCGTTTGTACGCGCACATCTGTAAGCGTTGCGCTATTTTCTTTTGGAGCAGCAGCAAAAAGGCTTGAAATAAAGGTGAACCCTGCCGCCGTAGCCGTGCCACCCGGTGTTGTAACACTAATTGCACCCGTAGAGCCAATTTGCAACGTTGCGCGGATAAGAGTATCGCCGGAAACGGTGAACTGTACTGCCGTTCCGCCAAAGCTGACGGACGTAACACCACCGAAATTCCGCCCCATGATATTGACCGTAGCGCCGCGCCCTGCCGACTTCGGTGTGAAGTCCGCGATGACAGGTGCAGGAATAAAGCGGAATCCGGCAAGCGTCGCATTGCCGCGAGCGCTCGAAACCGTGACTGAACCGCTTGCGCCCGTACCAACGACGGCTGTAATCGTTGTCGGAGACTGGACGGCATACGTCTGCGCCGGAACGCCGCCGAAGAGCACACCCGTAATGCCGGATAAGCCGCTACCACTGAAGTTCGTCCCCGTAATCGTTACCGTCGCATTCGCTGCGGCTTCCTGCGGAGTGAAGGATGTTATCGTTGGTGTAGGAATGACGACTTGTTCTGCTTGGAAGGTAAATCCATCACGCGAAGCCGTGCCGCCGTAAGTTGTTACGCTTACTGCGCCACTTGCGCCGCTTCCCACAACCGCCGTTATTTGTGCATCGGAATTTACCGAGAACGAATGTGCATTTGTGCCACCAAAGCGCACTCCGGTCGCCGCGCTGAGGTTTGTCCCCGTGATAACGACTGTCGTTCCCGCCGTTGCGCTTGCAGGGCTAAATGCGCTTATCGTAGGTACGGGAACAAAGCGCAAGCCCTCACGCGAACCTGTTCCATTCGGCGATTGCACGGAAATCGTCACCGTAACGCGGCTTATGCCTAGCGCAGGGACGCGAGCAGTAATGGTGGAATCATTCGTTACCGAGAACGATTGTGCGGCAAGCGTTGTGCTGCCCACAGAAAACCGTACCGCCGTAACGCCGGAGAAATCACTTCCCCGCAACGTGATTGTCTGCGATGCAGCAGCGCTATCGGGACTGAAAGAGGCTATCACAGGCGGAGCAGGAATAAAGACAAAATTGGGCGCAGTAGCGCGTCCGCCGGGCGTTTGAATCGTAATCGTACCACTCGTACCATTGCTTACTCGCGCTACAATCTGCGTCGGCGAGGACACAAGGAATGATGCTGCCGCCCGACCACCAAAGCTGACGGACGTTGCGCCATTAAGATTTGTACCGTTAATGGTCACAATGTCGCCCACACTCGCCTGTTGTGGGGTAAAACTTGTAATTGTCGGAAGCGGAGCGAGAAACACAAAGCCGCTTTGCTGTGCGGTTCCGCCCGGTGTCGTCAGGCTAATGCTACCCGTAGCACCTGTTTGTGCGGGTGTGGCTGTGATGACGCTGTCGGAAACCACCGTAAACGAGGCTGCACGAACGCCACCAAAGCTGAGGCTGCTGACTGCTGACTGAGAAATAAAGCCACTCCCCACAATACGCACTGTCTCGCCTGCCCGTGCAGAATCCGGCGTAAAGCGCGTAATGATAGGCACAGGAGCAAACGTAAAGCCGGAACGCGACGCATTACCGCCACGAGTAACGACCACCACACTACCCGTTGCGCCTGTGCTAAGGCTTGCGGTAATGCGGCTTGGCGAATTGACCACATAGGATGCGGCTTGCACCAGATTCGGCGGAGTGCCGAATGCAACGGACTGTACGTTGTCGAAGCCCGCACCGTTTATCACGACCGCATCGCCAAGCCCTGCAATAACGGGCGAGAACGACGTAATGACGGGCGCGGCGATAAACGTAAAACCTGTCGCCCTTGCCGTACCGCCAAGTGTGCGCAGATTGATTGTTCCAAGCGAGAAACTTTGTCCCGTGCCAAGTACAGCCGTTACGAGCGTATCGCCGCTTGTGGTGAAGATCGCATTAACAGTGATGTTTGGGTCGCCGACGATTGTGAAGGCGGACACGGTTTGCAAATACTGTCCTCGTACACGCACGGTGTCGCCCGCAGCACCCGTACTTGGCGAGAAACTCGTAATGATAGGCTGCGGCGGCAGAATAAATGTAAAGCCGTTAAAAGTAGCAAGCCCGACAGGTGTGCGAACACTAACCTCGCCCGTTGCACCTGCGCCGACGACGGCTTGAATTTCTGTTCCAGACACAACGCGGAATGAAACTGCCGCTACACCACCAAAGCGTACATCGGTTGCGCCAGTGAAGTTCTCACCGCGAATGGTAACACTACCGCCGACACCACTCGAAGCGGGCGAAAAGCCCAAAATACGCGGCGGCTGAGGAAGCATCGGCATCATCGTTTGCGGAAGCGTGAGGCAGCAAGCCGTTGCCGTGCCGCCGGGCGTAATGACACTCAGGCTTGTACTGCTTATCATTATCGGAGCCTTCACCACCAGCGTTGTGGGACTGACTGATACAATCGTTGCGGCATTATTACCCATAAGCACAAGCTGCGTCGTGTAGCCGTTGCCAACAAAATTGCGCCCCATAATGGTGATAGTTGTTGATGCAGCGAATAGTGTGGGCATAAATGATGCGATAAACGGCGGCGGGATGACAAACGTGAAGCCCGCACGAGTAGCCGTACCAGTGGGCGTGGTCACGCGAACATAACCGCTTGCACCATCACCCACCACGGCACTAATGAGCGTATCCGATAGCACCGTAAAGGATTGTGCCGGAGCGCCGTTTGTGCTTGCAGTGCCACCAAATTGTACGGACGTTGCACCCGTGAAATTGCGTCCTGAAATAAGAACAACCGTTCCAGTGCTTGCACGCTCAGGTGTAAACGAAGTAATCACGGGTTCGGGAATAAACGTTAATCCTTGCGCTGAGACCGAACCGCCCGGCGTAGAAAGCCGTACATCAGTGCCTGTAGTCAAGAAATCGTCGGGAAGGCGCACTGTTATTTGCGTCGGCGAGACGACCGTAAACGGGACCGACACACCGCCCAGACTGAGCGAGGTCGTTGTAAAGGGCGAGCCGTTCGCATTTGTGCCACTAAAATTTGTACCCGTAATCGTGATAGTCTGCCCCACGCGGGCTGCTGTTGGAGCGAAACTGGTGATAGTAGGTAGCAAAGACATTGGGAAGACGGAATAAACAAATCCACCACGCTCTGCCACGCCAGCAGGTGTTGTGATGCGCACCGTACCGCTCACCGTCTGCCCAAGAGTGGCAATGACGAGTGTGTCGGAAACGACCTGATACGACTGGACGGTCTCACCACCAACGCGGACATCGCTTACGCAGGTAAAACCTTGCCCGACGATGTATAATTTATCTCCTCGCGTCGCTGAAGACGGCGAAAAAGCATTGATAACGGGGCGCGTTTCGATGTATTGCAAGCCGGAACGAGTGGCAGTGCCGGTGGTAGTGCTAACGCTAATACCAAATTCCTGAGAACCACTGGCTAAACCTGAAAAAGCCACCAAGCCGCTCGGCACAACCACAATTAACTGCGTTGTGGAACTTACACCAACAGACGGCGAGAGGAGCATCCGTGCGGCACTTGTGGCAGAAGCCAAACGTCCGAAGCGAACTTCCGGTCTGCCCGTGAAGCCTGTACCTGTGATGGTCAGTAAGTTTGACCCAGCCACGCACGACGGCGTAATACTGGTAATAGTTGGCAAAACTGGTGCAGAAGGCACGGGCGTTCCTGTGCTGTCAGTACGTGGCGGAACGACAACGGTTGGCGTGGTGGAAACAATCGCCGCCGGAGCAAGATAGACAAAGCCCGGACGTGTTGCAATACCTGTTGCGCTGATAACGGCCACATTACCTGTCGCGCCCACACCGAGCGTTGCGACGATAAGGGAATCCGAGCGCACGATGAAGGACGCGGCAGGCGTAGCATTGGTCGCCGAGCCGAACTGGACACTTGTTGCGCCCGTAAAGCCTCGTCCGATAACACTGATAAGCGTTCCTGTGCTAGCTTGCGTGGGAGTGAAGGTAAAAATGCTTGGTGGTGTCAGTGCATTGTCTATAAAACGGAAGCCCTGCCGTTCGGCAATCCCTGCCGATGTATTAACGAACACGCTGCCAGATGCACCATTCCCCACGACTGCCAGAATTACTGAATCGGATACAACGCGGAACGAAATCGCCCGTACAAAATTTGTTGTTGCTCCAAACTGTACTGCGGTTGTCCCAATAAAATTGCGCCCGTAAATAACTAAAGAATCGCCCATCGAAGCACTCGTTGTGCTTAATGCCGTAATAACTGGCGCTTGAGCAATACGCAATTCCTTGTACGTGGCAACACCACCAGGGGTTTGGACGGTAACAGTCGAATTGGTTGCACCAGTGGGAATAATGGCGGTAATACGGGTATCCGACAGAATCGAAAAAATGCTTGCTTCTATTGCGCCGAAGCGGACGGAAGTAGCGCCAAGAAAATTACTACCATTGATAATTATTGCTGTTCCGACAGGAGCCTGTTGCGGGCTAATGTTTGTTATCACTGGAGGAGAAAGGAATGTAAATGTTTCTTGTGACGCTGTACCGCCGGGAGCAGATAAGCGAATAGCTCCGGTGGCACCAACTCCAACAACAGCACGAATTTCATTGTCATTCACAATTGAAAATGATGCAACAGGAACACCACCAACAGTGATGTCTTTCACGCAGGAGAAACCGATTCCACGAAGGGTGACGACTGTACCACTTGTTCCTGAAGTTGGGCTAAAAGCAGTAAACTGAGGACCAGCATAGAGCTTTACATTTGTATTCAGTGGTAATTCACCAACATTAGAAATCTTGCGAAGGTAGCCTGAAAAATAATCCGCTACATACATATCCCCGGATTCATCGAAGAGAAGCCCCGTTGCGCCATTAAATTCTGCTTCTCGTAAAGCACCGTCTTTGTGACCGGGTTTGCCGGAACCACTGAAGATACTTGCTTGACCGGTTGGAGTGATTTTTGTTATGATATGTCCAGTACGCCCACTAGATATATCATTCGATGCAACATAGATATTTCCTGCCTCACCAATAACGATGCCCTGGGGGTAGCTAATCAAGTTCCCGTTGTAAAAGATAGTTGGTACACCACAAGCATTAAATTTTACAATGTGTTGATTGGTATAGCTTGGCACATAGACATTGCCACGCCCATCAAGTTTCAGGCAAAGTCCTTCTGCAATAAGCGCTCCTTGGTACAGAATTGTGGTTGCGCCTGCAGGACTGATTTTTATGAGTAATCCTATTGCCCCTTTTGCGCATACTCCCCATAGATAGCCATCGGCATCAAATTCTAATCCATAAATACTACCGACGGCGCTATTTTGATAAAACACCGATGATTGTTTTCCGTCAGGGCTGATTTTGAAAATTATTCCCTGGTCGCATCCATAAGAAACATAGAAATAGCCTTGTTTATCCCGCGCTATTCCCCCCATAAGTGTACAGTATTTTGGCGGAACCGAGAAGAATGTACTCACAGCGCCCCCCGGCGTAATACGATAAATCTTTCCTTGATCTTGGGCGGGAATATAAAAATTCTTTTGCTCATCTTGAACAATATGATAGATTCCACGCCCTAATCCACTAGCAACCGTCGTGACCTGCATCGGGGCAGCAAAGACAAAACCGCTTTTTTCTACACTTCCAGCAGGGTTGGTTACCCTGACGGCACCACTTGCTCCCGCAGCCAATACTGCAGTTATTTGTGTCGGCGCATCAATACGAAAGGATGCCACCGAAACGCCGCCAAAACTCACCGATGTAGTGCCGGTAAAACCTGTGCCGCTAATGACTACGGCTGTTCCTGTCGTACCACGTGTTGGTGTGAAGGATGTAATGGTAGGAGCAGTTACTGAATCGGTAATGCTTTCGAGAATTTCTATGGAAGCTGTCTCGTGGTACTCTGCAGTAAAGCCGGAAATCATAAGGACACGAGGCTGTACACTCCCTTGAGCACTACGTGTCGGTATACTGATTGCTTGACCGTGAGAATGTTCTATCTGCATTGACGGAGCCGCGATACTTTGGCTGTTGGAGATGTTGATCCAATCAACACTCTTCGTTGGAGCATTAAAATTATTCAATCCTCCAATAGCGAGAATAGAATCTTTGTTCCATTCAGCCATACTATGCCATACTCGTTCAACCTGCATGGATGCTACAGGAACAAATGCAGAAGCAGATTCCAAACTAACTGTTTTATTCCCGATAAATGGAGTGAAACTTTCACGACTCGTTCCTCCCGAGATAATTAACCGACCATCGGAAAGTTGTAACAAACAGACTGCCTGAACAGCCGCAGGTGTATTGCTGTAAGTATTCCACTGATTGCTTCCCACGTCATATGTATAAACGGCTGTAGTGCGATAGCTGTCGCCGCCACCGCTTCGCCCTCCGAATGCCAACGGATTACCGTTTGAGGTAAGTGCGACAACACCAGAGCTCATAGGATATGGAAAATCAGCAATACGGCGGCTTTGACCTGTACGAAGGTTAAAAATTTCGGCTGCTGAGAGGGTATTAAGATTTGCTAACCGCCCACCGACAACGAGTATTTCTTCTGGACTGATAAGGCAAGCTGCGTGCTGCCTCCGTGCGATAAGCAGGTTACCTGTTTGCCGCCATTGCTGATTTATAGCGTCATAAACTTCTACACCCGATGTTAGTCTACCACCTGCCGATATACCGCCCACTACTGCAATATTACCATTAGGTAGTTGAACGGAAGCAAATTCTGCGCGTGCTTCGTTCATGGGTGCTCCAGACATCACTGTACGTTTATCTACATCTATAATTTCAGAAGCCGCCAGAGGTATGCCCGTTAGCACCCCGCCAGAAGCACCCGTATAACCACCGATAACAATTGCCCGCCCTTTTCCAAGTGGGTATGCAGCAAACGAGTGCCGTGCCTGACGCAATGTGCCAAACGTTCGCCATTCTATGGATTGTCCGAAAAGATATGTCGGTAAAGCACAGATTGCGCAAACCAGAAAGGTAAGCACACACACACAACGCGCAAAACATTGGAATCGCTGTATAGGTGAGATATGCGGTATCAGCATAATTAACGTGAATTCGGGATAAGAATTATTAAGTACGTTGAATCACGTCAAGTTTTT
>CALCNX010000075.1 GCA_937899715.1 uncultured bacterium | reverse complement strand
AATCTAAAGCCGATACATTGAACCAATACACTTACATTCATTCAACAACACTATGGCAACAGCATCCTCTGCACCAACAGTGCAAAAAATTACGACCTTCTTGACGTTTAATAATCAAGCAGAAGACGCGATGAATCTCTATGTTTCCGTCTTCAAAAACGCGCGTGTTCTTAGCACATCTCGCATGGGCGAACAGTTCTTGACTGCCACTTTTGAAATAGAAGGACAACGGTTCATGGTACTCAATGGCGGCGAGTCTTTTTCTTTTTCGCACGGCATATCGCTTTTCGTGAATTGCGAGACACAAGAAGAAGTGGATGAATTATGGGAAAAGCTCTCCGAAGGCGGCGAACAAGACCAATGCGGCTGGCTGCGCGATAGATTCGGCGTTTCGTGGCAGATTATTCCTTCGGTTTTAGGCAAACTTTTAAGCGACCCCGACCCCAAAAAAGCACAACGCACAATGAACGCAATGCTTCAGATGCGAAAAATTGACATTGCCGCTTTGCAGCAAGCCGCAGAGTAGCCGCCAGCAGGTCAGCCATAGAACGTACAATATTGATTGCACAAGTCGTAAACAAGTTTTTATCCTCAAAACACAATGGCACAAAAAAAATTCTATTCGCCCTCGGATGCTCGCCCCGATGCGGTCAACGAGTATATGAACGTGCTGGAGCACCCACTCAAAGCGGAATTGGCGGCAGTGAGAGAAATTATTCTAGGCGCAAACATTCATATTTCCGAGCGAATCAAGTGGAATGCACCGAGTTTTTTCTACAAAGAAGACCTCGCCACGTTCCACACCCGCAATCAAACTGCTGTTCATATCGTGTTCCATCATCCTGCTATTGTCAGCATTCGGTCTGCGTTATTGGAGGGCGATTACAAGGATAGAAGAATGCTTTATTTGCGCACGATGGAGGACATACAAACACATAAACAAGAATTGGCACATATTATCAATGAGCTGGTACAGTGCATAGACACAGCAATTCCCGGTCAATAATCACATACTATTTTTCAACAACATTTTTCGATTAACAATTTCAACAGCACTATGTCACCAAAAGCATTTTCTATCCTGTATTGGACAACGACCGTCCTGATTTTTCTTTTTGAAGGTGTAATGCCTGCCTTTACCTCGCACACCCCAATAGCAGTAGAAGGCACACGGCACTTAGGCTACCCCGATTATTTCCGGGTCATGCTGACCGTTTTCAAAGTTATCGGAGCATTAGTGCTTATTATTCCCGTCATTAAAGGTCGCTTCAAGGAATGGGCGTACGCGGGCTTTGGCATTACGATGATTTCTGCCAGTGTCTCCCATTGGGCAGTGGATGGACTCAGTGGACAAACAATATTTCCCATGGTGTCTTTTGGAATACTCGCGGTTTCGTACATTTGCTATCACAAACTTCATTCTTCCGTAACCCCCTAATCTCTTAGCACAATGCGAACACTCAAATTACAAATGCAAGTTTCACTCGACGGCTTTGTTGCCGGAACAAATGGCGAAATGGACTGGATGGTGTGGGATTGGGACGAAGAATTGAAACAATACGTCAAGAATATAACCGCTCCTGTAGATTGCATCGTGCTGGGGCGGGTTCTTGCAACCGGCTTTATTCCTACATGGGAAGCACAAGCGACAAACCCCGAAACAGCCGAAGACTTTGCCCGTAAAATGAATGAATCCCCCAAAGTCGTTTTTTCAAAAACGCTTGTGGAATCTGATTGGAAAAGAACCACATTGGCGAAAGGCGACATTGTTGAGGAAATCAATCACCTGAAGGCGCAAGCCGGAGGCGACATCATTGCGTATGGCGGAAGCAGCTTTGTCAGTGCTCTTATTCAACACGGATTGATTGACGAATACCATCTCTTTATCAATCCTATTGCACTAGGCAGTGGTATGCCCATTTTCGCAAGCCTCAAAAGCAGGCTCAGTCTTAGCCTTGTACGCTCGGAGTCATTTAGCTGCGGGATTGTTGTGCTTCAATACAACGCACATTCACACAAGCCTCAATAACTTTTCGCCGGACAAAGGAGTTTTTCATCTCCATTTCATTGCACCTTTTCTACCGTTTCGTTGCAAAGAGTGTGGTTATTTGAAATGTAACAGCTATTGTGTAGGTTTGGCTGTACAGTTACCAGTACAGCCTCGTAACACGAGCCGTCACTGCACATTTCTATCCACACTTTCGCTGCCAATGGCGGCATCCGACAATGAATAACAAGCGGACACTTCTTTTGGTTGTTGTTGTCAGTTTCTGGGCGGTATTTATCCTGCTCTCGGCATCTATTTTCTACGTCTTTGATGAATCGCGCTTTACGGTCGAGTCGCAGTTTCCTTTTGTACAGATTGTTTTACGGCACCTGCTCTGGTGGCTGGTGTGGATTGGGCTTACCTTTGCCGTGCTTTCCATTTGCCAGCGCTTCCCTATCACCACTTCTCCCGTTCGCAATGTACTCATTCACATTCTGACCTTCGCGGTTGTTACTTCGTTCCATATCGGTTTTGTGGAGGTTATTCTACGTAACACTGTCTCACCGGAAATGATGCTTATTCGGCAAACTAAACGCGGTATGCTGAGTCGCCTGCTGACCGATACACTCTTTAGCCCTCAAAAATATGTGGCAGGTGATACGCAATTTAGTCGCCAGGGCGATACTATTTTGGTCTCAAAAATCCCCACCCACGATGCCGAAACACTCAAAAAACTGAATGAAGCATTTCACCTGACCCGCATTCTTCGTGGCGTAATACCGATGAATTTCTTGCTCTACTGCCTCATCGTCGGAGCGTGGCACGCTTTCAATTATTACCGTCTGTTCCGAGAGCGTGAACTGCACACCAAAGAGCTGCAAGTGCTCTCGGCGCAGTTGCAAGCGGAGCTGGTGCAGGCACAACTGCAGGCATTACGTTCTCAGTTACAACCACATTTTCTTTTCAATACGCTCAATTCTATTGTCGCTCTAGTTCGTGCCGAACAAAAACAGAATGCGATTCAGATGCTCACCCAACTTGGTGCGCTCTTGCGCTACGTGCTGGAAGAAGCAAATGACGATTTTGTATCGGTCGAGCAAGAACTGAGCTTTATTCGCCGCTATATTTCCATTGAAGAAATTCGTTTCCAAAATAAACTTATTCACAAACTTACCGTTGCCCCAGATGTATTGGAAGCACAGTTACCCAATCTTATTCTGCAACCTCTTGTTGAAAATGCCGTCAAGCACGGACTGGCGAACTATATAGGCTCAGTTGGGATTATTCATATTACGGCTTCCCGTCACTCCCGGCACGACGAATCATCGTTTCTCTGCATTGAAATTGCGGACAATGGCGTTGGATTGCCGCCGAACTGGAATATCACTCATTCGGCAGGCATTGGTTTGAATAATGTTCTGTCACGTTTGCAGCATATTTACGGCGATAAGGCTTCGCTTGAATTAACGAATCGCCCCGATGGCGGCGTATCTGCTCGGCTGTGCTTGCCGCTCGAACTTGCGGCATAACTCCTTTGCGAACACTCAAAATTTTTTTGACAATGGATTCAACCACAATTCTTTCGCGCGTAGCAGAGGCTGTCGCCACACCAAACCGTTACAATGTTCTCCTCGTGGACGACGAGGATTTGGCACGTCAAAATATCCGCATGATGCTGCAAGGTGACAGCGAAATCGCCTCGGTTAGTGAATGTGCTAACGGCTTTGAGGCGGTTGAATTTCTGCACGCAACCGCAACGGATATTGTTTTTTTGGATATTCAAATGCCGAAAATGAACGGCTTTGATGTACTTCAAACGCTTGAGCCGTCACAGATTCCCGTCGTGGTGTTCATCACCGCATTTGACCGTTATGCTCTCAAAGCATTTGACTCCAGCGCTGTGGATTATCTTTTGAAACCCGTTGACGAGGAGCGCTTTTTTCAGACCGTAGAACGCGCAAAAAAAATGCGCCGACAGCAGAAAATGGACAATCTGACCACTCGACTCTTGGAATTTCTCAACGAACATCCTCTTTACACCCAGCAAACCGCAGAGAACGAGAACAATGACACGCACGGCGAGAACGAATATTGGGAGCATATCACGCTCAATTCACGTGGGCGGGCTGTCGTCGTAAAAACGCAGGACATTGATTGGATAGAAGCGGATACTTATTACGCTGAAATCCATACGAAGCAAAAAACCTATCTCCTGCGGGAACGGATGCACATATTGGAAACGCGACTTGACCCTGCAATATTCCTGCGTATTCACCGCTCCATTATTGTCAACGTCAATGCCATTCAAGAACTTCAACACTCCACGCACAGCGACGGTGTGGTTGTTCTCAACGATGGAACAAAACTCAAATTTACCCGCACATACAAATCGCGTCTCCAAGCAGTCCTGAATCTACGGCGTTAACCAGCATCGTTCAAAGATTCTCGTTTCTCTTCCCGCACCTACGGTTTCTCCTGTCTATTGCGCTCATTTCCAGTTTATTGCATAGCATTCCTCTCCTTGCGGATTCAAGCGTAATTTCGCTCTTGAATAGTCGCAGCGCAAAGCCTCTCTTGCAGCCTCCGCGTTATCAAGCACATCGCGCATACTTGCTGCACCACTTCTGCTTTGTGATTTCTCCACCACTTGGGAATAACACTATGCACCGTATCTTGTTTGTCAGCCACTTCGACCATGCCCGCATGGGTGGTCAAAAAAGTATGCTCGACCTCATCAAACACCTCGACCGCACACGCTTCACACCACTTCTTCTTTGTCAAGAGCGCGGAGAATTGAGTACCAAAGCAGAAGCGCTTGGCTGTAAAGTCCTGACAATGCCTTTACTGGACAGCATCAAACCCAAGCATTTGCCCAATATTGCCGCCACAATTCGTACAGCACTTCGTATCTTGGAAGAGGAGCGCATCACGATTGTTCACCCCGACCACGAGCGCGATACGTTTGTATTCGGCATTGCGGCGCAAATAGCCCGTATTCCGCTTATCTGGCACGTGCGCCTTTCCGAGCGAGAAAAATTTGACCGCATCAACACAGCACTCGCGTCGTCAGTGATTTGTGTATCCGAGGGCGTGGCAAAGGAACGTTTTGGTCAGAATTGCACCCAACCACTTCAAAAACGCATACCACGAGATACAATTTCTGGCACACACTCAAAATATCGAACCATTTACAATGGTGT
Organism: uncultured bacterium; assembly: GCA_937899715.1. Classification (GTDB taxonomy): domain Bacteria; phylum Bacteroidota; class Ignavibacteria; order Kapaibacteriales; family UBA4661; genus PH2015. The sequence goes on along the minus strand of CALCNX010000075.1, from coordinate 71,162 downwards.
AGATTCAGAGCACTTCAAGCCCATCGCCAACAAATATCGACAGCGCCGATTGCTGGGAATCCCTGAAAACAGACGGATTCTGGGGTTTGTAGGACAAATAAAAGAGGGAAAAGGAATTTTTGACTTGGTCGAAGCACTCAGGATAATGAAATCCACTACGCCGGAGCTGCTTCCCTTGACGCTTATGCTCGGCTCGGCACTGGAGCACGAGGTAGAATTATGCCTTCAGACAGCCATAGCGGAAGCAGGTTTAAGCGAAGATATTTGGCATTTGGGGCAACGCGAAAATATTTGGCAATGGATGCAGGCAATGGATGCTCTTATTTTGCCCTCGCACGAAGGAGTTGAAGGAATGGGACGGGTACTGGCGGAAGCACAAGCCTGCGGCGTAGCCACTATTGGCAGCGATATTACGGGTGTACGCGAGGTGGTTCCTCCGGGTGTCGGACTCAGAGTGCAACCACAATCGCCGGAAAGCATAGCGGAAGCTCTTCATACCGTCTTTAGTCAGCCAATGGAGTTGGTACATTTGCAGAACGCGGGACGTGCATTCGCTGTTGCTCATTTCGACAGTAAGCACCATGCTCGCAGCGTGGAGCAAGTCTATTACAACATTTTGCACTCTCATCCGAAACCCTCCAGCTCATATTTTGCCCCGCAATACTTTTCGCGTGTACGCCGCATTGCTGGTAATGCCATGCTTCACCCCTTCAAAAGAGCAGCTCTCAAAGCTGTTCATATCATCCTTGCTATGTTTTGAGCCTATCCTTCCCGTTCATTGCAATTCAATCCGTTTCGTTGCGAAACGTTTCTTCATGTCAATTTTCAGAAGTAATTTCATTTTGTGAATAGTAGCAGCTGTGTAAAAATTCAATCAGAATCATCGCTGCACTCTGAGGGTATTTACTCAGCACCAGCCCTCTCACCGTGTGGCTTCAGGATAAAACCTCACCACAGAAAGCCACACGGTTGGGCTGAGTATTTTTGGATTATCGCCTTTTCAAGCGAACCGCTTCATTATCGTTTGACAAGCGAACCACTTCCACGAATGGATTGAGTAATAGACGGTGAGCCTTTGTAGTAAACATCGCCACTGCCGCGTATTTGCGCATTGAGGGTTTTCTTCGCATGAACGTTTGCGCTGCCGGAACCAGAAATTTCTACGGTAACATCGTCTGCTTCGAGATTATCCGCCATCACGCTTCCGCTGCCGCTAATTCGTATTTCGTGCCGTGCCGTTTTACCGCCTTTGAACCGAACCGAGCCACTTCCGCTAATACCGCTCTGCATTTGCTTTGCATCAAAATCGCTCTCTACATTTATCGAACCACTTCCGCTAATATCCACACCTTCAAGCGTCGGGTTGACGATAGTATATTTCAAATGGACATTGTTCCACGAGCCTTTTTTCAAACCGAGCGTCAACGTGCCGTCACTTCCGACTTCCGTGCGGACGCTTTCAATAACGTTATCATCTGCTTCCACGCGCACTTCGCGCTTTGTACCTTTGGTAATCACCACGTCACCACTACCGGTCAGATGAACTTTGGAAAACTCCGATAACTCACGGGTATCAGATACAATTTTGCCAGAGCCTCGTGTACCATTGCCCCAGAAGAACTGTGCTTGTAAGGATGTGGTGGCAAAAGCAACGAAAGTAAGAGCTGCAAACGCAAGAGAGAATGCGCTTTTCAAGAAGTGTGTCGTTTTCATAGCTGTCAATAAAAAATGATGTACAAAAAAGTTATTCTTTGCCTACGCAGAACCACGCGAAAATGTTACACAGACGACCACAGAAGGTTGATTTTTCCATGTAAATAGCCTATTTTGCAGGTGTTCACCAAATCCATTCTCCCACTCATTTTTTGATACCGATATGCCCTCCTCCTCTCCTTCCCGACGCTCATTTCTCAAGCACTCTATGGCTTCGTCGGCGGCGTTACTAGCTTCCGGCGCAGCGTTAGAAGCACACGATACTTCCCTCTCGCTCCCGTTTGCCAATGACCGCAAGCGTGTTCTTCGCATTGCACACTTTACCGATGTCCACGTGCAGCCCGAACGTGGCGCTCAAGAAGGTATGGCGGCTTGCCTACGGCATATTAACGCACTTCAAGACAAACCCGACCTGCTGCTAAATGGCGGAGATGGAATTTTCGACGGCTTAGAACAAAACGAGCAACGCACTCAACTTCAGTGGGATATTTTTTTTGAAACGCTGAAGCGTGAAACCAAAATTCCCATCCGGCACTGCATTGGTAATCACGACGTATGGGGATGGCTTCAGGACAAGAGTGGTGCCAAAGGGAACGAAGCACGTTACGGCAAAAAATGGGCAGTAGAAGTATATGGAATGCCAAATCGCTATTACAGTTTTGCACAAGCCGGATGGCATTTTATTGTGCTGGATAGCACACAATCGCGCGGAAACATTGGCTACGAAGCGCGGTTGGACAGTGAGCAATATGAATGGCTGCGCGGCGAACTTGCTTCGGTCAAGCCTACAACACCTATCCTCATACTGTCGCACATCCCTATTCTCAGCATGACCTCAGCGTTTTTTCTCCGCAAGCAAGAACATAACAGCGATTGGACAATTCAGCGCAATCTCATGCACGCCGACGGGCTGCAAATTCAGCAGCTTTTTCGCAAATTCCCGAACGTGAAGGTCTGCCTCTCCGGACACACCCACCTTGTTGACAGGCTTGATTACACGGGCGTAACATATTTCTGCGATGGTGCAGTAAGCGGCGCATGGTGGAAAGGTGCATGGCAAGACTGCGAACCGGGCTATGCGGTGGTAAATCTCTACGATGACGGGTCGTTTGACCGGGAGTACATCACCTACGGTTGGAAACCGAAGGAGTAGAAAAAGGAGCGGCACTTATCTATGCTCTTTTTGGAGAAGCGGCAACTCCACAATCATCATTGCACCTTGTCCCGCTTCGCTTTCTATCCAGACCGCGCCGTTGTGCATATCCACAATCTGCCGCACGATTGCCAAGCCGATGCCGCTTGACGGCTCATCGCCGGTCGGCTTGGCAGAGAGCTTTTGAAAAAAGCCGAATGCCCGCACTTTGTCTTCTGCCGTGAACCCGACACCTTCGTCTTTGACTGTAAATCGGGCTTTTCCGTCGTGGTGAGCAACTGTTATCCAGATTGTCCCTGCAATCGGGGAGTATTTTATTGCATTGCCAATCAAATTATCGAACACTTGGAATAATCGCTGCACATCTCCCACCACCCATACTTCCTCGTGTGGACTAAAAATAAGCGTTTGCTCTTTGCGCTCGGCAGAATGAATGTGGTGCGCCAACACGCCCGCAACAATATCTTTGAGTTCGGTCGGCTGCAGATGCACGTTCATTTTGCCAACGCCTCGTGCCGCCGTATCCAGCAAATCCCGTACAAGCGCACCCATACGCTCACCGGACTCGTTGATATGGCGCAGCATATCTTGCGTTCTGGGGTCGTGCGTTGAATTATCATCAAGCAAAACGTTGGACAAACCGATAATGGTACTGATAGGATTTTTCAAATCATGCGAAACAATACCTAGCATATTCAACCGAAAGCGCTCGGCATCTGAGAGCGCCTGATTTTTGTATGAAAGTTCACGGTTCAATGCTTCCAATGCCGATTGCTGCTTGGCTCTCTCCGCATTAGAACGAAGCAATTCTTCATTGATGTGCTCTAAATGCTCGTTTGTCTGACGGGTTTCTGTTTGTGAAATTTCAAGCTGTTGTGCCTGCTCGGACTGAATCTGCAACTGGCGTTGCACTTCTTCATTTGCCACCAGAAGCTGTGTGTTCAGGGCTTCAAGTTCTTGAGCCTGCTGCGAGATATGGCGATTACGTTCCTCGACCAGCATAAACGCTCGGTGTTCTCGTCGTGCATAGCGCCAAGCAAACATCCCCGCCACTGCCACGAGTACGACCAGCACCGCCAGACCAAAGGCAATGCGCCGTTGAAGTTGCTTGTCGTTATCCAGTGCTTTCAAGCGGGTATCCATTTTTTGCGCATCGAAGTCCGCCTGCTGCAAAAGCAAGGTATTACGAATTTTGTCGGCATAGAGCATATCCTGTATTTCCACAAGCAACACTTGATAGGTGGAAGCCTCCTCGAACTTACGAAGCGCTCGGTATCCTTCGGTGAGCGCCGTATAGACCTCCGGCATCATATCCTGCGTACCGATAGCTTTTGCAAGCGGAACCGCCTTCAACGCTTCAGCAATAGCCTTTTCCGGCTGCCCAAGCGCATTGTGGCTACTGGCAGAGCGCCCATAATCAAATGCCAGCGCACGACGAAGCCCCAATGACTTGGCGAAAGAAATTGCCTGCCCGTAGTATTCAAGGGCTTTTTCATGCTCCCCCCGAAGTGCATAGCACTCTCCCACATAACCTAATGACACCGTGAGATTTGCCGTATCATTGTGCTGACGGAAAAATGTAACAGTTGTATTCAAATACTCCAGCGCTTCAGTGGGATGCTTCATCAAACGCTCGTCTATGCCAATATCCTGCAAGAGCAACATTCTATTGGTGCTATCGGCAAAGGGCGGCATGAGTGCAAGTGAGCGCAAATGCTCACGGTGAGAGCGTTCGGGGTCTTTGTACACACGCCGAAAAAGATTGCCTTTGTATTGCAAAATCGTACCCAGCGTGGCATTGTCGCCCGTCTGCTCGGCAAGCGCTTGCCCTTGCAAAAACGCCCGCATCGCCTCGGCATATTCGGAGCGCACATAATGGCACCACCCTAAGGAAACAAGCGCGATTGCCTTGCCACGTGGGAAAGCAACACGCTCCGCAATGCCGATAGCTTCTTGCGCCTCCTGTATGCCAACATCGGGACTGGTCAGCCAGCGCGAATATGCTTGGTCGGCAAGTGCCAGCACAAGCGCTGTATCGTTCTTTTGCTCGCGTGCTTCTCCCAGACGACGCACAAGAGCATCATCGCCAGCAACAGCACGAGTAAGAAAACAATACAGCATCAAGACAAGAATGACAAGCGCCATTCCCGCCCTGAACAATGCGTTTGCCATCCATGCAATATTTCTCACAATGTTACCTTACCTTGCTGTTTTGGCTATCTATGAAGCCAATAATGTCACTCGTGGAAATGAAAGGGACTAGGCAGTTCAACAACAAACATCGCTCCCTTACCCGGCTCCGACTCACACCACACACGACCTTCCATCGCTTCGACCATTTTTTTGACGATACTCAAGCCCAATCCCGTAGAGTGTTCGCCACCGGTCGGCTGTGCGGAAAGACGAGCGAATTTACCAAAAAGCCGCTTCATATCCTCACGCGAAATACCTTCGCCCTCGTCTTGAACTTCGATACGAATAGTCCCTTTGCGGCTTGACGACTGTGCACGTGAGTCTACTTTTGCCGTTGTTAATTCGTCATTCCTGATTCTAACAAAAACATTTTTTCCCTGCGGCGAGTATTTCACGGCGTTGGAAATAAGATTATCCACTATTTGCAAGATAGCTTGTTCATCGGCAATCGCAAGTGTGTGAGGTGCTTCGGCGCTGTAATGGAAGGTAATATTTTTTTTCTCTGCCGCATGGCGATACTGCCAAATAGTCGTATCAATAAAAGGCGCAATATCTATTTCAACACAATGATATATCTTCGCACCGGATTCCAAACGGTTGAGATCAAGAAGATTACCAACAAGCCCCAGCATACGGTTTGCAGTATTGATGATATTTTCAGCAACTACCTGCGGCTTCAGTGTGTGCCCCGCCGCGATGAGTTCTGCCATAGAGCGCACAGCACCAATAGGGTTCTTGAGGTCGTGTGCTACAATACTCATCAACTCGTTCTTCTCGGTGTTCAGCGCAGCTAATTGCTGATTCTGCTCATCAAGCTGGGTGTTATGAAACGAAAGTTGGGTATTCACTTCTTGAATTTGAGAGGCTTGCTTTTCCAAAAGGTATTTTTGCTCCATAATCTCCTGCATCTGTCGGCGCTTGTCCTCATAGACGACCTCCATTGCTTTGAAAACATCAGCGTATAAATCATCACTTGGCAAGCGAGGCGGTTCCAACGTCTCCGGCTCGCTATCCGCTATACGAGCCAGTAAAGTATAAATCTGTTCTATGCGGTGCTCGTGAAAATCTGCTCTACGGCTGCCCACCTGCTTTGTTTCTTCACTCGCCTCCACAATCTCGTTGTCATCAGAGGCGATAAAATGCACAAGCATTGCGTCCAATGCCTCGTCCTGCACACCGCCGAACCACACTACTTTTTCCTCCGCAGAACCATCAGGCAAACGTGCCGGAAATACAATACGCGAAGTTTGCACTTTTTCACGTATAAGAGGTGAAGTCAGACAACATATACTAAGAAGCATTGTATCGCGCAGCATCGGTTCAGCATCAGCACAGAGCAACGATGAATCTATCGGCACTTCGGAAAAATCAAGCGTCAATGCCATCGGTATTGTCTCATTCCCGTTCCTGAGAAGAATCTCTTCCACGTGCGCCATCATTGCCTGTATGGCAGCGTTATCAAGTCTTTGAGACTGAATCTTGACCACAAGCATCGCGCCTTCGAGCATGAACACTGCTTGTTCACCACCAATTCCTTGATAATGCCATTCCGCAGGTTGCACCTTACGCAATTTTACCCCTTCGTGCTCAAGGTACTCCAACGAATACTTCCAACGCTCCTCAAAATAGGGATTGGTGGGAAACGAGTATTCACGCGGCTGTCCGGCATTATTTTCCGGCATTGTATTATTTTCCGGCACTACTGCACGCGAGTAATGCGAGAGGATAGAACGAATGCCGTCATGGAAGCTGTCGGCAATGCGAATGGAGCGAAAGGCGCTGGGCGCAAAGGGCTTCGAGAGCTGGAAAGACACTCGCACGGCGGGATTGAGAAACAAATAGCAATCCCAGATACGTGCAGCTTCGCCATAGAATTGAGCTGCAATTTTTCGCGCTTCAAACGATGACTTACGGACATTATAGGCATCAGAAAAAAGAACGGCTCTGGTATGGCGAATGTTCATTTCTTCGGCAATTTGCCACACCAAATCAACCGCATGGCGTGTAGCAGCACCGTTTGGTGAGCCAATAGCAGTTTCGACCATGATAATACCTTCCAGCACAAAAATCACATCCGTAAATTCCGGCGATTCAAAACGCCAGTGTGGGAGTTCCACCTTACGCAAGCGAACAGTACCAGCCTCGTAATATTGAGGATTCGCCGACCACAAGGCTTCAAATTTCGGGTTAATGGGAAAGGTGTAGGAGAGTGAAGTCTTGCCGGAATCAAGGGCAGGTTTATGGGCGGATCGCGGGGCGAGTATTTTTTTTACAAGAGCAAAGACTGAAAGCGCGAGCGAGAATGCTGCAAAACCAATACATGCCCACGTCTGCACAGGAGTCAGAGCGACGATTTGCACAAGACACACCGTGAGCACAGTCATCGTGATGGCTCGGCTGAAAATGAGGCTTACAGGCAAATTCACCGATGTCATCGCCTGCTGCGACTTCCCATCCTGAACGTGACGACTGCCCTCAAAATATTTCCACAGCAACAGCACACCTGTTATGCAATCAAGCAAATATGCGGCATATACGGCGGAAAGCAGCGACATGGAAGGAATGTGCATAATGATTGGTGAGAATGGAAGAGTGCAAAAAAGCAAACATTCATCGTGCTTTTCTCCTTGTCATCAAGGAAGCATTATGCTTGTTCTGCTTTCGGCAATTCCACGAAGAACGATGCGCCCGCACCAAGCTCCGACTCACACCACACGTGCCCCTGCATCGCTTCGACCATTTTTTTGACGATGCTTAACCCCAAACCCGTCGAATGCTCGCCGCCTGTGGGCTGTGCCGAAAGACGAACGAATTTACCAAAAAGCCGCTTCATATCCTCATCCGAAATGCCGGGACCTTCATCCTGCACTTCAATTTTCACAAATGATGTACTCAAATCATCATGTATCCTCACAGTAACATTTTTTCCATGCGGCGAGTATTTCACGGCATTAGAGACGATATTTTCCAGCACTTCATGTGTTTTCGTGAAGTCTGCATAGAGGAGCACTTCACGGTCTTGGGGGGCTTCTAAGTGAAGTGTAATGCCTTTCTCAGCGGCACGGTCTTGGTATTCTTCCAGAATATCCTTTGCCAGAAAAACCGCATCAAATTCCGCCGGATACAGTGTGAGTGCGCCCGATTCTAAGGCATTCACATCCAGCACATCGGCAATAATATCGCGCATCCGCATAGCGGTTAGCTCAATTTTGGACACCTTCTCCATCAGTTGTGAGTTGTCTAATGTTTCGTTCTGAAACTGAATCATTTCGGCAAGCAAAACGATACTCGTAAGTGGATTTTTGAGGTCGTGCGCGGCGATACCCAAAAACTCGTTCTTTTCGGTGTTCAGCCGCTCCAATTCTTGATTGCGGGCGTTTAATTGCGTGTTCATCGTCGCAATTTCCCACGCCTGCTCGCTTACGGTTTGGATATGCTGTTGAATTTCCTCATTTGCTTGCGACAGCTCAATGTTACTTTCCTGCAACTGCTCGGTACGTTCTCCCACAAGCCTTTCCAGTTCTCGCTTTTGATAATGCACACGTCGCCACCGTGCCCAGAACCACGCTCCGCCTGTGCCGACAAACCCCAATACGATACCCGCCCGAAACCAAATTGTCATCCACCACGGCGGCAAAATTCTGATGTGCAATCGTGCGCCGCGCTCGTTCCAGTGACCGTCATTGTTGCAGGCTTTTATGCGAAATGTATATACTCCAGGGTCAAGGTTCGTATAAGCAGCTTCACGGCTTGTTCCTGCATCTATCCAGCGTTTGTCGAAGCCATCTAATTTGTAGAGATAGTGATTTTTTCTAGCACTGGTAAAATTGAGTGCAGCGAACTCAATAGTAAAGAAATTGTCATCGTAAGGAATCGCAATTTCAGGCTCAGCAGTGAGGTCTTGCCAAAGCTGCACGGGTTTGTTGAATTTTTTGAACCCCGTTATTACTACCGGAGGCGGCGTGGTATTGTCGGCGATACGCTCCGGCGTAAACATACTCAGTCCGTTCACACCGCCCACATAGAAGCGCCCACTTTCGCCCGCATGATATGCTCCACTATTGAACTCATTACTTTGCAAACCATCATCGGCATCGTAGGTACGGAACGTCCGCTCATCAGGATTAAAGCGGGCAAGACCATTATTGGTTGTGAGCCAAAGGTTGCCTGCGCTATCTTGCAAAATCCCATACACCGCATCGTTTGGCAGTCCATCCTTTTCCCGAAAACCTTCACAACGACCCGTTGTGCGGTCAAAAAGATGTAAGCCCCCACCCCACGTTCCCACCCAGAAGCGCCCTTTGTTGTCCTCAATCATGGAGCGGATATTACCACTTTGGAGGGCGTGTGCATCGTTCATGTTGTGCGTAAACTGCGTAAATGTGCCACTTGCGGGATCGAACTTATTCAACCCCTGTAACGTCCCCACCCACAGCGTTCCCGAACGGTCTTTGTACAGCGTCAAGACCGACTCAAAGCTGAGGCTACGGTCATTATTGGGGTCAGAATGGTATGCTGTAAAGCGCTCGTTTGCGGGGTCGAAGTGATTCAGCCCGCCCTCAGTCCCAACCCAGAGTGTGCCATCATCATTGAGCAAGAGCGGTCGGACAACGTCACTGGAAATTGAATACGCTTTGTTCGAGTTCGCTCGATACGCTGTAAATGTACCACGTTTAGGGTCGAAACGATTCAGCCCGCCACCGGCTGTTGCTACCCAGAGAACGCCCCGTTTTTTATCATTCACAATGCCGCGCACAATATCGTGACTGATGCTCCGCTCATTGCCGGGCTGATGGCGGTATGCTGTAAATTTCTTCGTGAAAGGGTCGAATTTGCTTAGTCCGCCGCCTTCCGTTCCCACCCACACCGTGCCGCACTCATCTTCCAGAATTGCCCGAACAACGTTATTGTTGAGGCTGAATGGGTTGTTGGTTTCTTGGCGATAGGATACAAACTTCCGTGCGAAAGGGTCAAATTTATTAAGCCCGCCACCCATTGCGCCAAGCCAGAGTGCACCTTGCTTATCACGAAAAATGCACCGAATATTATCATTGCTCAGGCTCGCTGCATTGGTCGGTTCGTGACGATAATTTTCCGTATGTCCCGTCTTTTTGTCCAAAAGCGTTACACCGCCTTGCTCGGAAGCAATCCAGAATGTTCCGCCTCCGTCTTGCCAAAAAGAACGAATCATATTCCCGCCTAAAACACTCGGTTTTTCAGGGCTGTTGGCAAAATGAGTACTCTTTCCCGATGCAAGATTCAAAAGACTGACACCATCGGCAGTACCTACCCAGATATCACCATCACTGTCTTGAAAAAGCGCAGTGATAAAATCATTGATGAGTGCGTTGGTCTGTGATTTATTGTCAAAGCGTGTAATTGCTCCTGTCTTGGGATTAATTCGATTTACTCCTTTGCCCCATGTTCCCACCCATATCATACCATCGCGGTCAAGCAACAGCGAGTTTAGGTGGTTGTGGCTCAGACTTCCTGCACCCGCAGGATTGTTCGGACTATAGCACATTCGTCCCCATTTGCCGGTACGCTTATTAAATGTGTTCAGCCCGTTTGTAGTGGCTATCCACAGCGTTCCCTCCGCGTCTTCACAAATGCCTCGCAGGAAATTACTGCCCAGCCCTTCGCTCTCGGCATCAGTTTTCCGAGGGGCATTTCTATCATCGTTGAAAGCAGATTGGTAGCGAGTGAAACTTTCTGTTTTGCGGTCGTAGGCATTCAGACCACCATTTTCCGTCCCAACCCATAATGTACCGTCGCGGTCTTCATACAAGACCCGCACAAGATTTGCCGACAACGAGCGCGGATTCGTTGGGTCGTGACGGTAATGCGTGAAGCGATAACCATCGTAGCGATTCAAACCATCTTCCGTGCCAATCCACAGGAAGCCGTGCTTGTCCTGCAATATCGCATAAACGCTGCTTTGAGAAAGACCTTCGGCAAGGCTAAGATGTTCAAACCACAATTCGGGGCGTGACGAGGCGGAAACGGGATGCCGTGCGAGATGCCGTTGCGAGGCGGCTTTTGTAGTGGTATTCTGATGACGGGCAGAAGCGGGAACGGCTTGAAAAGAGCATAGAAGGTACAGGGAAGCTATACCGAAAATTGCGCTTCGGTAGGTGATTGTCTTCGTGCAGGGCAAGATGTAGAGAAAGCACATAGCGGGAAGACGACGGTGATGGAAGTTGAGCCGTTCTTCCCCGTGTACGGAGGAATACGAAAAAAGTTCTATTTGATTCTGTGTACTGACAAATTTTTGACCATGACTTTTGGGCATAGAAGATACTGACCATCGGCTAGATGTTTGACGAGTACCGATTGTGCATTTTTGTATCAGTTACCTGCGGGGAAACGCCACAGGAAAAACACCACCATCAACAGCAACAACACAAAAAGTTTTTTTATCTACCATTTTTTGGAGAATCGTTATGAGAGCATTTGTAAGCGCAGCATTTCTTTGCGCAATCACCGGTCTGGCAGCACTTGGAATGACTGGGTGCTCCAATACAGAAGACATCACCCCTGTCCAAACCGCCGTTGACGACCCTGCGGCTCCTCCTCGCCAACAACCACGCGGCGCGGATGAACGTCTTTCGGGCGGAGCAACAACCGTTTTTTTGACCGATGAAACAGCCTTCGGGCAAGCAGCACCAAACGTCATGGGTGCAAGTCTGGCAAAACATGATGCAGGTGATGAGGCATTTGCAGCCGAGTTTGCAGCACGCGCGTCTGCCGGACATCCGGGCGGCTTGGGTCCGATTTTCCATAATGTAGCTTGCGAAAGCTGCCATGTAGGCGATGGACGTGGAAAACCGGAAATGGCAAATGGAGAAATGAACGCTTTGCTCTTGCGCCTTAGCACTATGGGAGCAAACGAACACGGCGAACTTAATCCTGTAGCGGGCTTTGGCGGACAGCTCCAAGACCAAGCAGTAGCAGGCGTACGACCGGAGGGTAAATTTACCATCGCTTATACTGAGGTTCCCGGTTCCTTTACTGACGGAACCGCTTATTCGCTTCGTTCTCCGCGCTACAACATTCAAAACACCTATATCCCGCTTCCGGGCGGAGTACAGGTTTCGCCGCGCATTGCTTCGCCTGTCTTTGGCTTGGGTCTTTTGGAAGCCATTGACGAACAAACAATCCTTGCTGCCGCCGACCCGAACGACCGCAACAACGACGGAATTTCCGGCAAAGCAAACTACGTCTGGGATGTGAAGTCGCAAAAAGTCGCTCTTGGGCGCTTTGGTTGGAAAGCAAATCAGCCTTCGCTCGCTCAACAAAATGCGGCTGCCTTCAATGGCGACATGGGCGTAACCTCATCGCTCTTCCCGAACGAAAGTTCTGCCGGACAAGTTCAGGCGATTCCGGCACACGCACCTGAGGTCAGCGACGAGACACTGGATGCTGTTTTGCACTACACTCGCACACTCGGCGTTCCGGCTCGCCGAAACATCACCGACCCCGCCGTTCAACGCGGCAAAGTGGTCTTTGATGCCGCAAAATGTAACGCTTGCCATACGCCCTCTATGCGGACAGGTACACTGCAAGGCGTACCGGAGGTCTCGAACCAAAATATTTTCCCCTATACCGATATGCTTGTGCATGACATGGGCGAAGGTCTTGCCGACAACCGCCCTGACTTCCTAGCAAACGGACGCGAATGGCGCACCACACCGCTTTGGGGACTTGGTCTGACAGCAACAGTGAATAAACACACCTTCTTGCTGCACGACGGACGCGCTCGCAATGTGATGGAAGCAATTCTTTGGCACGGCGGCGAGTCACAGCAATCACGCGATTACGTTCGCCGCTTGCCCAAAGCTGACCGCGATGCGCTCTTAGCTTTCCTTGGGTCGCTCTAAAGCGTAGCACAGACCAACAGCAAAAGCCCGCAAGAAACTAACGTTCTTGCGGGCTTTTCTTTTTTTCTTCTCAGGAATGATATTTTATCGAACGGTCAAGACTTTTGCTTGACGGAATTGCCCGGCAGCGCTTTTGGTCACAAGTTCAAAGACATAATTGCCGGAAGCAAGCGCCATTCCGCCGATAGTTTTGTCCCATTCAATGCGATGTTCACCGCTCGAAAGCGTCTTATCCACAAGCGTAGCAAGTTTTCTGCCCGTGAGGTCGTAGAGCGAAAATTCAACGCTTGCTGCTTGCATCAGCTGAAAAACAAAGGTCGTTGTGGTGCTAAAAGGATTCGGATAGTTTTGTTGCAACAGGAACTGTCCGCCCGTTTCCGGCTCCAAATCCATAACCCCCGTTGTTGGGGCTTGAATACCGACCGTCAGCGCCGCATCATAACCACCTGTGGTTGTGTTCGCCGTCAGCATTGCCAACTGTGACTCGAAACCATCGCTAAAGACCATATCGGCAGCATTATTCGCCACCGAACGGTTTTGCCCTTTTGCCACATAGAGCGGCGTTTGATAGACAGCATTATTGATAGCATCGGGAAAAGCAATCTGCGATGTGGCGCGAAGAACTGATGTAACGAACACTTGGAAATGAATGTGGGTGATACGACCGCTATACCAGCCCGGATACACCGTCACAAAGTTCACCTGTCCCGCGCTGTCAGTCATCTGGATACCGCGCATAAACGTCTGCCCGACGGTGTTTGCGCCCGGTTGGTTATAGCCGGAATATACGCCGTCTTTGTCGCATTGCCAGATGTCCACACGGGCATTCGCAATGGGAGCACAATTATTGCTTACATTTTGAATCGTAAGCCTGAGATTGAGCGGAAGCCCGGTTTTTCCCTCGGTGATGTTCTGACGGAACATCGCGGCATTACGACTCAGGTCGAGCGGATATGGTCCTTCGGTCTCTTGAGGAATCAGAACGCAGCCTGCCATTGGCGGTGGTGTGGCGGCAGAGGCTTCCTCATTCGTTGTTGCGCCAAGAACTGCCCCAAGTCCAAGCGTTCCCAGCCCCTTTAATACATCTCGTCGTTCCATAGTGTGGTGTGAATAGTGCAAAAAAAACATGAAAGGACAGAGAACAACGCCAGCAAGAAAAAGTTACATTGAATCTCTAAGAAACACATCGGGTCGACATTGAAACAAAGCAACGGTTTTTGCAAAAAAACAGATTGGGAGTGCGGAATTTATTCCGCCTACCAAGATTCTATCTTATTTTGTTGCGGAATAAATTCCGCACTCCACCCTTCGATGAACGCCGCCAAGCCCTAACGATATTTCACGAAGATGACGCTTCCGACACAGAAATTGGTAATTGTACAATAAACGTTGCCCCTTCTCCTCGCTCAGATTCGCACCACACCTCTCCTTTCATCGCCTCGACCATTCTTTTGACGATGCTAAGTCCCAGCCCTGTAGAATGTTCGCCGCCCGTAGGCTGCGCGGAAAGGCGTACAAATTTGCCGAAGAGCTTGGCTTTATCGTCTTCGCTCAGTCCGGGTCCCTCGTCCTGTACTTCGATGCGCACAAATGACGAAGGAGAAGGGACAACATTCTCTGTTACATCTTCCACCGTTTCGCCCGCAGCCTTTATCCTTACAACTATGTTTTTCCCGTGTGGCGAGTATTTCACTGCATTAGAAACGATATTGTCCAGAATCTGCATAACGGCTTGCTCATTGGCAAGAATGATACCGCGAGAAATCTGATATTCACAGCGAATCGCAATCTGCTTTGCGGCAGCAGGAGCGGTGTACTGTTCCACCAGCATATCCAGAAGGGGAATAATATCGAACGCATAAAAATCCATCTGAAAAGCGCCGGATTCCAGCATATTGATGTCGAGGAGCTTCTTTACCAAATCCAGCATCCGTTCGGATGTGCCGATAATCTGCTTTGCTGCGCTTGCCGTTTTTTCCGTATCGCCGATGAACCCTGTTTCAATCAACTCTGCCATGCCGCGCACACTGCCGATGGGGTTTTTCAGGTCGTGCGCCACAATGTTCAGAATCTCGCTTTTTTCGCGGTTCGCCTCGGCAAGTTCAGCGTTCTGTTGTTGCAATTCATCATTAAGCAGCGTTACCTGTGTGTTCATCTCTTGTAGTTCCATTGCTTGCTGCATGATTTCGCTTTGCTGGCGGCTGATTTCTTCATTCGCAGCCGAAAGCTCTTCATTTTGGACGCGGTAGAGTTCGCCCTGAAGTGCTCTGCGCTCCGCTTCTTGCTTTAGACGCTGAAGAACGGTGATGCGGTCTGCCAGCGCCAGCCCCATGAGCATCATTTCTACTGCCGGAACAAGAAGTGAAATTTGGCTTATCCAAATGGAAGAATAGGACAGCACACCCAGTGCAGCAAGCGAATTTGCGGCAATCCCAAACTCAACGATTGCCCGTGCCACGAACACATACAGCGCCGGACGGTAGCCGGCACGCCATGCGGAAAAACTCATGCCAAGTGTGGTCGGCACTGCCAGCGCTAAATATGAATAGTACAGAACGTTGAGCGTGACCCCTCGCATATCAACAAATTCGGCGACCAATGCCACCAGACAACACGCCCAAAACAAGTATGCCAGCCACTCCCATATCTTTGGTATGGCGATACTATGCTGCTCCCGCACAAATTCCCATACGAAAAACACCCCCATTGCCATACTTGCCAGCCACGAGAGAATGTAAAGCCGATTGTTCAGATGAGGCATGGAAACCTCGAAGACCTGATAAAAATGTCCTGCATCAATGCTGATGCTCAACGCCAGACACACGATATAAAATGCGTACAGCCCATAATATCTGCTGCGCGTGAGAATCCACGAGAGCAGACTAAAGATAGCGGCGAAAAGCGTAACACCATAAAATAAAAAAAGTGGCAACTTAAAGTTGAACGTTCTTTCGGCAAACTGCCTTTCGGGCTGTAAAGAAACTCCGTAATACATTACTCCATTCATGCGCATACGCACGTAGCATACAATTCTCTCGCCAGTACCCACAGGAAGCGGAAAAGCTATCTTCATTGCAGGTATATGCCAACGAGAATATGCCACGGAATAGCCGACTGTATCTGAATAAAGAATTGAATCCCCACGAGTCATATAGAACTCTACACTATCGGCAGACCTATTCTCCAAGAGTAGAACCCACGGGCGAAGAGCCTCGCCAAGTCTTGCTTGAGCTACATTTATAGCACTCACACTACTATCTCTGATACCCTGATTTTTAATACTATCACTCCCGATACTGTCGGCGAGTCGCTTCAATTCATCCTGCATAGGAAGTCTCTGCACTACGAATTGTATCCATACTACACGATGCCCGTTTCCCAAAAGTATTGAGGATGTAGCAGCTTTATGAAAACTTCGTGTATTGCTGGACGATTGCATCAGGCGCTGAATCGTCATGGTTTGCGCAGTGTCTATCCAGTATTGTGTTTTAGCAGTAACATGGCGTGTGGAGGGCTTCCCGTCAATACCAAATTCTATAACACCAAGAGAATCATGAGTGATAATACTATTGGCAGAAGAATCTCGTGAATCGGACGGGAAAAATAGATGAGCAAAAGAAGGCAGTGATGAGAATACCAACAACAAACCGGAGAGGATAAAGAATGCGAAGGTAGTATAAGGAGAGCGTTGTGAAGAAAACATACAAACGCTTTAATTCTTATTGGAAATGCTGAGGAAGACTCTCTCCCTCAAAGTGCATAGCAAAGAAGATTTTGTTATAGTGTCCTACCTTTTTTAGAACAGGAAGACTCACATAGTTGGGCGAAAAGTAATTTCTTTACCCTCCGTGAGATAATGCCTTATAGCGCTCATACATACTACGGTCAGCTTTCACGGCTGCTGCCGGAGGTACTGAAAGTGTAGAACGAGCCGATACGACATTTGCTCGAAGCTCTCCAAGAGGGACTTTGCGGATATGCGGCTCACAATCTATCATCACAGCCGCTTCATACACCGTTACTTCATGAGAAGGCGGGTACCACCGAAGCAATTTTTCCACAAGAAGAGGCAATGCCGACAAATTGTATTCTCCTTCGTGAAAGGTCAAATCACCCACAGCACCTATCTGCCAGAGCACAAGATGGCTTGAGAGGTCTAAACGACGGTCGTTCCAGAGAAAATCAGTAGCCTCGTAGGTTTGGTAGCCTGTCATGGCATGATCCAATCCCAAATCAGCAAAAAGACAGTCCTCTGCTGACACCGCAGGCAACATTCGGGCTTTGAAGCCCTCCAGTCGGGAGCGACGGATAGCTTCATGCCCCGGGTACGCCATCACGCCCGGATGACCATAGAACGTACAGACCGTCAATCCGGGCTTGCGAACGCTTTCCATAATTGTTTGCACCATTGCTTCGTAGGTCTCCGCACGGGATTTATTCTCACCATAAAGATGAGTAAGCGCTGACAATTCTGCCGAAGGATTAATGTTGGACAAGAGGGCAACAATAAGCGGGTCGTCGGCAATATGAAAAATGCGCTCGCCACACTTAATCCATGCAGTACTTTCCACGGTTAACTGCCCCACAAGCCGAATACCCGTACCAATCACAACCAAACGTTCATCAGTCATAACAGTTATCTCTGCTCCGGCGGTTTTGCAGCACCGTTAGCCATAAAAGGAAATGCTTGAGGAGCATCTGGTTCTTGCTCTTGGATATACTTCCGTATGAGGTCTTCATCATGCCCCTTCACTAATGCCTGTTCTTCAGGGGTCAGTCCCGCATCCTGCATGGACTTATCTTTGTTCGCCTTGAAAGCAGCCAGCTGATTTGCGTCGGTTGCAAGCGTAATAAGAAATTCTCTGAGTGTCATTGGCTTGTTAATAGGTTTAATACGGTTGCACAAACAATGATTTATGCCGCAATATCGTACAAGGATTCCCTTTTGCCAACGAATATTTTCACTTTTTTACATTTGCACCGTCTATGCTTGTGGCAGCTCCACAATAAACGTTGCTCCCTTGCCCAACTCCGATTCGCACCACACGCGCCCCTTCATGGATTCCACTAATTTTTTCACGATGCTCAGTCCCAATCCCGTACTCTGTTCGCCGCCAGTCGGCAGCGCAGAGAGACGAGCAAATGTACCGAAGAGACGCGCTTTGTCGCTCTCGCTTAAGCCCGGTCCCTCGTCCTGCACCTCCACGCGAACAATACCATTATCTGCATTGACGCGCACCATAACGCCCTTCCCATGCGGCGAATACTTTATCGCATTCGATACAAGATTCTCCAGCACTTGTTCGGCGTATCCCCTATCAGCGAGTGCCAATGCTTCTTTCTTTCCATGAGGCATTATCTCTCGTTGCAATGTGATGGACTTTGCCTGAGCTGCATGGCGAAAGCGCTCTAGCGAGGCTTCGGCAAGCTGCGCAATATCCACCGACTCAAGTGTAAGATTGATAGCGCCACGTTCCAACGCATTCACATCCAGCAGATTTTCCACCAGATGCAGCATTTTGGCGGCAGAGGTTTCTATTGTGCGTGTGCCCCACACGGCGGACGGCGGTAGTGGTACGGTCTCTGGCGGCAGTTCGGCTTCATAGTTTGCCAAATCTTCCCGTAGCAACGACCCGACGGTCATAATGTTTGCAAGCGGGTTGCGAAGGTCGTGCGCAGCGATTCCCAGAAATTCATTTTTTTGCTCGTTGAGTGCAATGAGGTCGAGATTCTGCAATGCCAAACGTTCATTCGCTGCCGAAAGTTCGGCGTTGGTGTGAAATATTTCGTGCGCCTGTGCTTCCAGCTTCTCCTGCTGCCGCATGATATGAGCGTTTATTTGCCGAAGCCCTTTCTCTGAGCGGCGTTTGAGACGATACCGATTCACAATCGCAATAAGCGCCACGAGTAACCCGCCAATACCCAGCAGCAAGCCGTTGCGCGTCGTGCGGGCGTGCGCCTCGTCCGTGCGCTTCTGCTCTTCGATGTGGCGTATTTCCATATTTTTCTGCTCAGTGGCGTACTGAAGCTGCAATGCCGCTATGCGCTGCGTACCGTCATTGCTGAAGAGCGAATCATTTAATCGCATAAAACGGCGATACCACCGAAGGGCTGCGTCCGTCTCATGCAATGCCTCGTGCGCATTGGCAAGCACTTCCGCCGCATCGCGCTCCTCGCGCAGCGCACCGATTGCTTGGGCAATCTCCAGCGCTTGTGTGGCATTGTCAATCGCTTCATGGTGATTGCGAGTGTAATTATCGGCAGTAGCCAGAGCATTGAGAGCACGAGCGGCGCTGCGTTTATCTCCGATGTCTTGAAAGCGCAAAAAAGCATTCAGCAGGGTTGTTTGTGCCTCACCGTAACGCTCAGTAATCATCTGCACCCGTCCAAGTTCACCAAGCGTGAGAGCAGTTCCGTGCTGGTTGTGAAATTTGTCGAAAATACTCAAGGCACGGGTGTACAGGCGTATTGCCTCAGTAAATTGATGTTCGGCTTGATAGAGATTGCCCAGAAAATAAAGCGAATAGGCAAGCGCATCGCTATTGTGCTGTTCATGCAGCCTCTCGCGGATAGCGAGCGCCCGGTCGTGATAATTGTGCGCAGTGCTGAACTGCCCGACAAGCGTATATGCCACGCCAATATTTGCCAGCACACGCGCAATACCTTGTTCATTACGCGAGGCTTCGTAGAGAGCCAATGCCTGAAAGTAGTAATCAAGCGCCCGCGCGTACTCACCACGACTTTGGTACGTGCCGCCGATGTTGTCCAGCGCATCAGCACTTGCGGCAGTATCGGCAAGTGTGGAATAGATTTTCCATGCCCTTTTGCTTGCCGCCAAAGCACTGTCATAGCCGTCGGAGAGACGATAGTTAGCGGCTGCGCTCGTGAGGGCATTTGCCAATTCTCGTTGTAATGCCATTTTTTCCGCCATCTGAACAGCCCGCCGCGCGTACTCAAGCGATGTTTCAGGATGCACTCCAAATTCAATCCATGCAAGGCGCGTCAAGGCAGTAACGGTCTGTACATCTCCCGCCGGGCGCAGGGACAAGACAGAATCCACCGAAGCACGAATGCTATCGCGCTCAGCAAAAGCAGTGGGCGATTGAGCAAAGACAACAGAAGAAGGGAGCAGAACAACAGCCCCTATCAACAACGTGTACAACCATTTCATAGCGTGAAGAAGAAAGATATTTGCGCTGAATTAACTGAAGTTCCGCTTTCTAAAATTCCCCTTCACGATGTGAAGGGGTGTCAGCCGGAGCGAAGCAGGCTGACGGGGTAGTTCGTTAGCAATGCACGAAGCAACACCTCGTCCTCGCTACCGCTCGTACACCCCTCTTTGTTCCAAAGAGGGGAATTGTTAGCAAAAGCGTACTTTTTCAGTTATTATGACTTGCTACACTCTACCCTTCGCAACAACATTACGCCATTTCAGGCTTGCTGTGCCATTCGTGGAACAGCCCATTTGGGTCGCGTTGTGTCCGTATTGTTTGCAATTTTTTCATATTCTCATCGGATAAAAATGGTGCTGCCCGTTTGTGTAAACCTTCATCTGCCAGTTGAATTCCAGTGGCAAGATGCGACATTTTTTTCATCATGCTCATTGCCCAGTCCCCGTACCTAGCGGTTTCCGCAGCAGATTTCCAGGTGCTGTACAGCGCCAAATAGATATTGTCCTCGTTGGAATAGACCATATCCTGCCGGGCCATGTTGGGATACCAATTCAGCCACAACACGTGCGAAGGCGGTGGCGGCAGCGTGGCAGCAATTTCTTTCATAAACAGTATCAAATCATCAATGGGCGCGTGTGTCCACATATTATCTACTCCCCAATGGCGATTCTCCGGATAATGCGTCATTACGGATTGATACATAAAATTGATGCTGGGGTTGAGCGCTGGCGTTACGATAAGAGCTTTTTTCTTTATCGGGCTTGTTTTCATAAACTGCATTGCCTCGTGAAATTCCTCCTTCGTATCGGCAAAAATAGTAGCGAATGCCTCAATACCGGGTCCAAGAAAATTCAACTTATTTTTGCTCATTATCATCTGAAATTCTACCGCATTTGGCACCGCCGGACCAACCTCATACGCCCACCGATAGACATCTTCCAAATGCTTCATCGAGAAAACGTGTCCAATCGTTCCGCGATATTTCGGCAACACCGATAATTTCAAATAAAAACACACCACCACCCCAAAGAAGCCGCCACCGGAGCCACGCGCAGACCAGAATAAATCAGCATTCTCCGTAGCGCTTGCATGGACAAACTCGCCGTCTGCGGTGACGATGTCCATACCGATAACATTTTCACACGCCATGCCAGTTTTTCTGCCGTTCCAGCCGTAACCACCTTGGAGCAAGTAACCACCGATGCACACGCCCTTACAATGCCCCGCCGGAAAGAACAAATTCTGTTTGTACAGCGCCGCAAGCAATGTGCTCCCACCCACCGCCGGTTCTGCCTTTGCGGTCATCTCCCGTGCATTGATTTCGTAATGGTTGAACTTGGACATTGTTATCAAAATGCTGTTTTCTCGGAGATGATTCGCCGACCAGCTATGCCCGCCGGAGCAGACCGTAATTTTTTTGCCCTGCGCCCGTGCGTACTTGACCGTCGTAATAATATCCTGCACTGTTCTGGGTTCGACGATTGTGTCCGGTCTTCTGCCGGGATTGATTTTATTGAAGAGCGTCCCCATGATGACAGCCTCAAAATCGTTGTCCGAGCGCTCCACTACGCGCCCTTGCACACGCAGGACATCGCTTTGCGTATCGCCTTGGGGGTTCATCTCTGCATATATATCGGGCAGAAATGCTGCCAGATGATTCATTTCCTCTGCGCAGTGCCGCAGTAAATCTTTTGCAAATTGTTCGGTAGCAGATTGCATTGTTCGCGCAACATCCGAAACCATATCAGCAATAACACCTTCTTTTCGGATGTGAACGTAAGCGCCGCCCAGCCAAAAGCGCGAACGCATCTCTGCACCGCCTTCAATGGCTCTAACCTGATGTATCAAGTACCCGTAGTCCAACGGCAGTGAAGCGTGTCCGATATTGGCGCAGATGTACACCGCTTCGTTGAGGTTCTTGACCGCTTCGTGGGAGAAACCAAACTCTGTGGGCGACTTGAACTGGACAGCGCCTTTTGTTTTTTCACTGCCAATATATTCCTCAATAATCGAATTGCGCCCGATGTAGGCAATGTCGTTCCTACCGTCTTCCCAATGCGCGTCTATGTGCGCCCCCGGATGCCACAGCTTATAGCGATTCGCCGAGCAGCCGTGCCACGCAAACCACCAATCCCACATTTGAGGCGTTACGCCGGGCATTGTGGTCAAGACCGCTACATGAACCGAGCCGTCTGTTTCTATGGTATAGCCCGTTTCTACGCTCATATACCCTTTTTCCTGTAATCGGTGAGCATCCGCAAACGGTGGTAATGCTCCCGGCTTGAGTGGTGAACTCTCCAACGCCTCTTGAACGTGTGCCGGAATAGGCGCTATTTCCTGATGATAAAACTTCACATAGTCCGTTGAGGAATCCTGTGATGCTGATTTTGTAGTGTTCTGAGCCATGGGCGTTCAAGGTTTTTTGTATAAAAATCAAGCACTGGAATTAGGCAAGCAGGCGCTTATTATTAGGCACACCTTGCAAGGGCTGCGAAGATTTGGAAGCACTTCCCGTTCGCTGAATGCGGAATTGCCCAATGAGCTGACGTAATTCATTGGCTTGCAGTTGAAGTCCTGCGGTGCTGTCGGCGATATTGCTGACGCTACGCGAGGCATCTTCAATCACACCCGTAATATCGGTCACGCTTTGCGCCATTGAATTGCTCGTCGCGGCTTGCTCTTCGGCAGCACCCGCCAACTGCGACATCACATCGGACACACGCTCGGTGCGTTGCAGAATTGCCGCAAACGCCTCCACTGTGCGGCTCACTGCTTGTTCGCCTTCCTTGACCAGACGTGTACCCTCGCCCATAGAACCGACCGCATCGGCGGTGTCGTTCTGAATAATTTTTATTCGAGCCGAGATTTCTTTCGTTGCTTTTTGTGTGCGCTCGGCGAGTTTGCGCACTTCGTCTGCCACTACCGCAAACCCACGCCCCTGATCACCGGCACGGGCAGCTTCGATGGCTGCATTGAGCGCCAGTAGATTTGTCTGGTCGGCAATCTCGTCAATCACTTCCACAATCTCTCCAATTTGTTCGCTTGATTTGCCAAGAGCTTCAATGCGCTCTGCGGTTGAAATGACCACGCCAGAGATGCTGCGCACATTCGACATCATTGTTTGCATTGTGGCGTTGCCGCTCAGAGCATCTTCGTTGGCAAGTGCGGCTTCATGCGCTGCAAGCGATGTTTGCTGGGTTGAGTCCTCAATCGTGGCAGACATTTCCTCCACTGCGCTGGCAACATGACCCGCCTGTGTGGACTGCCGATTGGACGAAACCGCAAGCTCTTCGGTGGTGTCGGAAATAGCAGCAACAGCAGACATGGTACGGTCAGCGCTCTCGGCTACACGAACAAGCATCTGCTCGATGGTTTCGATAGTTCGGTTGAGTGTGGTAGCAAGTTTACCAATATCATCGCTCGACTCCACAGGCACACGCACGGTCAAATCTCCGCCAGCTATATGGTGAATGTGCTGCAAAATCATTTCGACGCTGTGAGTCAAGTATTGCTTTTGCTCTTCTGAGCGGCGAAGATCATCGGCTGCACGGGCTTCGGAGCTTGCCTTCATTTCTTTTAGTTTTTGATAATCTTCCTCTGCTTTACGCTCCGCTTCAGCACGAATTTCCGCAGCCAAATTAAGTGCATTGTCCTTGGCGCGAATGGACTGCACCGATAGGAGCGAAATCAGCAGCAGCGTAGCCGTTGTTCCGATAAGACGCTGCACCATCATCAACTCAGGTGGAAAGGAAACGGGCGGGAACGCCACACCAAGCATATTTGCAGCAAAAAGTATCAACACCAGCACGAATGATATTGCCGTCCATGCGATTGCTTGTCGGGCACCATTGAATAATGCCGCCATAAGCGGAATAGCAACAAAAAAATACTGTGAAAGCCCAAGTCGCAAGCCGTCGTTCAGAATATAGCAGTGTAATAAAATAGTTAGTGCGGACACCGCTAGAATCATATTTCCTGTCAGACGAAGAGATGCAGTATTGCGGAGGACAAACGGATTATACAGCGACAATGCTGCTCCAAGAACCCATATCATCACGAAAATCCATGAAATGTTCATCACGACAGATTGGATGGTGAGCGCGAGGGAAGCAAAAAAGAGCGTCCACGAAACCGAGATGATTAAGCGGGCGCGGCGAAATTCGTCGGCATCGCGGCGCAGTGATTCGGGAATAAACGACAATATCAAGGCATTCATAGTGTGTTCCAAATAGATGGGCAAAAGTGGCAAAAATCGTTTGTGGTGTGTTTTGGACAATATACGCACGAACAGTGCATGAACGCTCCGCATACAATACCATGAAGCAACGAATAACGTCGGCTCCCCAATGTAGTGAAATAGAAGCGATGGCATTTTTTCTTCCGTCACGAATGTACAAAAAACTTCCACCAAACGACACAGAAAAACGATGCCGCTTTGGGGGTTGCGTTGGCAAACAGTGAGACTATACCTGCACAATTCCACAATAAACGTTGCCCCTTTGCCCTCTTCACTTTCGCACCAAACCCTGCCCTTCATAGCTTTCACTGTTGTTTCTGCCTTAATGCTACTATCATCCCCCGCCCTAACTTTTGCTATCAGTACATCTACGGTTTTTGCCAAATCCGTAGATGTACGAATAGCTTTATAAGACCAGCCCGCCTATCTTTGCAGCACTTAATAGTGTTTTCCTACAATTCATTCTTTACCTCCATGGTACGTATTATCCTATCGAATAACGTCGGTTTGCCACTGCTGTTTTTGCTTTCTGCTTTTTGCAATATATTCACAGTCCCCACGATGGTTGCACAATCACAGTCTCCACAAATCACCAGCTTTTCACCGAAAAGTGCACGGCAAGGCGATACTGTGACGATTCAGGGGACGAATTTTACGTCTGTTTTTTTTGTCAAGTTTGGTGGAATCAATGCAACATCCTTTACACAAATATCATCTACTGTCATCAAAGCGGTTGTTGGTGCAGGTTCGTCGGGCGATGTGTCGGTATTAACGCCCGGCGGAACAGCAACACAGTGCGGTTTTAGCTTTTTCTCCACACCGGGATCAAGTTTACTTCCGACCATTGAAAGCTTTTCGCCGAGTTCTGCTAAAACAGGGGATACCGTTACCATTCAAGCAACAGGTACTCCGCTCATAACGGGCGTTACATTTGGCGGGGTTCCGGCTGCGTCTTTTATTTTAGGGTCACCCCTCAAAGCGGTTGTCGGTGCGGGTGCTTCGGGTAATGTGGCGCTGCTTTCTGCGCTTGGTACAGCCTCACGGTGCGGCTTTACTTTTATTCCTGCACCAACGATTACGAGTTTTTCTCCAACGTGCGCCAACACAGGCGATACCGTCAGCATTTCAGGGACGTTTCTCACTAATCCAGCCTATGTTCTCTTCGGAGGCGTTCCGGCAACAGCAATTATTCCCGTCTCCTCAACACTTGTCAGAGCAGTCGTTGGTGCTGGTGCTTCGGGGAATGTTCAAGTATCTACTGTAAATGGAACAGCAACGAAGTCTGGGTTTACGTTTAGTTTTCCACCGACGATTACGAGTTTTTCTCCCACATCCGCCAGAACAGGCGACACTGTCAACATTTCGGGGACGTTTCCCAATGGAGCAACGACTGTTATGTTTGGGAGCGCCACTTTTCCAGCAACAGCAGTTATTCCCGTCTCCTCAACACTTATCAAAGCAGTTGTGGGCGCAGGTGGTTCGGGTGATATTTTTGTAGCAACCACCTGCGGAACAGCAGCGAAATCTGGGTTTCTATTTATTTCACCACCGCTATTATTACCAATTCTCACGGATTTTTCTCCGTCCGTCCGACATGGCGATACGTTGAGTATTCACGGACAACAACTGAGCAATACCACCACCGTTTCTCTCGCAGGAATTCCACAGCAACAAATCCTCAATATTTCCGATTCGCTCATCAAAGTTATTGTTGTTTCTGCTGCTGATAGACGAGGCAGATTTCAGGGAGCAGTTTGCATAACAACAATAGTCGGTACGGTATGCACTGCCGGTGGCTCGTTCGGTATTACGTGCCCTCCCGCGACTTGCATTTCGGTCTGTCCACCATTGCCGATTATTACTCGCCTTACTCCAACCGATGTCAATTTGGGTGATACGTTATTCATTAAGGGCACGGAATTATTAGGTGTGAGTAGAATATCTTCCGAAATTGTTTTTTCTCCTAATTCTCCTAGTGCTAGCTCATTACTTATTCCCATGCCTTCATTCCAAATTATCTCCGATTCCCTTATTAAAGCCGTTGTTACTAATGGTATCTCTGGCGAGTTAATTGTGGATAATGATTGTAGTTTCCGTACTCCTGCTGCAAAAATTACGATGTTAACGCCCTATATTCATTCTATAAGTAAATTCTTTGCTGGACGTGGTGATACAGTGAAGATTATAGGTGATTTTTTCGGCGGACCGACGAGTGTTAGTTTTGGCGGAAAGGAGGCAGCATCCTTTTCATTTGTGGTTGATCCTACAGCTTCTGAACCTCGTTCATTTGGCACCATTACTGCTATTGTTGGGAAAGGGGCTTCGGGAGACGTGGCAGTATCGACCCGGACAGGAACGCGGAAGATAAGCGGTTTTACCTTTCTATCAACATTTACAGCAAAAGCTCCAAACAACAGAGATGAGCAGTCGTTATTGAAGAAATCCGCTACGCCATCTGAAGAAAGTCTTACCGTTTACCCGAACCCAGCAACAAATAGCATAACGTTAGAAACGCTTCTTGAGAGCGAGAGCACCGCAGAAGTGATTCTCAGTGATATTTTGGGCAAACGTCTGTGGAGTTCCCACGAGTCACTGCAAGGCGGCAAACTCAGTACGCAGATAGATATGAGCCAATATACAGCAGGCATTTATCGAATTGAAGTTATCCATGCAAACGGACAACACCGCATTGCACGAGTGCTAAAGCGGTAATCGCCGTAGAAAACAACATAAAGTCCGCAGATATTGACTATACAAGCAGTGTTTGCGGACAAATTTTTATAGTGGCATCAACACAAAGAATACAGCACGTTTGTCTTGGATAGCGCTCTTGTTCCAACTTTTGTTCCAATATGGTGAGAACCTCTTTAAAAAACGATTGTTTTGCTATAAAAGTACACTCCGAAATAAATCTCGTGAAAAAATAGCTGCCGAGTGTGCCACGATTACCGAAACTATGCAGTTATCATCCTTGTACAAGTATAGACTATAATGGTGGTAACTCAACAATAAATTTTGCACCGCGTCCTAGTTCCGACTCGCACCAGACACGCCCTCGCATGGCTTCTACCATTTTCTTGACAATGCTTAATCCAAGACCTGTCGAATGTTCGCCGCCTGTGGGGCGAGCAGAAAGGCGGACAAATTTGCCAAAGAGCTTTTTCATATCTTCGGGTGAAACGCCCACGCCCTCGTCTTGAATTTCGATGCGCAGCCTGCTGCTATCGGATACCAAGCGCACCAACACAACTCCTCCAAGCGGCGAATACTTAATTGCATTCGAGAGCAAATTGTCCATCACCTGCTCAAAAAGTTCGCTGTCAAGACTCCACATCACGGTATCGGCATTACTACCTGTCATCAGCATAATATGTTTTGCTTCGGCACGCAAGCGGTAATCTCGTACAAAGCCTTCCAGTAAATGCCGCACCTCCAGCACTTCAGGATGCGTGTGTATTGCGCCTTGCTCAAGTTCGTTCAACTGCAAAAGATTAGTTATCAACGCAGTCATACGGTCTATTGCCGCTATGTTCCCATTCAACAACCCCAAGCGGTCTGCCGGAGAAGAATTCTCATTCATAGCTTGAAGCATTTCGTGCGCCATGCGAAGACCATGAAGCGGGTTTTTGAGGTCATGCACTGCCATCTGTATTAATTAATTCATTCACTTGCCTGTTTGCTTCGGCGAGCCGTTCACTCAAATCTTCAGCATACTTTTTAGCAAGAAGAAGCTCCCGTTCATACTGTTTTCTTTCGGTCATATCTATCACCACCGAGCGGGTAAGAAGCACGTTCCCTTCGCTGTCTTTTACCTGCGTTGCGTTTATCAGCACCGGCATTTTTACACCTGCTTTGCTGACTATTTCCATAGCGACTTCTCTGACTACACCATACAGTTGCAGCGTGGGAGCAAAATGCGTTTCGTAATATATCTTTCCACCCATTGTCAAAAAGTCTTGCCACCGCACACTTCCAAGCACTTCGGCACGTTCTTGCTGAAGCCATTGCAAGAGCGTATCATTTATCTTCACGATAATTCCGTCGGGCAATGCCGTGAAATAACCGCAGTAAGAGTTGTTGTACAACTCCTCCGCACTTTCGTTGATATAGCGTTCTATCTCTTGCATAGCAGCATCAATGCTCCGCCAGAAACTTCTTCATGGCGGCAATGGTTTCGCTGGGAGCGCTCAGATGCGGACAGTGCCCCGTGGCTTGGAGTATGGTAAGCGTACTGCCCGCAATATGATGATGAACATACCTCCCGACCTGAAGCGGCGCAATCATATCGGATGAGCATTGCAGGATAAGTGTCGGTGCGGTCAGCTTGGCGAGATCGCTTCGGTTGTCGCCCAAAAATGTTACCTGCGCAAAATGCTTTGCAATCGTGGGATTATTCCGGCAAAAACTCTCCCTTAGCTCTTCCGCCAGTTCGGGCTTATCGGCATTGCCCATAATTACCGGCGCGATAGAACTTGACCACCCTAAATAATTGCTGTCCAATGATTCCAAGAGTTCGTCAATAGCACAGGGAGCAAATCCACCGATGTAGTCGCCATCATTCATATAGCGTGGCGAGGGGCAAACCATGATGACCGCTTCAAACAAAGACGGGGACTGCGTTGCAGCCAGCATCGCAATCATTGAACTGACCGAATGCCCGACAATCGTTACGTTCTGCAAAGAAAGTTCGGTGCAAATTTCTATAATGTCATCGGCGTAACCCTGAAGCGAGCTGTATTTTTCAACAGAATAGGCGCTCACATCGGACTTGCCGGAACCAACGTGATCCATGAGAACAATTCGATACGAATCTCGGAACGCTGGCGTGATAAAACGCCACATATTTTGGTCGCAACCGTATCCATGCACAAAGAGCAAGGTCTTGTCCCCATGCCCTTCGGTGGACACATTATTGCGTAGCATAGCATTTGTTTTCATCTGCTTTATCGGTGAATGAGGCTCAATGACAGCTTGAATTCAAGCAGTGAGCGTGAACAAATCGTGAGTACATCGCGTGAGTAACGAAACCGAGCAAATCCCCTAGAACGAACCGTCAGGCTTTTAGAAAGTGTCTGAAAATTGTGTATCCCCTCATCCCAACCTTCTCCCAGAGGGAGAAGGAGCAAGAAACAAAGCCGTATTCTGAAGCCCTCTACCTCTGGGAGAGGGTTGGGTGAGGGTTTTAAGGCGTATTTTTAGACACTTTCTTATGAGTCTAAACAGCTTTCATCGTGCGCAATCGGGAACTCCACAATAAATGTTGCGCCTTGCCCTAATTCTGACTCGCACCATACCTTTCCGTTCATGCCTTCAGTCAGCTTTTTCACAATGCTCAGTCCCAGCCCCGTGGAACTCTCCCCACCCGTCGGTATTGCCGACAACCGCGCAAACTTACCAAACAGTTTTTTCTTGTCTTCAGCGCTGATGCCCGATCCTTCGTCTTGTACCTCCATACGACCATATTCTACGCCATTTTCATCGGTACGACTTAGAACGCGGACGTAGATATTTTTTCCGTGCGGAGAATACTTCAGTGCGTTGGAAATAATATTGTCCACTATTCGCCAAAGTACTTGTTCATCTGCCATGATAACGGGAGCGAGCGTGCCCGGCGGAGGCTCGTAGAGGACATGAATATCTTTGGTTTTAGCTCGTTGCTCATAATCTTCTATTATCGGCACAACCACTTCTAGGCTTATCGGGGTAAGATTCATGACGAACTTCCCGTTTTCTAAGACATTGATTTCGAGCAGATTTTTGATAATACCTAGCATCTGGTCACTAGCACTAATAATCATGGTCGCAAAATACTTTATTTTGTCATCGTCGGAGTAGTAGCGCTCCAAGATTTCCGCGCCTGAAAGAATACCGGCAAGCGGATTCTTGAGGTCATGCGCCGCAATACCAAGAATCTCATCTTTCTCATGGTTCAATTCTTGCAGTTCATGAGTCCGCTCCTCTACTCGCTTCTCCAGTTCTTGCGACCACGTTTGTAACTCTTCTTCAATCCGTTTCCGCTCGGTGATTTCATACCGCACCGATACATACTGATAAATTTGTCCGTGCTGGTCAAGCATAGGACTAATGGCAGTTTCCACCCAGTAGTACGAACCGTCTTTTGCTTGATTGCGGACTTCGCCACGCCATGGTTCGCCGGAAGAAATAGTTATCCACATCTCACGAAAGAATTCTTGAGTATGGAATCCGGAATTGATTAGTCTATGATTTTTTCCCAGAAGTTCTTCAACGGTATATTTCGACACCGCCGCAAAAGCCTTGTTTGCGTAGATAATTGTACCGCGAATATCTGTTATTGACACCAAGGCGCTTGTTTCCAGCGCTGTGCGGAAATTTTGCGTTTCTACATAGCTCTGCATAAGCGCTTCGGTCTGCTCCTTTTCGTGGGTAATATCTTGCTCAATAGCAATAAACCCCTGAAGTATCCCGGATTCATCAAAGAATGGGTCTGCTTTGATATGTATCCAATACGGAGTACCGTCTTTAGAATAATTCACCACTTCGACTTCAAAAGATTCGCCGGCACTGATAGCACGGCTCATCTGCCGGACAGTTTCAGAGTCGGTACGTTTTCCTTGCAATAGGTCGCCGGGTTTCTTTCCGATGATTTCTTCGGACGCAAAACCGGAAACATTGACAAAACCGTTATTTACCCATGTTGTGTATCCGGTAGCATCAGTAATAATGACAGCATTGCTTGTTTTACTTGCCACCAACGCGAGCATTCTTGATTGCTCTTCGGCACGCTTACGGTCGGTGATATTGATAAAAATAGTAGCAAAGCGCCCGTTTTCGGGTAAGGTGGTTACAATATCAAACCATCGGTCGCTCGGCTCGTGATAATACTCTGTGCGGGGAACACTTGCCAAGGTAATATGCTGCCGCCACCAATCACGTATAAATTTTGACTCCATCTTATAGAGACTCGTTGCCCTTTGACCAAGTGCTTCTGCTATGGTATAAGGCGAATGACGCTCAAAAGCAGGATTGGCATCAACGATGATGTAATCTACCACATCACCATTCTCATCGAATACTGCTTCGTTGATAGCAATCCCTTCTTCCATCACATTGAACAGATTACGGTATCGCTCCTCGCTTTCCTGCAACGCCCTTTCCATGGCTTTTCGCTCGGTAATATCGTACAAAATCACAAGATGAACGTCTTGAAATTCGTCCCCGAGCGGAGCCGCGCTCACAAGCGCAGTGCGCTTTCCGCCATCTTTACGGCAAATACTCAGCTCCATCGGCTCAAAGGTTGTTCCTTCGCGCTGTGCTTTTTCCAGATGTAGCTGCCATGTTTCTTGCACCCACTGCCGATACACCTCGTCGGGGTAGGCTTTTACCCACCATTCTGCCAAGGTTGGAATGTCGTCCAGTGTGTAACCGAACATTGCAATAAAGGCTGGATTCAGATATATAATTCGCTGATTCTTGTCATTTAGGGCAGATGGTACAGGCGATGCGTCGATGATGTTTCGAGCTTGCGCCTCACTCTGTTGTAACGCTCTATATGCTTGCTCACGCTCTGAGACATCGCGGGTAAATGCCTCAAATCGAACGACCTTCTGGGTTGCAGGGTCAAGAATTGGTTTGAGCTTACTTTCCAGCCAAATGTAGTGTCCATTTTTATGCTTGGCACGATATGTAAATTGTTGCTCATTACCTTCTTTCACACCCCTGATTGCGGTACGTGTGCGTTCAATGTCATCGGGATGATGAAGAATGCTCGGATGTTTATTGATAAAATCGGATGGCTCGTAACCGAGAGTATTAGCAACCGATGGCGTGATGAATAAAATTTTTCCATCGTGGTCGTGGAGAGCAATAATATCAAGACTACCTTTGGCAGCCGATGCGAGCATTTCTGCCTCTTGCTCAACCCTGCTACGAGAAGCATCCATTTGGCGTATTATCAGAAAAAGTAATGCTCCGGTAACAGCAATAAACACAATCCCTTTCAGCGTCTGTGGTACACCAGCAACCAAGCCGAGATGCAATATATAGTTAAGAAGCACGTCGGAAATAATAATCCAAAGGCTACCGACAATAACGTAGAGCGCTGCTACTTTTGTAGAAAGTGAGAACGATTTCATAACGGTTAGGACTTTGCATAACAGTACGGAAAGAAATCAATTTTCCTCTCCATAGTTTCTCCCCCGAGAGGCTTGGGTCGTAACTGATTGAAGTCTGGTGATTTGTGAATGTATGATATAGCTGGGTGAGGTTAAACTTACACATTTTGGGGTAACTCAACAATAAATTTCGCTCCACGCCCAAGCTCCGACTCGCACCAGACACGCCCGCGCATGGCTTCCACCATTTTTTTGACGATGCTCAAGCCCAGACCCGTCGAATGTTCGCCGCCTGTGGGACGCGCCGATAAGCGTGCAAATTTCCCGAAGAGCTTTGTCATATCGTCAGGAGAGATGCCTTCACCCTCGTCCTGAATTTCTACCTTTATCGTTTCAGCACCAGCACGGATGCGCACCACAACCCGTTTTCCCAAAGGCGAGTATTTGACGGCATTAGAAATGAGATTGTCTAGTACTTGTACGAGCGCGTGGTCGTCAGCATACACCAAGCCCACCAGTACATTGGTCTCGAAGTGCAGTGTAATTCCCTTTGCTTGAGCACGTTCTTCATAGCCCTGCACGGCGGTTCGCGCTATTGCCACCATATCCAGTCGGGTGGGTGAAAGTGTGATGCCGCCACGCTCAAGAGCATTGATTTCCAAAAGATTGGATATGATGAGCGTCATACGCTCCGAGACAGTCATAATGATATGCAAACGCTCTTCTTGCTCTTCTATGGTCATTCTGTTGCGGTAACGCAACATCAAATCCACCGCCATACGAATAGCAGCGAGTGGATTTTTCAGGTCGTGCGCGGCAATACCCAAAAACTCATTTTTTTCGTTATCAAATTCTTCCAATTCCAAATTTCGTTCTTGAAGCTGAGCATTCGCAATTTCGATTTCCTTCGATTGCTCATTCAATATCTCTAGCTGCCGCTCAATTTCTTCGTTTGCCGTAGTAAGCTCTGCCGTCCGCTCTTGCACTCGCTCCTCCAGTTCAAGATTACTTTTCTTGAGCTTATCGCGCAACGAAAGCAAGCGCTTCGTAACGGTTACACTCAGAGCGAAGGGGATAGGCAGATACAAACCTAACATCAGCGCGGCACTCCAAAAGGGGCGACGAAAATGAAACTCATTCCTAAAGCTAAAGACAACCTCATTCATAAATGACATCGTAAACAACACAACACTCCACGCCATGAGTCCCTTGTCGGGAACACGCAACAGGTACATTTGAACAACCTTCAACAACACATAGCCGACCAGCATCAATACACAAATAGCAGTCGCCAGATTGACAATCAAAAGAAATTGACTGCCCGGTGGTGTGCGTATAAATGAGAGAACCGTTGCTGTAACGCTGAGAATAGAGGCAAATACTACCGAAATGTGAATGTACCGCCCGAAGATTTCCTTGAGCAAAATGACAACGAGAAGCAAGGACAACGGAGCCGCCACGACTAGTACCGTATTAGCGGCAAAAATCACCCATAAGGGCTGACCGAGCGCGTAGTTGAGAAAGTAAAAACTGAGCGATTGAACAGTAACAAAGAGCGTGAAAAGGGCTATGATAAGGTTGACGGGCTGATGTTCTCTGCCCATGTACAAGAGAAAATGAATAATACCAATGCTGACAACGGAGCCGATAATACTTTGAAAGAAAAACCAAAAGAGCGCCGCAGATTGATTGTGCTTCTCTGCCTCTTCGGGTGTTGTCAGTGCTATGCTCATGCCGAGTTGCGGAGATGTCCGAAAGCCCCCCAGACTGCGCTGATATTGCACAGGCGAGAACGTGTAATAGCACAAAAATTCATGCGTCGTGCTCGGTTTCAATGTGAGATTGTAGAACTGAACGTGATAATATCCGAAAGGAGCAAGCTGCTCCACGGCTCCGATGCTTCGTGGCGTTCCGATAGACGTAAGCGGTGAACCGTCCAGATAGCAGTCCATCGCGCCGACAATCTGAAAAGCAAGCGTGAATTGACGCGCAAGAAGCTCTTTTCCATCGGGGAGATACTGCAAGCGAAGCCGAAACCACCCAGCACCATTCCAAAACGCAGGCTGGTCGTTATCCAAAGGAAAGAGTGCTGACGACCTCAAGCGTACCCACTTAGGACTCTGGGGCGGTGGCGGAAGCAGAGAGGAATCCGCAGGATGAAATTCCCACGATTTATCCCAAAGAGCATAACCACGCAATCGCGTAAAGGCAAATGGTGGCTTTTCCGGCATTGAGCGATAAATCAGCAATGTGCTATCCACCCGAACAACTGCCGTCGTCGATTGCTTTTCGTTGAATGTCTTTTTAACATCTTGAGAACAGACCACTGTTGGGATGCCACTTGCTATTGCGAAGAGCATGAATAGAACTGCGTGACGAAGCGAGTACTTTTGGACGCAGAAACAAAAGCATCCGGACGAGAACGCGATGCTTCGGTTATATGTTGATACATTTGGATTCACCATAAATTTTATCGTATAAATTCGGGCTACAACTTTAGAGTCCAAAGAAAGATACTTGCTTGGAAGTGCTTGAAAATTCTTGACAAGGGGTTATATATTTTTCAATCATGCCGTGCTAACTCCACAAAAAAGATTGCTCCTTTGCCCAATTCCGACTCGCACCAGACACGCCCTCGCATGGCTTCCACCATTTTCTTGACGATACTCAAGCCCAGCCCCGTCGAATGTTCGCCGCCCGTGGGACGCGCCGAAAGACGAATAAACTTGCCAAAGAGGAGCTTTCGGTCACCATCACTCAGCCCGGGTCCTTCGTCCTTCACCGCGATTCTGCACTGCTCATCCCCCGCTTCGATACTCAATCTGATGGTTGTATTGGACAGCGAAAACTTGAGTGCATTGGAAAGAAGATTTTCCAGAACAGTATAGAGCATCGTGCTGTCTGCCTGAGCGTACAAGGGCGACAATGGGAGAGCCATTTGTAGTGCGATAGACTTTGCGGCAGCGCGTTCTTTATACTCATGCACGAGCATTGTAACGACTTCAGAAACATTGACTCTTGTGATAGAAACGTCGAGCAATCCTGTTTCCAGAGCATTGTCATTCAGGAGATTAGTGATAATGGACATCATTCTTTCCACGATAAGCGAAATATGCTTCAGGCGCTCGTCTTTTTCAGCATCAGACATTTTGGCAGAAAAACGTTGCAGCATATCGGATGTAAGCCGTATTGAGGCAAGAGGATTTTTCAAGTCGTGCGCAACGATACCAAGAAATTCATTTTTCTCACGGTTCAACTCACGGAGCGTTTCATTTCGCGCGTCTAATTCACTATTGATGCGGCTCAGTTCGTCAATGTACGAATGTAATTCCGTATTAGCGGCATCCAATTCAATGTTTGTGTCCACCAGTCGTGCATTATTTTCCTGAAGCTCCGAATTCATCTCCTCAATGCGCCGTGCCTGCTCTTCTAAGCGCGTTTGCTGGCTCTGGATTTCGTCGTTGGTCTGCCGTAGTTGTTCTTCCGAGTGCACTTTGAGGCGATAGCGGTTATAGAGAACGCCCGATAACCCGATAAGCAATACACCGACGGCAATGACAGCATTACGAATAATAGTCTCTTGCTGATTTGCTGATTCAAGCAGCGCGTGAATTTTTTCATTTTTTTCCTGCTGAAATGCCCGCTCCAGCGTGGCAGCTTTCTGCGCCGATGCTACACCAGAGGTGGAATCTTTCAGGGCAATCGAGCGCTTGTAGTATTGCAAGGCAAGAGCAGCGTTCCCCAATCCGGCATGAATATCCGACAGCAAGGCAAAGGTCGCGTCCTTTTCTAAGCCAATGTTGTAGCTATCCGCAAGTGCGAGCGCCTTTTCTGCATAGACAAGAGCTTCGGGGTAGTTTTTTTCTTCTACAAAAATCCGCCCCAGCCCGCGATAGCAATAACTCATCCCAACAAATTCATCCAAATACCGCTCCATTGCTAATGCCTGACCGAAATATCGTCGCGCTTGTCCGTATTCGCCACGTTTGCTATGCACAAGAGCGATATTTTGCAACACAATGGAAAGAAGGTACGGATCTTGGCGATTGTACACCCGTGCGATGTCCAATGCGGTTCGGAGGCTTGTGAGTGCACTATCGCTCTGCCCTAACTCACGCTGTACAGCCCCAATATCGTTCAGCGCCTGCCCGCGCTTCAGCGTATCGCCGAATGTGGTGCTCAGAGTAAGGAATTTACGACCATATTCTAGCGCCGCCACATAATTTCGTTCACTGGAATAACTCTGCCCGATTCGCCGCAGAGCCAGCATTTGCACATGATTATCATGCAATTCCTCCCCCAAACGCAGCATAGCAAGAAAATATTCCAGAGAAATAGTATAGAGACCTTCTACGCGGTATGCACGCCCGACACTTTCAAGCGCATGAGCCAATGCCCGTCTGTCATTGAGAGATTCCGCTATCACCTTAGCGCGTTGCGCGTACTCAAGCGATTGTGCAGGGTTCATGCCCAGCAATTCGTAGGACAAATCGCACAAGAGGTTCACAACGACAGTATCCTGACGACCCTCTTTTTCATAGCGCTGCAAAAGTTGTAAGAGTGAATCCCGCTTTGCTACTGCTATGGAAGCAGACTCTTTTTTTTGAATAATCATTGCCATCACGGAACATGGGGCAATCTCGCTTACGATGAGAAAAATCGCAAGACCAAACCCAAATATTACGGCTAATCGTCTCATAGTTATTACCTTACGACCCTAACGTACAGAAAAACACACCTATTGATTTATTCCATCACCTCACTGGCGACGCTTGGTAGCTCAACAATAAACGTAGCGCCGTTGCCAAGCTCCGACTCGCACCAGACCTTGCCTTTCATGGCTTCGACAAGTTTCTTGACGATGTTAAGCCCTAGCCCCGTACTGTCCTCACCGCCGGTGGGACGTGCAGAGAGACGAGCAAATTTGCCAAATAGTTTCGTCATATCCTCACGAGAAATACCCGGTCCGGCATCGCACACCTCTAGGCGAATACCGCCCAACGCTTGGCAAATGCGCACATTCACATTTTTATCGAAGGAAGAAAACTTGATTGCATTGGATACCAGATTTTCCATGACTTCCCGCAAAACTCGCGCGTCGGCTCTAACAAGACAATCGTTATCGCCATCCAGTACCTGCAATGTGGTGTTGAGAGTAATGTTTTTGACGGCAGCACGTTCACTGTATTCTTGCACAATCTCTCGGACAAGCTGCGCAACGTTCACAATCTCTATATTCAGCCGCAATGAGCCTGTTTCCAGCGCGTTAATATCCAGCAAATGACCAATA
Source organism: uncultured bacterium (assembly GCA_937899715.1). GTDB lineage: Bacteria > Bacteroidota > Ignavibacteria > Kapaibacteriales > UBA4661 > PH2015. Next base: position 33,431 of record CALCNX010000075.1, on the reverse strand, counting down.
ATCTCGTTCATCCGCTCAGAAACTGCCCGGATGGATTGCAAGCGTTTTTCTTTTTCATCGGCAGTCATCTTGCTTTCAAAACGTTGCAACATATCCACAGACAAGATGATAGCAGAAAGCGGATTCTTCAAGTCGTGTGCCACGATGCCCAATAGCTCATTCTTTTCGTTGTTGATTTGCTCCAGTGTAAGGTTTGTCTCTTGCAAAATACTATTCATTTCCTCAACGCTGCGGGCTTGCTCTTCCACGAGCTGTTCTGAGCGCTGAAGCATAAAGTTTTGTTCCACCAACTGAGAGTTTATCAATTCAATTTCTGCTGCCTGTTCTTCTAAGATACGTTGCTGACGCTTGATTTCTGTATATGCTTCGGCATTGAGGAGTGCACTGGCGGCGTTTGTGGCAATGGAGTGAAGAATATCAAGGTGGTAGTTGGTATATGCTTTATGGCGTGGAGACTGCACCGCGACAACACCTACAACAGTTTCCTTCGCAAAGAGCGGCACATACATTTGAGACTGAGCAGAAAACGGCTTGGAGTCCGGGCGGTGCGTGTTATGGGCAAAGGCTTCTGCCCATTGACTTGGGTTTTCATGGATTGGTTCGCCGGAAAATACCGAGAAGTTCTGCGAAAGCAGTGCCGCATATTGAGTCTGCGGGGTATCTTGTTGGCGAGGGTTTGGTATGAGCACATCGGTACGATTGAGAACACACCACACAGCAAGCTCTTTCGAGGCATCGCCGGAATTCATGTCGTACTCAAAAGGTTCATCGCGCCTGCCTTCGCGTATGACAAGCTCGAACCGTAGCACATTCCGCTGTGGCACATACAAACCAATCGCAAAATAGGCAGCATCCATAAGACGGTTAATATGATGATACAACGAAGTCAGCACCGTTTCCAAATCAAGCGTTGAGGCAATATCAGCCGCAATATCACTCAGCACACCCAGATAATTGTAGGAGTCTTGCAACTGCTTCCGCTGCTGCCGGAGCCGATGCAGCGATAGTGCCTTTGCAAAAGCGCTATTGATATGTTCAATCAGCGCCGAAGCACGCCGCACATCATCGTCTGAGAAAACATGAGTGCCGGAAAATGTATCAAGAAATATCAAACCAGCAAGTTCGCCCTCCACTTCCAAACGGATTGCCATTGCACTCACGGGTGGCGCTTGCACGGTTTCAAAATTTGACCGTAAAAAAGTACGGACGATAAAAATTCCCTCAGCCGCCTGATGCTCTTGTGCCATCCAACGCTCCAGCGTATCGCGCCGACTCAATGCCACAGGGCGGAACTCTTCAAAATTATAGCCCACCACTTGTAAGAAACGAAAATCGTCTGTTTCGGGCTGATACACCAGCACAGAGGCTTTCTCGGCAGAAGGAATAATATAGCCGATTTGATACAAAATAGTTTTGAGCAACGGCTCAAATCCTTTTTCGCGGTTAATAACACGAACAAAAAGCTCAATCATCTCCGATTCCAACGCTGCTTGCTCAAAAGCCGCTTTCTGCTTTTCCACATCCGCCAGATGCTGCTCAATCTCGTTCTGTGCCCTCAAAAGCTGATAATGCTGACGAGCATTCACGAAGGCAAAGGTAAATTGCTGCACATACCGCTCAAGGGATTGGATTTGTGCGGTGTCGAGGTCAAAGGTTTGCTTGCCGCTTAAAACAACGCAGCCAATGATACGCCCCATTGATTCCATCGGGAGCATAAGAAGTGATTTCCACGGCGTGATAGCGAAATGCGCACGCTGATACGGCGGTAAATCCTCTACAACTGTTTCTCGAAGAAAGACACTACGCCGTTCTTTGAAGACGGTACTAAGCAAACTGTCAGGCGGGTCGGAACTAAGACGAGGAGCGGGAATAGATGTATAATGCTGCTTGGTTTTGGTGCTGACGTAGATTTCGGGAGCGAAGTAGGTAAAAGTATCACCGTCTTCATTGAGCAATTCCAATCCGGCAAAATCGAACGGCAAAATTTCATGCACAGAGGTCAGTAAAATAGTAGCCAGTTCCTGTACATCCAGCGTGGATGCGACAGCCGAAATGACCATAAACAGTCGTTGGAGTTCATCCTTTACCGTTGCTTCTTGGTCGGCGCGTGAAGATTCCTTGCCGACGGTCAGATTGCGAGCACTCTGAGTCTCTTCATTCGATTGACCAGATGCGTTTATCGAATGTTGTGCAGTAGGCGTTTTTTCGGGTTCTTCAGGCTTACGATGTGCAGTTGTCATTACAAAAAACCTTAATAGATGTGATAAATGAACGACAAACAATGCTCAAAATCTTCACTCCTCAACACCAAATAGAATTTCAAGTAAAACAGGCTCTTGCTTTCGCTAGAGAACATACAAAAAAAACTCAACAGACAAAAATACGTTCACACAATACCAGAAAAGTTCTTTCTCCAAAACGATTATCTCTGTGGTAAAGACGAAGCACCAACAAAATCCCACTATCTATCAATTCTGGTGCACTACGTCTGCTATTTCCGGCACAGAAATCGGTAGTTCCACAATAAATGTTGCCCCTTTACCAAGTTCCGACTCGCACCATACGTGCCCGTTCATGGCTTCAGTGAGTTTTTTAACGATACTCAATCCCAGCCCCGTGCTATTCTCGCCGGCAGTCGGGCGAGCGGAAAGGCGAGCAAACTTACCAAATAATCTTGTCTTGTCCTCACGGCTCAAACCTGGTCCGTAGTCCTGCACCTCGAATCGCACTGTACTCTCGCGTACAAGCAAACGAACATCTATCGGTAAATCCGGCGGCGAATACTTCACTGCATTAGAAACCAGATTTTCGATAATTTCTTGCACAAATTGCGGGTCTGCATGAATTTGTGCATCCGATGCCTTATTCTCCAAACGCAGTACAATATTTTTCGGTCGTGCGTGTTCTGCATAAAAATCCACCACGGCTTCAACGATTGTCCCTAAGCTAAATTCCACATTCTGTATTGTTAAGGTACCGCTTTCAATTTTATTGACATTCAAGAGTTTATTGATAATGTCCAGCATACGCTCTGCTATTCCGTCAATATCGGTCAATTTGCCGATAACTTTTTCCATACCGGCAAGTACATACTGCTTCTGCAAATCTTGCAAACGATGACGGATAATACCTGTGGCAAGCAAAATACCTGTTATCGGATTTTTCAAGTCGTGGGCTGCAATGCCCATCAACTCGGTTTTCTCTAAATCAAGAACTTCAAGACGGGCATTTTTGAGCGTCAGCTCGGTGTTATTCTCCGCTAATATTGCCGTTTGCCGACGAATAATTTCTTGATTGGTAATGTTCTTCGCCGTCAAAAGAAATGATGACCGCGCTAGCAACCAAGCAATGATAATCATTGCAAGAGTGTTCGTGTAATGCCCGCTATAATTGGGGTCGGGCAGCATAGAAGCAACAGCCAGCATAAAGACCACCTGCACCGAAACGAACATTGCTAAAGACTGCAACGGCGGAAAATAAAAGGAGGCAGCAATCCCGAAAATCGCAATCACATATTCGGTAATCAATCCGTGTTCGTGCTGATTCACCCAACCTGCCAGTACAGCGCACCAAAGCAAGACAAACCATGCAAAAGCACCGTTGTACACTTCTCGCCAGCGTTCACGCTTCTGCGGCAAGCGCTCAATAAAAAAAGAAAGCAGCAGAAAAAGCGCCGTACCCACGACCAAAATGATGTGCATCGTGCATAAATGCTGATACCCTATGTTCCGTGTCCAATAGCCCTCCACACGCAAAACCGTAATATCGCGGTAGAGTAAAAAACAATGAACCAAAAACAGGACAAGCGCAAATAAGCGAACGCGACCGAAGTTTATTCGGGCACATTCTCGTAGAACTGTTGCGCGTTCAATGTGGGGAGAACTGCTCTTATGCGTTTCCATGAATCTCTAGCTGGTGATGATATAGCGCGGAAGGGGCAAAATACAGCAAGTGCGGGCAATTACCAAATCAAGAGATGCTGTGCAGCATTCGTCATGCTTTGACACTCGGTAACTCCACAATAAACGTCGATCCCCTGCCCAATTCCGATTCGCACCATACCGCACCATTCATTGCTTCCACCATTTTTTTAACGATGCTGAGTCCCAACCCCGTGCTGTGTTCGCCGCCGGTCGGTTGTGCCGAAAGTCGCGCAAATTTTCCGAAAAGTTTTGACATATCGTCCGACGAAATGCCTTCTCCTTCATCTTGTACTTCTATGCGCATCAGGACGTTTCTCTTCAGCAAACGTATAAACACTTGCTTTCCGCGAGGAGAGTATTTAATCGCATTGGAAATAAGATTTTCAAATACTTCTTGGAGCATTTGTTCATCGGCGAACACTTCTGCCGTGTCGCTTGTTTCCGAGTGGCGGTCATAATGCAGCGTTATTTCTTTCGCTGCGGCATATTCTTTGAACTGCTCGCTCACGCGCTCCACTACCGCATGAATACTCACAGGCAACAGCTTGGGGCGCAGCAAACCTTGTTCTGCCTCGTTCATCGTCAGAAGATTGGTGGTGAGCGAAAACATCTGCTGTGCTGCTGTGCCGACCTTCACGGACATTTCTGCAATGCTTAGCAAATGCTGCACTTCAGCTTCTGCCTCAATGCGTTCGGCAATAGTGCGAACACCAAAAATCTGGCTTTTCAGACCATGCGTCACGATATTCATAATTTCGTCTTTTTCAGCAGTGAGCAAACTCAATTCCTCGTTTGCATCGAAGAGTTTGTCGTTCAGTTCGGCGAGTTGTGCATTATCACGCTTTCTGCGGTTGTTTCCGCGCACAAGCACGACCACAAAGCCCACCAGTGCCAGTGCTCCGGCGATGAGCGCATTACGGATGATGTTTTCTTGTGCTTTTTGGCTTTGCAGTAGCTTGATTTCCTGCTCTTTTTTCGCGGTTTCGAGTTCGGCGAGTTTTTCTGCGCTGGCGGCGTTGTACATAGAATCCTGAATAGCAGCCATTTGTTTATTCGCCTCCAGTGCGCTTTTGTAATCTCCCAAGCCGGAATACGCCTCGGTCAGCACGTAGTACCCATAGTTCATTTCTTGAAAAAAATGACTTGGCTCCGAGAGCTTGATAGCTCGTTTCGCGGAGGCAATCGCGTCTTGATATTGACCGAGTTTCACCTGCGTCATGCCAATAATACTGAGAGAATTAGCCAAGCCCGCATCGTACTTAGTTTTTTCATACTGTTGCAAACAAACTTTTTGATACGCCAACGCCGAATCGAATTTATCAATCCGCATAAACACGAGTGCGATATTGCTACTTATTCGACCAATTCTCCGCGACCGCCCCAGTTGCTGTTCCAATATGAGTCCATTGCGATACGTCTCTATCGCCCTTTGGGGCTGCTGCATCTGGTCTACCAAGATACCTCTACAGTTGTAAATTGCTGCTCGAATGTCGTCATCTTCTTTACCTTGACATTGCTGCAAAGCAACGCCATAGATACTATCGGAACTGACAAAATCACGTGCCGCGAAGTACCCAAGTCCGAGAGTCATGGTCGCAGTTACCGTCAAGCGGTGGTTATTGGCATTTTTTGCACATTCCATCGCCTCCAAACTTTTGGCAAATGCTTTCGCCATTGCGCCTTGGTCGCGTTCAATCATTGACTGCCCAATGAGCGCATAGGCTGTTTCCACATTCGCACCAATGCGCCGCGCCATTGCGAGTGCGGTGTCGTAGTATTTGATAGCTTCGGGGTATTTATTATCGGCGTAGCAAACATCCGCAAGGGCAATTTTTACGTGAATGCGGAGCGGTGTAACAGAGGCATTGGTAACAAGGTTGTCGGCACGGGTGGCGATTTCAAGCGCGTAGTGGCTGTCGAAATTGATATACCCCAAAGCGGCATCTGCCAATGCTTTCGCGGCGGCAGTATCCGTGCGCCCCTCCACTTGCTTGATGAGCGTGTTCAAGGAATCCTGACGGCGTTTTTCCGGCTCCGTCTGCGCGTACAGATTCAGACTGCATATAGCCAGTAACGCAAGGCAGTGTGCGGTGAACATAGATTTTTTAGTAGTAGCCATAGAAAGCAGTGGTGAGTGGTGAATGTATTGAATTTCACACATAGAACTTTTGGTAGTAGGTGAATAGAACTTCGAGAGGGTTACAGAGAAGTATTGAAAGTGGTATTTTTGATAAGAAGAACACATTATCCGGTGCTGTTGCGAATCGAATCAATACACAACCGAACACAATCTTTAGCGAGTTACCACAACTTGCATTTTTTTATCTTTTTTCTCTACATCCATGAAACGCTCCTTTTTACTCCACAATCTCGCTCTGTGCTTTGCTGTCATCGCAATACTGGGCGGCTTGTCTGCTTGCACCGTCACAACCACTGGCAGCCAAACAGACGCAATCACCCGTTCTGGCGGCTGGGTCTTCGATAGTTTTGCAACTGGCACAACGAGTACACCGAGTGCCAATCAAACAATCGTTTATACGGGTATGACGGCTGTTTTTACGGCATCTGGTTCGGTCACCTTTACCACAACGGCAGCAGCACAGATGGCTGGAGCTCCTGCAACCTACGCTGGTACGTGGTCATTATCTGGTCTGACCACTTTAACGCTGACGGTTCCGAATTTGTACACAGGCACTTTCAGCATTGACGAACTCACAGCGACAGCGTTGCAGTATTCTGGCGCTGGACTGACATGGAAGTGGAAAGCAAAGTAATCTTGCGTTGAAAGCCTATCGTGATAGGCGATTACCGCAGGTGCGCATCATTCCTACCGCCCAACAATCAAGCCCGCTTCAATCGCAAAGGCAATCGCATCATAGCGCGAGGCAATACCGAGCTTTTGGAAGATACTCCAAAAATGCTTTTTGACGGTACTTTCGGCAATACCAAGTTTATCGGCGATTTCTTTGTTCGAGAACTTGGCAAGCCTGAGTACACCTTGTTCAGCGGTTGTCAGGTCAGCTTTTTTGAGAAGATTTTCAGTGTGAAGAAGTTGGCGGTGCGTTTTGGGACTGAGCCATGTTCTATCGGGATTGCTCGCCAAAAAATGCACCGCTTCAACGAACACCGATTGCCCCTCTTCTTTGGAGATAAACCCATTTGCTCCGACCGCAAGCACATCCCGTGCTGTTGCCAGATACGAACCGGAAATGACCAATATCGGATGCTTCCATGCCTTTGCGCGAAGCGTTTTGATGACTTCCAGACCAGTCATATCCGGCATATCAAGGTCGAGTATCAAGAAAGTAATGGCTTCACCATGATTGGACGACAGCAAAACACGGTCTAATGCCTGTTGTCCTGTGGACACAATACCAATGATGCTAACATCAAGCACCCCAGTCTGTGCCTCTTCCTCTAACCACTTGAGAAACGCAAACCGCGCTATTTCATGGTCATCAGCTATGAGTGCTTTTATTGTCGGTTGAGTAGTCATTGTGGAAAAATCTAGTAGCAAAAATTTTTTACAATAATTCCTGAGTCCATACAACCCTGAATATTGCCGATACTATTCCGCACGACGGGCAAGTCGAAAATGATTGTATCCACCTGCCTATAATCATCATACAGTGACCATCGGAAGTCGAACAATAAAAGTTGTGCCTTTACCAAGCTCTGACTCGCATTCTATCTCACCACCGTGCCGCTCAATAATTTGTTTGGATATACTTAGCCCCAAACCACTATTGCCCGCAGCTTTGGTCGTAAAGAATGGCTCGAAGATGTGGCTTACTGTCTTTGCCGAAATTCCTTTGCCGTTGTCGGTCATCCGTAAAACAATCATCGAGTCAGCTTGTGTGGCGGTCATCGTGATTCGTGTTGCACCGGCTTGGGCGGCATTCACCAGCAGATTCAGAAAGACTTGATTGATTTCGCCAAAATTCGCTCGGATGAAGATGCTAGGCGGTGTGTCGGGAGCAACGACAATTTCAACAGTATGGAATTGCATCCGAAATAAGCTAAAGGTTGACGTTAATTCTGCGACGAGATTTCCCACTTTACCGCCTTCTTCTTGATGCTTGGTCATGCCTTGCAAATTTGCCACAATCGTTTTGACACGCCCCGCACCATCGGCGGCGAGTTCAAGGCGTGAAAGGGCATCATTACTCAATTCTTGATATTTCCGCACTTCGTCAGATTCTTTGCTTTCGTCGTCCAAGAGCGAAAGAAAATACTTCATCATCTCCTCAAGTTTGGTGCGGGTTTGGGTGATGGCAGAGTACGCAATCGCGTTAGGATTGTTGATTTCGTGCATCACACCTGCTGTGAGCATACCGATAGCATTCATCCGCTCGGACTGCACGAGCTGTGTTTGCGTTGTTTTCAAGTCTTGCAATGTAATATCTAATTCACTATTGGCAAGCTCAATTTCACGGGCTTGCGCATCTTGGACATCCAATTGCCGTTTGATTTCTGAATTTGCCTCACGTAGCTCTTTCGTACGTTTGTGTACTTCCACTTCCAGCAAACGGTTCCGCACCTCCACAGCACGAACACGCCACCGAACAATGAGTGCTACTGCGGCTATCAATGCTGCTGCCGAAAGCAGACGAAACCACCACGTCTGGTACCAAGCAGGTTCGATAATAATGGTAAGAGCAAACCCGGCTTCGTTCCACACGCCGTCGCTATTGCAGGCACGGACACGGAACACATAGTCTCCGGGAGAGAGGTTCGTATATTTCGTTTCGTGTTTTGTCGTGCTATCACCCCATTCCGGCTCGAAGCCTTCCAGTTTCCACGAGTATTGATTCAGATGCGGCGCGGTGAAATCCAGAGCTGCAAACTCAAAAGTGAGCGTGTTGTAATTATATGGCAAGCGAAGTATATGCATATCTGCCAGCACTGTGTCGTTGCGCTCCGTACCATGCAGATTTCCTGCATTCAAAGCACTTACTCGAATATCGCGCTCACGAATATCTTCCCACGGTTTATCAAAAATTTTGAGCGCTGTCAGTACCACAGGCGGCGCGAGAGGATTATCCCGAACACTATCGGGGTGAAAAAGATTCAAGCCGTCAGTGCCACCAAAATAAATTTCACCCTTTTTGTTTTGGTGAAATGCCATGCGGTTGAACTCCCAGCCCTGCAAGCCGTCGTTGGGTGTGAATTGGCGAAAGTGCTTTGTGGCGGGGTCGTAACGTATAACGCCTCTATCAGAACTCATCCAGAGCGCACCACGCTTATCGTGAAATATGCCATAAACGTTATTGTTCGGCAAGCCGTCTTTTTCGCTGATACTCCACACACGGTCGTTCGTGTCGCAAACGTAGATTCCATCTCCCTTTGTCGCAATCAACATATTACCTGCGGCATCTTCTGTCATGCTGGAAAAATAATCAGCTCGCTGTAATTTGGACAAGCCACGCACGGTGTCCCATACCTGACGCTGCTTGTCATACCGCAAAATACGTGTTCTGTAATGGGCGAACCATATTCGCCCGCGCCTGTCCTCAATGGCGGCATCTAAGCGTGCATTCTCAAACCCCAATGGCAGCGCAGGAAGAAAGCGCCTTCCATCGGTGGTAATCGTACCGTTAAAGAACTCGCCCTTTATTGAATCTGCCATCCACAACGTTCCGTCTCTATCGCGTAGCATTGCCAGTGTCGGATGAAGCCGTGTGCCTCGAAAAGTGCCTCGTTGGGTGTTCAAAACTTGGGTCTGCACACTTTTATGAAGAAGAATCTCATGGCTGTTTAACGGCGTAATCCCCCAGAGTTCATCACTCATAAGACTTTGCGGATTGCCGGGCGTGTGCCTGTAATGCTGTACGATTCCCGTGTGGCGATTGATACGATTCAAACCACCATATTGCGTACAAACCCAAACGTTGTCCGTGGAATCCTCCCAAATCCCGCGAATATAGTCATTGCTGATAGTGTTAGCGTTTGTAGGGTCGTGCCGCCACAGTTTAAACTTGGGATTATAGGGCGACCACAACCCCAAGCCGCGTACATTATCTCCAAGCCACACCACACCCGTGCGGTCTGTGACGGCACAAATAATCTCAGCACTGCCCAGCGCACGCCGCAGAGCAGGAGTATGAATGGAAATTGTTCCCGTTGACGGATTCAACGTAAACAGACTCAACCCCATCGTAAACCAAATAGCACCGTCGTGCGATTGCGTGAGCAAGAACGCATAGTTGTACTTCGATACGCCCGAATTATGTGGAAATGATGCCGAAGGAAACGTTTTAACAATGCGCTCACGATAGGGGTCAAAGACATGGATTCCTGTTGAATCGGAGAACCATATTTTACCCTCGCCGTCTTTTCGGGGCATGGCTCTGTTAATAATCCGCCTTACAACGTGGCGAAGCGTTTCTGAACGAGGGTCATGCACAAAAATTCCCCTGCTGCTTGTAATCCAGATTCGGGAAGAAGTATCGCTAAAAACATCGGTGACAACATACACCAACTCCTTAGGAAAATCATTTTGGTCAAAAAGAGCTTTACTCTCGCCCGTACGCTTGTCGAAGCGTAGTGCACCGTAGCCAACGGCAAGGTATAAATAATCGCCACCGATGTCCACAATATTGCGAACATTCTCCAGAGGGTAATGAGTGGGCAAACGATACCAAGTAAAGGTACCACGTACGGGATGAAAGCGGCACAAGTAATCTTTTGTTCCCACCCATAGATTACCGCTCGCATCTTCAGCAAGAGAAAGAATGCCGTTTTGTGGAAGTGAGGTAGTATCTCCTTCGCGGTGGCGATAGAGCGTAAATTTTATGCCGTCGTAACTATTCAAGCCGTCGGCGGTGCCGAACCACATCATACCGCGACGGTCTTGGGTCATGCAATATACTTCGTCGTTCGATAACCCTTCCACATGGCTCAAACGCCGAAACGTGCGCTCTTCCGCATTTTGAGCAAGCGCCCCCCAAACAAAGCATAAGAGCATCACCCCACACCGAAACCAATAGAAAAAGATATGTCGTGTGCTCCTCTGCATTACCGTAGCGGAGCCGGAAGTTCAACAATAAACGTTGAGCCTTTGCCAAACTCCGATTCGCACCACACACGCCCCTGCATCGCTTCCACCATTTTCTTGACAATACTCAAACCCAGACCACTACTGTGCTCCCCACCCGTAGGCTGCGCCGAAAGACGAGCAAATTTGCCGAAAAGTTTGGATTTGTCGTCGTCACTCAGTCCGGGTCCTTCGTCCTGAACGCTGATGCGCGTAGTATTCTGAACATTGGCGGTACGGACAACAATATTTTTCCCTGTCGGCGAGTATTTGACGGCATTGGAAATGAGATTATCAAGAACTTGATGTAAGCGGCGCTCGTCGGCAAGAACAAGCACGTTCTCAGGCGCGTCGCAGTGGAGAGTGATATTTTTATCGCGAGCACGCTGCCGATAATCGTCCACCACAAACTTCGCCAGCACGCTTGCATCAATCTCAGTTGCATAGAGTTCCATCGCACCAAATTCAAGCCAGTGGTCGTCCAGAAGCCCTTTAACAAGTTCCAGCATATTGGCTGCCGTTTGCTGTATCATCTGCGAAAATTGCTGATAATCACTTATCGCCAAATTAAATCCCTTATTGGGCAACATCAATTCCGTCATGCCCAGAATTGCGCTAATCGGATTTTTGAGGTCGTGCGAGACAATTCCCATTATCTCATTTTTCTCTTCATTGAGTCGCTGCACCTGATTCAATGCGGCTTCCAATTCAACATTTTTCGTGCTAAGGTCATATTGCTCAAAACACAAACGAATCGTCTCCACAATCTCAGGGTCTTCCCACGGCTTGCCGACAAAACGATAGATAGCGCCATTGTTCACACTGTCAATAATTTCCTTCACATCTGTATAGCCCGTAAGTGTAACGCGCACAGCATCCGGCACAATCTTTCGGCTCTCGGCAAGGAGTTGTGCGCCTGTCATGCCGGGCATACGCTGGTCGGCGATAATGACCTGCGGCGAAAAGCCTTCTTGCAGGACTTTCATCGCTTCGTAGCCGGAGCCAGCAGTGCGCACAAGGTAGAAGGGAGAAAAAAGACCGGTTAATAGGCGTAAAATGCCGGGCTCATCATCCACAAGCAGTAAGCGCCGTTTTTTCGATTCTGCACTCTCAGCAATCTGCATTGTTTCTTCTGTGCTGACTTTTTTTATTGTGAGCATAGCTGTTTCTCAAGAAAAACGGGACAAAGTGAAGTGATAAGGCGCGAACACTCATTTTGGCAAATGACACAAACAAGGAACAAAGATACAACAAAAGCAGGAAAAACAATATCAAAGCGTTTTTAGGCTGGCGGCAATTCCACAATAAACGTCGCACCCTGTCCCAATTCCGATTCGCACCACACCCTGCCATTCATTGCTTCCACCATTTTTTTCACAATGCTGAGTCCCAAGCCCGTACTGTGCTCGCCGCCCGTTGGTCGTGCCGATAGACGCGCAAATTTGCCGAATAAATGTTTTTTGTCTTCAGCGCTCAAGCCGGGACCTTCATCCTGCACTTCGATTCTCAACATTGACGGATTCGTTCCTGCATCTTTTATGCGCACATAGATATTTTTGCCATGCGGTGAGTATTTGACGGCATTGGAGAGCAAGTTGTCAATTATCTGCGCAAACGCTTGCTCATCCACGATTGCTCTGGTATCTGTGGCTGCGTTGGTATAATGCAATGTGATGTTCTTGAGCGCCGCTACTTGCTTATATTCCCAAACGATACCTTCGACAAGTGATGCAAGTGTAAGCAACCTCGGCATAAACTGCATTTTACCTTCTTGTAATTGATTTTCAGCAAGGAGATTTTTTACCAGCTCCAACATTCTGTCGCCGGTATTCATAATCTGCTGCGCCACTTCTTCTAATTGTTCTCCTTGAGCATAGCCGCTTCTGATAAGCTCCCCCAAGCCGCGTACTGCAGTGATAGGATTCTTCAGGTCATGGGCGACAATACTGAGCATTTCGTTTTTTTCGTTGTTGAGTGCAATAAGCTCTTCGGCTTGATGCTCCAGAAGCCGCTTCTGCTCTTGTATAGCTCGCCCCTGCTCGTAAGCATTACGTCGTGCAAGCGACCATCCGAAGCTGAGACAACCATGCACAACAATACTACTCATCAGGTCTTGCAAACCGTATCGTACCGCAGGATTTGTAAAATCTACTTCCAGATGAATACTCAGTCCGGCAAACATCAATAATGACAGGATAAGCCCCAGAACCAACTGCGAAGGTGGCACGGGCAGTGCCCCTAAGAGCACAATCACGTAACAATATCCGCCGAAGTAGCTCGGATGCGCTTTTGCAAGACCTGTGATAATACCGGCAGAAAGTATGAGGTAATACATCATCGCCGCAGCGATAAAACGATGCCGCGCTTCGTAGCGCCAGAGATACCGTGCTAAAAGCGCAAAAACGACAACAACGGACATACCATAACGCAACAAGACTACAAGCGGTTCATTGGGCAACAAGACCTTATCAAGCACAGTGTATGGTAGTGCTACAAGTGAAAATGGTATAGCATAAAAAGGAAAAAAAATCCGGCATTGCTCATTGATTTCTTGGCTGAACGTTTCGGGATACACCCGGTCGCGGAGCGTTTGGAAAAAGCGCTCCTGTGCTTTACGCAGCCGAGAGAGCAAATGCTTGATATTCGAGGAGAGGTATTGGAGCATTATTGTTTTATTCCGCCGATACGTCATTGTGAACAATTTGTGGTTTTGGCAATTCGACAATAAACGTCGCGCCCGTGCCTAGTTCCGACTCACACCAAACGCGCCCGTTCATCGCTTCGACCATTTTTTTAACAATACTCAAGCCCAGTCCTGTGCTGTGTTCGCCGCCCGTGGGACGGGCAGAAAGACGGGCAAACTTGCCAAATAGCTTTTGCATATCGTCAGGCGAAATACCCGGACCTTCGTCTCGAATTTCTATCCGCACCGCATTATCACTTGATTCTAATCGAATAAAAATATTTTTTTCGTGTGGTGAGTATTTCACGGCATTGGAAACAAGGTTATCCAAAACCTGCATCAGCGCTTGCTCATCGGCTAGAGCCAGTGATGACGAGCTTTCTAAGGAATAGTGCAGCGTGATATTTTTCGCGTTGGCTGCTGCCTGATATTGCAACACGACACTTTCTACCATCGTGGCTATATCAAACGCCATGCAATGAAATTCCGCTCCACCTTGTTCTAAACGGTTTACTTCTAGAAGGTTCTTGACCAAATCCAACATTCGGTCTGCGGTACTCACGATTTGTCCCGAAATTTCCTGAACCTGCTCCATTTCTGCAAAACCACTCTGTATCAGGTCTGCAAAACCCCGTACAGCACTGATTGGATTCTTTAAGTCGTGTGCTACAATACCGATAATTTCATTTTTTTCAAGATTCAATTCTTGGAGGCTGATATTTTGCGTTTGTAAGGTTTGATTTGCCTCATCTAAACGATGATTGACTTCTTCCATAGAGCGAGCATACTCTTTGGTAAGTATTTCCTTTTGCCGCGCCAAACGCTGCAAGCGCCCCGCAACAATCATAATAACAATAAGCGCCAGTGCGATTATTGTACTAACAACGGCTATAGTGCTGCGTTCTTGTAAGAGCTGTTGTTGCTGCCTTTGTTGTTGCAGAAGTTCAAGTTTTTCTTGTTTACTGCGTTCAATTTCAAGTTCTTGAGCCAAGAGCTTGACATCATTGAGTTGATTTTGGACAGCAGCAGAATCACGCACAAGAATAAGCTGCTTGTAATACTGCAAGGCTTGTTGGTATTGCCCGACATCTTCACTCGTTTTGGAAAGCCGCTCCAGAGCAACGATCTTTGGAAGCAGACCATGTGCGCTGTCGGCATAGCGAAGACATTGCTTGGCGTATTGCAAAGCATGAAATTTATCGCCCATTTGCTCATAAATCAGCGACGTTGATCCCAAAGAAATAGCTACCGAACTGAGATCACCCCCTAATCTTCGCAAACGCACAGATTCAAGCGCAAAATAAAGCGCTGAGTCTAATTGATGCCGTGTTTGATAACACAGTGCGATACCATATGCCGCCCAACCCGCCTGAATAGAACTCTTGACGGCGTTGGCATCATTATATGCTTTGAGGTGATACATGAGTGCTTCATCATACTTTTTCATTCTTCGGTATAAACGCCCAATAATATTGTGGAAGTTGATACTCAACAACAAATTCTTTGCAGCAATACTAAAGGAAAGACCTTCGGTAAGAAGCGCGAGGGAGATGGCATTATTGGCGGAATCCGTAAAACTTTTATCCACTCGCAGGCTTGAAGCGTATCCGATAGCGAATAATGACCATGCCATTGCTGTTGTGTCGCGGAGATTGTTGGCAAGAATGAGTGCCGACCGCCCTATTCGGATAGCTTCCACGGTACTATCTATATCGGCAAGTGCGGCAGCAACTAAGGCAAGTGCTATAGACAATTCATGATCATTGCTATAAGCACGAGCTTTTGCTTCCAATTGCCTACTCAGCAGAAGACCACTATCTGGCTCCTGCTGAATAAACTCAAGTATTTGAGAATACTTATTGACAGACGAAGCAGAATTGCTCGTGTGCAATACAAGGTAATCTTGTTTTCTATCTTGTGCATACATAGAAAACTGGCAGATTACACTACCAGTCAGCAAAAACATTGCAGAAATAACAGACAAAACCACCAGAGAAGAAATTCTCATCATAATTTTTGAAATAGCGCTTTGGTCAAACCTGAGTAACAACCCAACATTATTACTCAAACAATGCTGCAAACGTAATATAGTGCTTTATATAGTGGTGTTTGTTGAAAAAGTTTTATGCCTGTGGGCTGGCGGCTAGCGAGTGAAAGTACACTATCGGCTGTCGGTTGGTCATCAGACGCATATTGGGCAGCCGCACCGAAGAAGGCAAGCAGGACAGCCCGAACTGTAAAACTCAATATGCAAAGCAATAGCCCACTATGATACAGTTGGCAACTCCACAATAAACGTCGCGCCTTTGCCAAACTCCGACTCACACCAAACGCGCCCGTTCATCGCTTCAACCATTTTTTTAACAATACTCAAACCCAGTCCTGTGCTATGTTCGCCGCCCGTCGGACGGGCAGAAAGGCGGGCAAACTTGCCAAACAGCTTTTGCATATCCTCTGGCGAAATACCCGGACCTTCATCCTCAACTTCCAAACGAATGGCTTCCACGCCAGATTTCACCCGCACAAACACGCTTTTCCCATGCGGAGAATATTTGATGGCATTCGAGATGAGATTGTCCAGAACTTGCGTGACGGCAGTTTCATCCGCAAAAGCGCGCGTTTCTGTTCCCATGCCGACAACAAAAATCGCTATGTTTTTTTCTTGCGCCGTGTGCGCATAGTCTTCGGTTACGCGGCGCACCAGCGGCTCTACGTCAACTTCTTTAGGCGCGAGTCTCACGCCGCCTCGCTCAATGGCGTTAATATCAAGAAGATTCACGATAATTTCGTTCATACGATGCGCCACCGCACCAATCGTCTTGGCTTGGTGAACAATATCATCGCGCTTCATGCGGTCATAATATCGCTCTATTTTTTCCGAAACCATGATAATATGCTGAAGAGGGTTTTTCAAATCATGTGCGGCTATGCCCAAAAACTCATTCTTTTCTTGGTTCAGCATTTCCAGCGTGATATTTTTTTCCTGAAGTGCTGAATTGGCAATTTCAATTTCCCGTGCCTGTTCCTCTAAAATCTGTTGCTGTCGCTCCAACATGATATTTTTTTCGTGCAAAGCGGTGTTTGCCGTTTCAATATCGGCAGCTTGCATTTGCACTTCTTTCGTGCGTTTGGCGACAAGTCGTTCTAATTCCCGCGCCCTTGCCCGCAAGCGCCGTGTCCGCCAGCGAAACCCTTGATACGCGGTGGTACCGACAAACATCACGCAGAGTCCGTAAAATTGCCACATTTCCCACCAAAAAGGCGTAATTGAAAAATTGATCCACGCCCCTGTATCGTTCCAAACGCCGTCGTTGTTGCAAGCGATAACTCGGAAACGGTAGTCGCGCCCTCGTTGAAGATTCGTGTAATAGGCGGTACGGCGGTTTCCGGCTTCCACCCAATCCTTATCGTAGCCTTCAAGCATATACTTAAATTTCACACGCTCGGCGGCTGCAAGGCACGTGGCAGTGTATTGAAATTCAAGTTTTTCGGTTTCAGTTGCGAGAATGGTCGCCGATGTGGAAGGTTTCCCATCGACACGCATCTCCTCCAGAATCACCTGCGGCGGAACAGGATTTTTATAGATTTTACGCGGATCCACAACAACCGCGCCCACTGCGTTAGCGAACCATAACCGCCCGTCGCCGGAGCGCCATGCCGACGGCGTACTCCCACCGTTGCACTCGGCTACCGGCATTCCGTCGGCTTTCCCGAAGACCGTGCAAACGATATGTGCCGCTCTGCCGTCCATAAATGCGTTCAGTTCGGCTTTGCTCACGCGAAACACGCCAAAATTGCAACTCATCCAGAAATTGCCCAAACCGTCGTCGAGAATGCTGTACACATTTTCATCGAACAAGCCGTGTTCTATGCTGCAATGGGTAAATTTCCCGTTTTTGTAGCGATGCAAGCCGCCTCTGTTCATGCCAAGCCAGAGTGCCCCGCTTTCGTCTTCGTGCAGCGACAAAACGCTATTCATAGTTAAGCCCTGCGCAGTGGTGTACTGCTCCAACTTCGACGCTCCCGGGCGCAGAGCGTTGAGACCACCGGATGTGCCTATCCATATCGTGCCGTCGGACGACTCCAACACTGTACGCGGTTTGTTGCCACACAAGCCATTTTTTTCTGTCCACGATGTAAATTTTCCATGTTCTAAACATTGGAGACCGCTGTTGAACGAGCCAATCCAGACGCGCCGTTTACTATCTTCAAACAAAACGCGGATATTATCGCCAAGCAGTCCGGTCGCCGTTGTGTACGTTTTGACAACGCGCCCGTTTTTGACGCATGAAACGCCGCTTTCGGCTGAACCCACCCAGAGAACGCCCTCCGCGTCTTCCATCATAGCTCTGCCCGCATTGCTAAGTAAACCGTTGCGCTCTTTGGTGAAAAAGCTAAACGCGCCGGACTTCAAGCGTGCCACACCGGCATTACTGGTGTTAAAATACATTGAACCGTCGCGGCTTTGCAGCAACGTCCAAGCAAACTCGCCAACAAGTCCGTTGCTTTTTGTGTAGCCGATAAACGAAGCATTGGCGAGGCGATTGAGACCGCCGCCATTGGCGCTGCCAATCCAGAGCATTCCCTCGCGGTCCTGTATAATTGCGTCCACATCGTTGCTGCCAAGCCCGTTGGCGATAGTAAAGCGTTCAAATATCCGGCGAGAAGCTGCGCAACGCATTAAGCCTTGCGTTGCCGTACCAATCCATAGGGTTCGCTCCATGTCCTCGTGTAGTGCAGTGATAACGTTATCCGATAAACCGGAGCGCTCAGTATAGGTTTCCACTATGCGAAACGCACCGTCGCTCCATACCGCACGTTGTAGCCCCCCGTTAGAGCCTATCCAGAGCGTTCCCTCTCTATCGCAAAGCAGCGCACGAATGGCTGCGTTGACCAACCCATCCCCCACACGGAAAGAGTGCGTCCGAAAAGTGTCGCCCACGCCGTCATTATTCGACGCAGCTATCCGCACCGCGCAGAGTCCTTCCTGCGTTCCCACCCAGAGAATACCTGCCGTCGTGTCGGCGGCAAGCGACAAAATAGCGTCGCTCGGCAAACCGTCGATCACACTCAGACGGCGGAACGTTGCCGCGTTTCGCTGCCAAGAGTACAGCCCTCTATTTGTGCCAATCCAGACTCTTCCGTGCCATTCCGCCAATGCACGAACGTCGGCTTGTTGGTCAATCGCTTGGCGCGTAAAGACTCCGTTTTGCAGAGAAAAAAGGCACCCTCTTGCGCCTCCTCCCCACAGAGTGCCATCAGAGGTTTCCAGAAGCGCGTTGACAAATTTGTCGCTTATAGCGGGAGCATTGGTTTTGTCGAAGACAGTAAAATTCAGTCCGTCGAAGCGCACAAGACCTTCTTGTGTGCCTATCCAGATGTAGCCGTTGCGCGTTTGGCAAAGCGTTTGAACAGAGTTTTGGGGAAGACCGTTTTCCGCCGTCCAGATGCTATGTCGGTATTCGGCGATAGATTTTGAAGGGTCTAAACCGCGAACGCTTACCGGACGTTCTTGGGCGACGGCGATGCACCCGCAAAAAAGGGCGAGGAAGAAATACCGAATGGATGGCATAATGCAGAACGACTAGCATGAAACTTCCTTGGATAGCGTTATGCGGTAAAATACAACGGCACGAGGTAAAATATCAATGAAATGTTGATAGACACACACGAAAAATGCAACCGTTCTCAGATTGAAGAAATTCTTGCTGGACGGCATCAACACGTAGTGAACAACGAGATACCATTAGGACTTTCGCAAAAAATAAGGAGTGCGGAATTTTAATTCCGCCGTTACGTGAGAAATATGTTGCGGAACATAGTACACGACAGAAATCGTACTCGGTGGCACAGACTGAGCGCCGCGCTCACTTGTCTGTGAGGTTTGAAGCGGTGTTCTGAGCGCGGCGCTCAAAGGACTACACAGACAGGCGAGCGCGGCACTCAGCCTGTGCCACCGAAGCCAGTTCTCAAGCTATCTGTGAAATTTTGTCGTGTACCAAGGTTGCGGAATTAAAATTCCGCACTCCAAATCATGTTCGTTCTTGCTATTTGCGAAAGCCCTAACTATAATACTCTTGGCAATTCCACGATAAACGTTGCTCCTTTGCCCGCTTCCGATTCGCACCAGACACGCCCTTGCATTGCTTCGACCATTTTTTTGACGATGCTTAAACCCAGACCCGTACTGTGCTCGCCGCCTGTTGGTTGCGCCGAAAGGCGGGCAAATTTTCCAAATAATTTTTTCATGTCTTCTTCCGAAATTCCTTGCCCTTCGTCCTGAACCTCTATGCGGACTGCAGCGTGGGCACTGACGAGACGCACAAAAACTTGTTTGCCAAGCGGTGAGTATTTAACGGCGTTCGAGAGTAGGTTATCCAAAATCCCTTGTACAATCGCGCTATCGGCGTGTGCTATCACGCTGCTCTCCGGCGGCAAGTCAGCAATAATGCTAATCTTTTTTGTGGCAGATTTGCTTTGGTATTCCCGCACAACCATAGCAACCACCGACACAATATCAAAATCCTCAATGTGAAAATTATAGTTCCCTGATTCCAGTGCATTCACATCCAGCAGATTCATAATGATGCTTGTCATCCGCCCAGTCATCGCCTCGATTTTATTCGCCTGCTCGTCTATCCATTCGTCTCCATGACGCTGGCGATAGGTGCGAATCAGCGATGCCGTAAGAGTAATGCTTGCAAGAGGGTTTTTCAAGTCGTGCGCCACGATACCCAAAAACTCATCTTTTTCTCTGTGCAACGTTTCGAGTTGCAGATTTTTTCCGCGCAATTCCAAATTAGAAAGCTCAATTTCGTACCCCTGTTTGTCTATTTCTTCCAGATGCTGTTGGATTTCTTCATTGCTCTCGCGCAGTTCCGCCGTGCGCTCTTCCACCATTTTCTCCAGCATCTCCGCCCGATGGTGTAAGTGCCGCACCCGCACACGGTATGCTCCTGCTCCCAATGACACAAGTGCAAGCCCGCAAAGCGTCAAGAACCACCACGTTTCCCAGAAAAGAGGCGTAAGATAGAGCATCACCATAGCACCTGTCTCGTTCCACACGCCATCGCTGTTGCAGGCGATGACGCGAAAGCGGTAGTCTCGCCCGCGTTGCAGATTGGTGTAATATGCAGTGCGCCTCGTGCCAGCATCCACCCACTGTTTGTCGTAGCCTTCCAAAAGGTATTTGAATTTCACACGCTCCGGCGCAAAAAGGCTTGTAGCGGTATAATAAAATTCAAACTTTTCTGCTCCCGTCTGGGCTGCTGCCGGAGTGGAAACATCAAGTCGAGCACTATCGGCAATGATGCTTTCGATAATGACGGGCGGTGCAAGACTGTTGGCGCGTGAAAGCACTGCGCCCGGATTGACCGTCACAGCGCCCGCCATGGTTGCGAACCACAAATGCCCTTGGCGGTCTTTCCAGCCCGCCGGATTACCACTATTGCACTCCGCACTCAGCATACCATCGGTAATACCGAATGATTCACACGGAAATTTAGACAATTTTCCCTCAGCAAAAGCGCTCAAGTCCTCCTTGCGAACACGAAAAATACCCTTGTTGCACGACATCCACAGATAGCCATAATCATCTTCCACAATGCAATGCACAACGTCGTCGAACAAACCATTTGCCGTCGTAAATGCCGTAAACTTGCCATCTTTGAATCTGTTCAGCCCGCCGCCCACCGTGCCTATCCACAACGTTCCCTCGCGGTCTTGGAAGAGCGAACGCACGTTGTTGTGCGACAAGCCTTCTTTAGTCGTGAACACGGTGAATTTACCATTACTCAAGCGATTCAGCCCGCCGCCCACTGTGCCTATCCACAGCGTTTCCGATTGCTCATCCTTGCTGTGGTTTTCCAGAAGTAGCGTTCGGACGTTATTACTCGACAAACCGTCTTTGGTGGTGTAATTGGTAAATTTCCCTGATACCAAACGATTCAAACCGCCCCCATTCGTGGCTATCCAGAGCGCTCCCGAACGAGATTCTTGCGCAAGAGCATACACAACATCATTTGCAAGACCATTTTTCGTGTTGTAAGTGGTAATGTTGCCATTCTGAAGTCGGTCTAGACCGCCACCGTTTGTGCCTATCCAGAGCGCACCCGCATTATCGCCTGTGCTTCGGTCTTCCAAGAGCGTGTAGATAATGTCGCTCGAAAGCCCCGTGCGGGCTGTCCATGCCTGCGCCCTGCCGTCCCGAAGAAGATTCACGCCGCCGCCAAACGTGCCTATCCACATTTCTTTATGTAATTCCGTGCTTCCTTTGGCTGTCGCACCCGCACTTTTTTCCGTAAGCGTTCTGACCACATCATGCGACAAACCATCATGCGTGGAGAACGTTGTAAAGATGCCGTCTTTGAAGCAATTCAGCCCGCCCACCGTACCCACCCAGAGCGTTCCTTCGCGGTCTTCCAGTATAGCACGCACGAGGTCGCTCGAAAGCCCGTTCTTAGTGGAAAACGTAGAAAAAACGCCATCGCGTAAGCGATTCAGCCCGCCGCCGAATGTACCCACCCACAGCGTTCCCAACTGGTCTTCTCGGAGCGACCAAACCAAATTGTGCGAAAGTCCATCTTTGGTTGTGAACGCTGTAAACTTGCCGTCTTTGAACCGATTCAGCCCGCCGCCAAACGTCCCTATCCAAATCGCCCCGTCGCGGTCTTCCAGAAGCGCCCGAACAAGATTGTGCGAGAGACCGTTTTGCGTGGTGTATGCCGTCAAAACGCCGTTATGCAGCCTGTTCACGCCACCACCATTTGTGCCTATCCAAACATCGCCCGTGCGGTCTTGGAGCAGCGTAAAAACAAGATTGTGCGAGAGACCATTTTTGGTGGTCAGCGATGTAAACTTGCCATCCTTCAGACAACTCACTCCCCCACCCAGCGTACCAACCCAGATTGCCCCACCACCCGCACCGGACTCAGCGCCCGTGCGGTCTTCCATGAGCGAACTCACAAAGTCGCCCGACAAGCCTTCTGCGGTGGTGTATGCCGTGCAATGCCCGTCTTTCCACCTGCTCACGCCGCCACCGCTTGTGCCTATCCAGAGCGCACCGGAGCGGTCTTCTATCAGTGCTTGAATAGCATTTGCTTTTAGTCCGGGGGTGTTTTTGGTGTCAAAAACGGTGAACCGCGCACCATCGAAGCGCACTAACCCTTCTTCCGTGCCTATCCACAAGTATCCGTCCCGCGTCTGGCAGAGCGCCTGCGCAGAGTTCTGCGGCAACCCCTGTTCCGCCTGCCAAAGTCTGTGGATGTAATGCGTAATGTCCTTCTTGGGGTCAAGGCTGCGCAAGACCGTTCCCGCCTTTGGAGGAGGAATGTTCACGGGCGCGTGCTGCGCGTGGGCAAGACACGGCGCGATAACCAAAAGAAGAACAAACAGTTTCATAACGGCAATATACGCACTTGCGTATTATTCAAGTAAACTTTTGGCAGAAGAGTGATTTTCTTGCTTGCGGTCTGAACATCAAGACGTTTTTCGCGGTATTATCGTGGTTTTTTGTGTTCGGCTGGGTTAAGAATGAATTCCGTTCTCAAACAACTCCACAATAAACATCGTTCCTTTGCCCACCTCCGATTCCACGCGCAAATCGCCGCCGTGCCGCTCCAGAATTTGTTTGGAAATACTCAGCCCCAAGCCGGAATTACCGCCCCCTTTGGTACTGAAAAACGGCTCAAAGATGTGCGCTTGCACCTCGCGCGTCATACCCCTGCCGTTATCACTGATACGAATTTCTACTCGTTTTCGCTCAGCAGCGCCTTCCACCGTGCTCTTGCTCGTGATGTTGATAGCCGTTGCGCCTGCTTGCGCTGCGTTCACGAGTAAGTTTAAGAAAACTTGGTTCAGTTCGCCGATATTCCCCGTAATTGAAACGCCGGAGGCAACATCAAGCGTAACGGCAATATCCTTGAACTGATACCGAAAAATCTCCAGCGTGGCGGCAAGTTCGACCGAAAGCGCACTTGTATAACTACCGGAACGCTGATGTTTACTAAAGTGCTGCAAATTAGAAACGATATGCCGTATGCGCTCTGCACCTTTTGCCGCTATATCCAGCGTATGCCGCACCTCATTGGTCAGCTCGGTGAAATGCACGGCTTTTTTGGAGGATTTACTGGCTTCATCCAGCAGCGACAGAAAATACTCCGTGAGACGCTGCACCCGATTTCGTGCGTCGTAGAGCGCCGCTATCACCGCCGCATTCGGATTGTTAATCTCGTGCATCACGCCTGCTGCCAACATCCCCGTCGTATTCATCCGCTCACTTTGCACCAATCGTGCCTGCGTTTCTTTCAAGTCCTGTAAAGCGGCATCCAATTCATTATTTGCATCCTGAAGTTGTACATTCACGCGCTTTCTCCGGGCATCGGCACGGTAAAACAGCAATGCCAGCACAAGCGCCAACCCCAGCAACACGGCAATACCGATAACGGCAATGTTCTGGCGCGTAATCACGGATTCTTGTACGACGTTTTCTTTTCGTAATCGCTCGTTTTCCTCGCGCTGTCGCTCCAGTTCGTACATTGCCTGCAACCGTGCAATTTGCTTGGTTTTCTCAAGGCTTGTCAGGCTATCGTGCAGCGCCATATAGCGCACTTGGTATTTATAGGCTTCGGCATAATTGCCACACACGGACATTGCTTGCGCCATCTGTAATGCGGCGGATTCCATCGCTTTGGGATTGTCCAGATGCGCGGCAAGCTCCCAGCCCTGCGCTGCATATTCTTTTGCATGACTACAATCGCCACGCTTGATGTAGATTTGCACGATAGCCCTGCAAACACCAACATTATACGGCGATGGCACCGACGGGAGCGCAAGAATACGTTTGTTCCATTCCAGCGCAGCATCGGTATTACCAAGTGCTTCGTACACATCGGCAAGTGCTTTGTAGTTGCCGCGATCTCCGTTCAGACTTTCGTGTTTTTCGTACACCCCAATCTGCACACCGCGCAGCGCCCAGCGAAGCGCCTCGTCGTAGCGCTTTAATGCACGGTTGACATTCGCAAGGTTTTTGTGGCTGTTCGCAATTCGGTGCTGCCCTTTTGCGCCGAGTGCAGTCAAAATGTTATATGCCTCAGTATAGTAATTTAGCGCTTTTTCAGGCTCTTTGTGATATTCGTACAAATAACCGACATTGTCCAACTGCAAAGCAATCCAACGTTTATCCGGGTACTTGCGGTGCAGTTCCAGCGAGCGCAACGCGTAATCAAGCGCTTTTTCAATATCGCCCTGCCCGAAATAATCTTCGGAAATGGCATTCAGGGTGCGGGCTGTTTGGAAAATATCGCCAATAGCTTCTGAAATGGCAAGCGACTGCAAGTAATACGAGCGCGACTGCAAATAATCGCTCCGCGCCTGATGTGCCAGCCCCAAGTTGTACAGCGACTTTGCGATGCCGCGCTTGTCCTCAATCTGCCGAAAAAGCACCAGAGCATCAGTGCTGCGCTCAATTGCAACCTGATAACTACCGGAAAGCCGTGCAAGAAAAGCCCCGTTGAGGACTGCCACCGCAGTTCCATGGCGGTCTTGCAGTTTCTCCGCAAGCACAAGCGCCTCGGTTTGAAAGGATTTTGCTTTTTCTAACGAAACATAAAAATGCTCCACCGTTAGTTCGTTCAAAATCACCACACGCTGCCTTTCGCCAGAGACTGCCAAGACTGCTTCCAGACTGTCTATCACGCTCAGACCGCTTACTTTCGTACTCTTTGCCTCTTGCGCCAAAGAGCGTTCACCTACGATTGTGAGCAGCGTAGCCAAAGCAAATCCCCATCGCACAAGCAAGCGATAGAGCCACGTTGTCGGTATGGTGATAGTGCGAATCATAGAGTTTTACGCGCTGCAATTCTGTGATAGTTTTCTCAATTTTCTTGGCTTACCGCATCACCGCGCAGTCTGTACATCCATAATGCGCTCACGACGATCGGAAATCACGCGCCCGATTTCTTTCACCAGCATAGCATCACTTTCCACCAAACGATTGACCATTTGTTTATCCAGCAAAACCACGCTACTATCACTCAAAGCAGTAACGCTGTACGGACTCGGACGACCGGAAAAAAGAGACGACTCGCCAAAAAATTCTCCGTACTTGAGCGTAAAGACGTGGTGCTGCTTGCCCGTGCGGTCGCTCACCAGCGCACGAGCCTCGCCCGCGACAATCACAAAGAGCGAACCGACCATCTCGCCCTCGCGCACGATGTGCTCACCCGCCGCATATTCATGCAGCAGTGCGCCTTTGGCAACATATTCCAGCACATCGGCACCCATTTTGAAAAGAAGCGGGACGGTCGCCAATTCTTCGCGGTATTGCGTGAGCTTCCTGTCTTCGTGGTGCTGCTCGGCAGTCTGAACAATTTTTCGCGTGGGCAGTTCCCAATGCAAATCATAGCGTTTGGCAATATACCACAAACGGCTTAGAAACTGGTCGCGTGTCTCCAAAGGCGATACGCCCACAGGTGTCCAGAAACGCACCGAATAGCGAATGTTCACGTCCGTGTGGTCTTGGACGCGAATAAGCGGTTCGGGGCTATGGCTCACGCTCGGCGTACTCATTAGCGCCGAGAGCATCACACGCTTGACGTTGTTCGGCGGATGTTGTTTGGAAAACTCCACAAAGACTTCCGAATGTTCGCTGCCCGTCAGATGCGTCAGGTTCACCACTGCCCGCTTGGCAACGTCGGATTGAGGCAAAATCGCCAGCGAGCGGTCGGGCTGACGCAAAACAACAGAGTTCCACGTAATCTCCGTTACCGTGCCTTCCATTTCCCCAATCATTACCTTATCGCCCACCACAAACGGACGACGCACCATCGTCACAAACCCCGAAACAATGCTTCCCAGCGTGTCTTGCAGCGCAAAACCGATGATGATAGACCCAACGCCGAGCGTCGTTATTACGCCGCCCAAATTCACGTCCCACACCACCGCCAGCACAACACCCGTACCAACCAAAATGACGATGAATCGAAAAAAATCTAACAGTACTTTCGAGGGACCTTGCGGCGTCTGCCCCTGCTGCATCGTGGCTTGCTTCCGTGAGACTTCACGCTGGCGGCGCGTGACCAAAAACGTATTTAGCATAAGCAGCGCCATATTGAGCACACTGACGTAGCAGAGCGTTTGCACCACTTTGGAAATGGTATCCGTGCGTGGAATACCGAAGACCTTCTCGACCAACAC
Source organism: uncultured bacterium (assembly GCA_937899715.1). Lineage (GTDB taxonomy): Bacteria > Bacteroidota > Ignavibacteria > Kapaibacteriales > UBA4661 > PH2015. The sequence continues at coordinate 6,595 of CALCNX010000075.1, read as the reverse complement.
CCACGCCGCAATGAGCGGTGCGGTCGAATTCGTGGTAATGCGAATAAGCTGCAACGCCGATTCGCTGTGAACACGCGCCCGCAGTTCCGTGAGCGCCACCACCGTTACCGGAAAGGTAACGCTGAGTAGAATTACCCAGAAGAGAATATCGTTTGTTGTCATGTTGTGCTCACATTATATTTTGTTGTCTCTTACATTACCGCGATTTCTGCTTGACGATGTACATATCAATTTCACGCTCCGCGTTCACCAGCTCCAGTCCGTATTTCGCGAGTGCATTACTTAGACCATCTTTTTCCCCTATTACAAATGACAATGACAGGTCATACCGATCTTTAAGCCCTGTCTCATCAACGACCAGTACCTTTGCGAAGCCTGTATTATTGAGAAAGCCGACAAGTTGCATGATTGGCTGCTTAACGGCTGTCAGATTAGGTCCGCTAAAACTGAACTCCGATTGTAATGCAGAGGAGGGCAATAAATCTTGAGCACCTTTCTTTCGCTGTAACAGAGCAACTGGTCGCGTGCGCTTCTCCACTCGCACATCCAGACTTGCACCGCTTTCCACAACGTTTTTCAGAATGTTGTGCATGAGTACCGAATCTGATTGTGGGAGAAAAACACCTACGTAGTATAACTGCTCGGATTGAAGCGAATCAATGAGCTGACGATGAGATATTTGATAAATATTTTGTATCAAACCTGATATTCCCGACACTGCAGTAAATCGACGCTTTTTATCGCCCTTGGTTCCGCCCGAAAGTGATTGGCAAGCCTTAAAGACGATACTCGGTAACGCCATTGTGTCTATATTTTTCGCTTCTTTCTCAAAAATATCGCGTGCAGTTAATAGTATCCTCCGTTTGAAAGTCGTTTCTTTGCCCGCTAGCAGTGCATTGATGCGCTCTTCGGTGATTTCCTCGGCATCGGTAATAGCAATGAGAGTGCCGGATTTATCAACAATTACCGTATGAGGAATGACACGTACTTCATATTGATTCGCTGCTTCATTATTGCCATCAATCCCCATCCATAGCTTGTTTGGGTTCGATTTCAGATACCGTTCTATCACCTCGCGTTTTTCCGAAGAAATAGAGAGAAATCGAACAGGTTTATCGGTGTATTTCTCCGACAAAGCGCTCAGGTTATTCATTGCAGTTCGGCAGGGGCTGCACCACGTTGCCCAAAAGTCAATAATGACGATATTTCCACGCAAGCCGGAAAGTTTTGTCGGCGCATTAGCGGGGGCTTGCAGCAGTCCCGTAAGCGTAAAGTCAGGCGCAGGAGCACCAATCTTTGGTTCAGTCGCAAAGGCACTACCACACCAAAAGGCGCACACGAGCAGGAACAAAAATGTTTTTCTCATTGTATTGGATGTATAGATTATTGGATTAGAAATTAAATAAGAAGGATTGGAAGCGTTGAGTGCTAAGTCTTGAATGTTGAGCTTTGAATGCTGAGTCCATCCGTTGACAAACCGCTCTGCATGGTGATTCTACGCTTTTCAACCCAACACTCAACCTTCAAAACTCAGCACTTTTCGTTTTTATTCTCGAAGCGCCAGTTTTGAGCTTTTCAGCGACCACATCGAAAGCATCATGCGCCCTGCGTAGTTAAGCGGCGGTTCGGTGTCAAATTCATACAAGCCCTGCGTGAGTTCAAAGACCGATTGCGACACCACAAGCATTCCACGCCGCTCTGCGGCTGCTCCCGACAATGCTTTGGCTATCATAAACGTCTCGCCGATAATATCGAACGTGAATTTCCGCTTGCCGATAAGATACGTTGTTACGTCGCCCGCATGAATACCCGCGCTGAGGTCAATCGCAATGCCGCGTTCAGCACCGATGCGCTGCACGATGCTGCGAATGTCATCCGCGAAGTCCACAGCATGAATGGCGTGATCAATTTGAGGATTGAACAAGCCCGCAGCAGCGATGTAGGTGTCGCCGATGGTTTTAATTTTCTCAATGCCGTGCCGTGCAGCAGCTTCATCGAAGGCAATCATCATATCATTCAGAATCTCAACCGATTTTTCGTTGCCGATAGTATGCATCAGCTTTGTGAAGCCCATCACCTCTGAAACAATTATACTCACGCCTGTTGCGCTTTCAATAAAATACCGCTCATTATTTTCCAACCTTCGGGCAACCGGGTCGGGGAAAACACTGTACAAGAGGCGCTCAAAATCTTTGTTCTTCAGTTCCACCAGCTCACGCTGTGCCTGAAGACTTTGCACCATTGATTCAAACGAGGTGGAAAGCCGTTCAAATTCGTCGCCAGAGCGCACACGACGCAGCCCCGTCATGCGCCCTTCGCCGATACTTTGCGCATTGAAGGTCAAGTCTGCAATCGGGCGTGTAAGCGTATTTGCCACGATGAGTGCTACAAGCGTAGCCACGAGAATACTGACCGCCGTCCAGACCAAAAGCGAGCGTTCGTACTCATAGACCGGCTCGAATGCTTCCGACACGTCCATTTCCGAGAGCAGTACCCATTGCAAATCCGGGATTTGAAGAGGCGCATAGGCGCTGAGTACGGGAATATTACGGTAATCTCGTATGATTTTTGCATCACTTTTTCCAGCCTGTGCTTCAATACTGGCTTCTGAACGAACTTCTTGCAATAAAATTGATGTATTGAGTTTTTGAATTTTCTCTATCGTATTCGAGGGCAGATTCGTTTCTTTCAGCGCCGCCACATAATTTTTGGCATCTTCCAGCAAAAACCGCGACTGCGAACGCATGGTGAAATCCGATCCCACGAGGTAGGTTTCGCCTGTGGCTCCCAGTCCGTCGCCCTTCCAGTCTTTATTGCTGGTGGTAATCTTGGTAATTTCGTCCACTGACAGCTGAAACGCCAAAACGCCAATGAGCTTGCCCTCGTCAAAAATCGGCGCACCAATAAACGCCGCCGGAGCGCCGTAGGAAGGCTCGTAAGGCAGGAAGTCAATAATTTTCACGTAACCGCGCTCCTTCGATTCCGACACATTGGCAAAGAGCTTGGCGAGGCTGCTGCCCTTGTTTGGTCCCGTTCGCAGGTTCGTGGTGAAGTCCGTTTCCTTAAAGACCGTATAAAGCACCTCGCTCGTTTCGGCATCAATAAGAAACATATCGTAGTAGTTGAATTTTTCGACGAACTCCCGAAACATCGGGTGATACTTCGCATGAACACTCGTGTATGCAGAGGAATCACTAGGCTCATTCAGTAACAATTTCTGCCCGACGGGATTCGGATTGGAGGCGATATAGTGCCGTTGCAAGTACATTCCGACAAGGCTTTGTGGCATAAAAACATCGACAACAAAATTCTTCGTCGCCTCCGAGCCGCCAATACGCGGCAAAAATTCTTTTTCGTAGTAGGCACGAACTCGTGCGCTGTCATCGGTGAAACTCTGAGTCGTGTTTAGGTCTCGAAAGGTTGTGCGAAATTCACGCATGGCATCCACAAAGGCGCGGTCTTGACTCAGCACGGAGACTTGCTTGCGGATGTTTTCAAAGTAAAATTTGATGTAATTGAGCTTGGTATTACGGTTCGTGGTCAACTTAGAAAGGAGGCGCTTGGTAATGGTATTGCGAAAATCTAAATACGATTTTATTCCCAGCGTGAGCATGGAAGCCGTGCAGAGCAGTATCAGCACAATCATCAATTTCGACTTGATAGTTAAGTGCGCCGATTGAAAAAAACGCGGCAAACCGAAGGAAAAGTTTTTCATAGAATGAGGGAAAAATGATGACAGGATGAAGATGTGAACCTAATAAACTATGCTGAAGTTTAGATAAAAATTGCAAGTCCGCATCAATGCTTAATCCGGCGTTTGCCCTCACCCAACCCTCTCCCAGAGGGAGAGGGCTTCAGAAGTCGCGCTGCATCGTACTTCCTCTCCCCTTGGGAGAGGATTAAGGTGAGGGCGGCGTAAGATCTATCTAAACTTCAGCTAGGATTACAAAGGATAAAAATGATTGCCGGAATACGATAATTAACGTCGCTTGCTTGCTTTACTCTTCGGTTCACCTCAGTAAAGAACTACGTTGCGGGCAATTCCACAATAAACGTCGCGCCTTTACCAATTTCAGACTCGCACCAAACACGTCCATCTATGGCTTCGACCATTTTTTTGACGATGCTGAGTCCCAGCCCGGTACTGTGCTCGCCTCCTGTTGGTTGAGCAGAGAGTCGGGTAAATTTGCCAAAAAGTTTTTTCTTATCTCCTTCAGAAATACCTTCCCCTTCGTCTTGTATTTCTATCCGCACTGTTTTTTGAAAAGGTTTTACCCGCACATTCACATTCTTCCCAAGCGGTGAGTATTTGATAGCATTGGAAAGAAGATTATCCAAAATCTGCACCACAGCTTGCTCATCCGTGGTAACAAAATAATGAGGAACTTCCGTATCAAAAATCAACGCGATATTTTTCAATGTTGCTTGTGCTTGATACTGTGCAATAATCTTCGTTGCTAAGGGTATAATATCGAGTTGTACACTTTGAAAATCCCTTGCACCCAATTCCAATTGATTAATATCTAAAAGATTTTTCACTAATCCCAGCATACGGTCGGAGGTCTGGATAATCTGTTCCGTAACGGTAGCTACTTGTATCGGGTTCAGAAACTCAGATTGTAATAGCTCCCCCAAACCGCGTACAGCAGTAATCGGGTTTTTCAAGTCATGGGAGACAATTCCTAAAAATTCATTTTTTTCATCATTCAACTCCACAAGTATTTCATTTTTCTCATGAAGTTCGGTATTAATAATTTCAATTTCCATTGCTTGCTCTTCAAGAACTTCTTGGCGGCTTTTGAGTTCTTGATTCATCACCTCAGCTTCCAAGTTCGCAGCTCTCAGTTCTTCGTTGAGTTCAGCGACCCTATTACGCTCTTCTTCAACAGCTTTTCGCTGGCAGAAACTTTTAACAGCGTTACGAAAAAGTATAGTACTTGATAGCACGGAAATAAATGTAATAGCAGCCGAAGAAACAATAGACTCCAAAACAAAACGGGTGTTTTCCTGCGGCGGCGTAAACTGTATTGTAATCGCAGCAAAGGTGCCAAACATCACAAACCCAAGAAGTATTGCGGTGCGCGGGGTAATCAAGAGTGCCGCAGACCATGAAACAATTATCTGAAAAAAGAAGACCGGATGACCATTTGTCTTCAGCAGCGTGTACACAAAAGCCTGAACAGTGACTATGACGATAACGGCAAATAAACGGGTCAATACCGAAAAATAGAAATTATTGTCGGCATCAGGGTTTATCGGACGAGCAAAAAATAAGAGCGCAAATGTGGAGATGACCACTAATACGAGTATCTGCATTGTAAGAATTGCAAAACGAGCATCGTCCGGCAAATTAAAAATATTCCGACGATGGACGATGTAAAGCAAAAAACACAAACCTACAACGGCAAACACAAGCAATGAACGAATCCGCCGAACATTGGTAATGAGATTCTCACGCCAAAACTCAGCGTGATAATGCTTTGGAATAGATTCAACGCTACTCTTCAAAAGAAAATTCTGGAATGTCATGGTATGCAGAAAAGAGAATTATACTTGTAATGAAGAGTGTTTCGAGGGTAATTCCACAATAAACGTCGCACCCTTGCCCGGTTCCGACTCGCACCACACACGCCCGTTCATCGCTTCCACCATTTTTTTGACGATGCTGAGTCCCAGCCCTGTCGAGTGTTCACCGCCCGTAGGTTGGGCGCTCAGACGAGCAAATTTGCCAAAGAGACGCGGCATATCTTTTTCGGAAATGCCCTCGCCCTCGTCGCGCACACTGGCACGAATGAAATCCGGCGCATCGGGACTGTGCTCTACGTGAATGTACACGTTTTTTCCCGGCGGAGAATATTTTACGGCATTGGAAATGATATTCTCTATCACCTGGTGCGTTGCCATTTCGTCCGCAATAACGATACTACCTGCGGCAGTGGTAGTGTAATGGAGCGTAATATTTTTCTGTTCAGCACGAACGCGATAATCAGCCGTTACACACTGCACGACGAACGCAAAATCTATATCCGTCGCGTCGAAGTGCGTTCCGCCGCGCTCAAGGCTATTGACGTCCAGCAAATTATTGATAAGCTCAAACATTCGCTCCGACGACTGAACGATAGTCCGCATCATTTCTTGCTTCTGCGTCTCGGTCAAACCGTCCAAAGTAATAATCATATCCGCCAGACCACGAATACCACTCAAGGGATTTTTGAGGTCGTGCGCCACAATACCGAGAAACTCGTTTTTCTCGTTGTTGAGTTCCGTTAGTTCCTCGTTCTGGCGCTCAAGTGTGGAGTTCAAATCCTGAAGACTCGTGTTGGCAAGTTCGATTTCACGGGCTTGCTCGGTTTGAATTACCATTTGCCGTGTAATTTCGTCATTGGCATCTGCCAGTTGTGCGTTGGTGTCGCGAAGTTCCCGTGCGGCTTTCTGCTTGATCGTGTACCTATTCACCGCTACTCCAAGCAGCAAGAGCATCAGCGCCACGCCGCCAACCACGGCACTGCCCAGCACGCCTAAGTTCAGCATGCCGGTCGCAGCGCGACCCATCACTTTGTTAAACCCTTTGCGTTCCATTAGAAAAATGAAGCCA
>CALCNX010000074.1 GCA_937899715.1 uncultured bacterium | reverse complement strand
TTCGACTTTTGCTCAGGAGATTGGCGAAAAAATGACTTTCCAAACAGACTCTTAGGTTATTTGAGCCAAAAAGGAAATCCCCTAGCATCGCATAATTCTATTTTTTATCTCCTTATTTCTGGAAGGGTTTGTATGAAGAAATTTCTATTTCTGGCAGTTTTTGCTTTATGCTCAATGCCGTTTATCTGCCTTGCTCAAAAAAAGAAAGGCTCTGAGAACAGTGACAGCGTTCGCACTGACAAAACAGGTCGAACAATCTATAAAGACCGAGACACAGGCAAATGCTTTTACATCATGCCGCAGGGCATGGGTTATCGCAAAGTTTACGTGGAGTGCAACTAATGAAAAAACTTCTCCTGTTCTTGTTACTTCTCTCCGGCTGCACAACAAATAGCCCAGATAACAGCAAAGCCGTTACGCAAACATACACCCCGCAAGTAGTAGATGCCAAGTATCCTATACGGATATTGTATGTCAATTCGGTCATTATTGCTCCTACCACATCTAATAACAACAGCCCTATTTCAAGGTGGGGCATTGGACTTGTGAACACCAGCGATTCCGATTTTGCGCCCTATAATTGGCGCATACGCTCTACAAATGGGCGTGAGTTCATATTTAGTAATGACCGCATACTAGTACCAGCGCGAGGGATAATTTATTTTGCCCCTGAGGAACCCAACTTCCTTGACACCGCCAACGGTTTTGTTTCGTTGGTTAGTAGTGACGGTAAAGAAGTACAAACAGTCTCGTGGCAAGTGTATAAAACTTCTATATATGGATTCCCGAAGCCGCAAAATACGCCATTTGTTCTTGAGAGTGTATTGCCAAACCCCGAAGGCACTGAGGCAGAGAACGAAGCTATTGTTATCCATAACATTTCAGACACAACGGTATTCGGCAAAGATTGGAAAATTCGCAACACAAGTGGCAAACAAGAGCAGTTATTTCCAAACGTAGCCTACTCTTCAAATATGCTCCTTGAGATAAAATACAAAATCCCAGCATGGCTCAATAACAATGCCGATACTATCCAGATAGTCAATCCTGAAAGAAAAGTCGTTCATTCGATCGGCTGGCAGAACGCAAAAAAAGGTCAGCGCATTTACGCACAACCATAACAAAATAAATTCAAGAGGTGGCTATGCACGAGGCATTTAAGGATTATCCAACAGCCGTACTAACTTGTACTCGAATCCTTCAAATTTTGGGCTTGGCAAGCCTAATTTTTGCAGGTATTCAAGCAAGATTTGCGGGTAAACAAACTAAATTACTGAATAAACAACTGCAATCAAATCATGATTGGAATAAGTTCAACACTCAGGTTGCTTACAGCTCGAAGTTGAGTTTCAGTATTGAAGAAGAAAAAGAATTGACCCCTTTGTATTATTGCAAACCAGCTGGCAAAAACAAACCAGAAAGGAATGCACCATTAGAAAAGTGGCTAGTTGAAAGAATACCAACAGATAACACACTGCAACTACCTTATCTAGTGAAGTTGTTTAACATTTTTGTTCTGTAAGGATTCTGCGGATGAAGATGAGGATAAAGCCGATGACATTCATCGCCGTCCAGTTCTTGAGCTTGGTTTCATAGCGAATAAGTAAGCCCTTAAAGCCGTCAAGCCACTCAAAGGTATGCTCAATGACCGTTCGTCGCTTGTAGAGTTCATTGTCAAAGTATTCATCGCGTTCTTGAGCAATGTCATTGCGTGGATTCATCGGGATATTGGCTTCGATACCGAACTCTGCCAAGACCGAACGCACAACGGAAGTATCAAAAGCCGCATCAGCATTGAGGAAAATACCGTGAACATCAATGTCAGCTTTGAGGAGCAAGGTGATGATCTCGCGGAGTACCGCTTCGATTTCAAAGGAATCGTGATGTTCACCACTTCTGGGAGTGGCAAAACTCAGCGGTGTACCATTGGTATCGGTCAGAACAGTGATGGTGGTTGTTTTGCATCGCTTCCGCTTTTGATACCCCACAGATTGTCCGCCTCGTTTGGCTGGTGTATGCGAGGCATCCAACTGAGCAGAGCTGAGGTCAATGTTCCGAGGATGCGTCCGAAGGAGGTTCACAAACACCTTCTGCCACGAACCATCCTGAATCCATCGACTATAATGATGATAGACGCTTGACCAGCTGTAGGGCTTTTCGCCAAAGAACTGCTTGAGGGGCAGAAATCGCCACTGACAACCGGTTTTGAGCCGATACAAAATTGCTTGAACGATACCCTCAGTTGGTACTTCATCGGTTTTGCCGCGTGAGCCGACACTCAACTGAGGAATAATATAGCTTGCAATACTTGACGATGACAGGACTTCCATTGCCAGTTGATATGGTGAAGAATACGTCAGAAATATCCTTCTCCGACGATGACATGGGAGTTCCTGTGTTTTTTCAGAAAATGTTAAACAACTTCAAGGTTATACGATGTTGCTATTGCTTACATAGATGTTCTTATCAAAACAAAATATCACGAATAATCTATTGGATGGTGAAGTTCAAATATTACCCCACCACCCTCAACAACTGCGGATTCACCAAATTAAACTTCTGCTGATTCTGCACCTCCTCCACCGCGAAGTCTATCACTCGCGCTATCTCGCTCGTGGCTTGATAGTGGATTGTAAGCGTATTGATACTGGAATCCAACGGCGCAAACCTGAAAATAGCACGTTTGACAGCAGTTCTCAAAAGTGGTTTGGGTGCGCATTGTTGCCCATTAAGCTAAAGTGTGCTTGTGCCGTTTTGCTTGAGCATCCAAAGGATGATTCGTTCCCAAAAGCTGGTGGTAACGACGACTGCGAGAGCGCCGAAACTGCTATAGAATACTGCCACAAGGAGGTATGAGGATGTGATATGCCATCCAAAAAGCCCTTTCACTATTGCAGCGAAATATGCGTTGAAATCGTAAAGCCAAAGTTCCGAACCCCCTGAGAATTGACGGCATTGTCGCCAAGTCCCCAAGCGGCATCAAACCGCAAATATAAGAAATCCAGCAAAAAAGTCGGAATACGGTCTATACCGAATCCAAGTTCGCCGTACACGCCTCCGTTCGGTGTCGGGCGGAGTATTGTTGCGGTCTGTGAGGCGTTGGCATACCACGCAGCATTAGCAAAAACACTGAGTTCCAAGCCTCGCTCACGGATAAGCGGCAGCCGTAACGCCCGCCACCACAGGTCGCTGAAGTTGTGTTCGATTCGTGCTTGAGCGAATTGTGTGCCGCCGAAAGCATTGACGGGAATACTCATCAGGTCGTGTGTTGCGCCCAGAATCGCATACCGCCGCATTGCCACGAACTGCTTCTGAATGGGAGTCGTTGTGCTTGCCATTCCTGCCGAAAGCGTGAGCAGGAGAGCCATCGGCGAATATCCGGTGGCAAAGGTTGGGAGCAGCATAAAAGCTCCGGCTTCGGCTTTGGAGTACGAAACGGCACTTGTACTTTCGTCGCCAAGTTCGGCGGCAACTTTTACCCCAAACTGCGCCCGTTCGCTTGAAAGCGGTGTGAATGGGGAAAGAACTGCACCGTAATTCCAGTCGGCATCCATGCGCCACGCACGGATTGTGCCTGCTTGTACGCCAAGATTGGTGCGGTCTCCGGCGTTGGAGCGCTCAGGAGTATTTTCAAGCGAAAAATTTCGTGCTTCCGAGCGGGCAGCAGAAAGACGTAAACCGCCCAGAACCAGCCCTGCGCCCGCAGTCCAACCATCCTCGCGGTAGAAATCGAAGTGATTGCCAAAAACAAGATAGTCAAGATTGAGATTGAACGGGGCGAGAGTGGTCGTGAGGCGGCGTTCCTGAACGGCACTGAGGCGCGAATACGCACTGCCGTAGAGGTTCACGGCTCCGCTTGCTGCTTCATCATCCCATTGAAAAACGTTAAACATTGCTCCCGCTTCACCCCAAAAACGACGGCGTTCAGGCGTGTTCCCGTCCAATGCTCCGCGAAGACTGACGGCAAGAATACTTCGCCCTGTGGTGTCGTACAAATGCGGTAAAAGCTCAATCCCGTAGAAAAGATTGGTCGTACGCGTGAAATTCAGAATTGGGTTTATTCCCAGTGTTGCGCCCGTTGCGATGCTGATAGGGAGTAAGCCATTGGGCGAAAAAGGAAGCATACCGCTCATGGGCGGCGTAGCTGATGTGCTTGGGCTGTTTGTCGTGCCTGATTTTTTTCGTGAGCCTGTGCTCGACGTGCTTGCGTTAATGTTCATGTCGCTGCTTTCGTCGTCGTCCTCATTGTCCGCGCTTCCGCCGCCGCCAACAGATAAACTAAATCTGATATTTGTCCCTGAGCGGCTTTCAGCCGGAGGCTTTGGCGGCGTTACTCGTTTGATGCTGTCCTGCACAAGTTGTACGCTGTCCACGCGCCGATACGTGGCGAGTTCGTCGGCGGAAAGGGCATAAAGCGAGTTTTTCTCCCAAAACTCTGCTTTTGCTGAATCTGCTTCTTTCGCCACAACGGTTGTCGTTGCCTTGGGAGAAAGTTTTTTTACTTTGGGTGGGGCAAGATTTGATGCGCTCGGCGGAGTGTTTTGCGAAGAAGGTGTGCTTGCGTTTGAAAGAGTCGCGGGTGCGGCGTTTATCGTTACATCCTGAACAATCGTTTGAGCGCTGAACTCTCCAAACGCTTTGACTGCGCCCATTCCGGCTTGCGTTGCGGCTTTGAGTTGAAATTGCAAATACGTTGGAATCCAGATATTCTGTCCTGCGGCGGTGTACTCGGTAAATTTTTGTTTATAGCTCAGGCTCTCAATAAAGGGTATAGATACTTGCGTCGGGCGAAAATCAGCTTCTACAAGCGCGTAGTTCTTGTCCGAAATGGAGAGTTGCCCCTCAAAGGCGGGGAATGCCGCCGAGCGTGGTTTGAAGCCGATAAGAAAGACCATTCCACCGTTCCCGTCCGGCTTTTGTCCAAGAAAGTCATATTGATACACGTTCGGTGCGGTGCTTGAAAGTGGCGTAACAAGACGTGCAGAGCCGAGTTTGATGTTGTCGTCTTGAAAATTAAAAAATTGATTGTAGGTAAAAACATTGTCCTGCACGGGAACGTTTGCGGTTTGGCGGCGTTGCAGAATAGTAGTTTTTTGTTCTCGTGTGGGATGGTATTTGTCTTCCACTCGTGCAATGGTCTCTATAATGGCTTGCTGACGCTGTTCGTCGCGGAAGGGAAGTTTGAACGCACCAAAGCCGTTGATTTTGGTGTACAGTGTTTTCATGCTTGAGAGCAAATTACCCGCATTCTCTGCCCGCGCCGCAATAGCACGGCGCACGATGTCCTCTGCCGACAAAGCGCGAACTTCCACGCTACCAAGAGTGATGGGCGAAGCAGAAAGTCTGAGCGTCAGCGTCTGAGAGGTGCTGCCGTCTGCAAGTTTATATTCAAAAGGTTTGTAGCCGAGCGAACTGACACGAAGCGTGAGAGGTGTATTGGAGGCTTCGCTCAGGAGCAAGCGAAACCAGCCCCTTGCTGTGGAATATGTGCCCACATTTCGCCCAACAACGCGCACCGATGCTCCCACAATCGCCTCACCGCTTGCACTATCCAGAATACTTCCTTCAATAATTCGACCTTGGGCGGTTCGACTTGGGGTGGTTTCTTGGGCACGTGAGTCAGTGGTAGATAATTGCAAAAAAGTACAAAAGAGGAGTGCACCGATAACGGCTTTACAATAAGCACGATAGGCATTTGCACGGGGCACAAAAACTCGCAAAACAATGGGGAACATAGTCATACCTGATATTCAAGATAGAGAGGTTGATGGATTAATAACGTTAGCTGAGAGCTATTAGCTAAGAGTCTGCGAAGATAGGGATATTTGTGTTTTCATCGGCTACGGTGCTTTGTTAAAAATTGTTACGACGAAAATTGGTACTACGTGTGATAGAAACGTGAGTATCAATGCCAATATCCAAAGAAAAAGTGCTTCTGCACAGAGGTTGTGGCACGGATGGTACAATGAGCGGTATGTGCGGTTGTAAAATTGCTTGAACGGTGGGCATGAAGTGGTGTAATGTGGCAGAGCGTTTACTTTTTTCATAAAATCTGGGAAAGTCTGCCGGAAAAGTTGCGTGAATATCTTTGCTTGTGTAAATTACGGGCGCAGTGGTCTTATGGACGATGAGAACAAACCCGTAACAATGCAGTAATTTTATCACCCCTCTTTGTGTGAAGCTATGACTTTTCAGGAGTATGTTCGCAAATTCATCCCCGAAGAATTTTCGTTGGACAACGATCTCGACCGTCGGGCAAAATTGACTGTCAGCGTCGCGCTGGTTTCTGCCGTTACATGCCCGATAGCTGGTATTTCCTATCTTTTTTATGGGCATTATTGGGCGATAGTATTTGTGATGACAGCGTGTGTAGGATATTTTTCGATGCCGTTTTTGCTTCGTGCCACTGGTAATCAAATTCTTACGGCACAGGTATTTCATACCATTATCTTTTGTATGCTGAACGCGATTGCTTTCACCACAAATGGTATTCGTTCCACGATTCTCCCATGGATAGCAATCATTCCGCTTCTTGCTGCCTTGCTCTTGGGTCGGCGGCAGATGTTTCAATGGCTGGGAATCTGCATCGGCACAGCGCTGGGGTACTATATTGCCGGACTTCTGGGGTATCAATTCATCAATAAAATCCCCGATTCGGTTGTATCCCGCTCGGAGTTTGTTGCCTTAGCGATTCTACTTACCGTGCAAACACTGGTTGCCAACCTTTTTGAAATCGGACGACAGGAGGCATTTGCCAATCTTGTCAAACGCAATCAAGAGGCGGCGGAATTAAACAAAGGTCTTGTGCTGATGAAGAGCGCTTTGGAAAAGGAAAAAGTGAAGGTCGAGGAAATGGTGCATGATTCCGAAAAGATAAACGAGTATCTTGCCGCCAGCATGGAACATATGTTAGAAGCAGTGCATCGCTTTGCCAGTGGCGACTTGACCGTGCGCTTCCACGTGGAAAAAGAGGACGATATTGGGCGCATTTTTGTAGCGTTCAATAGTGCGATAGACAATATGCGCAAAACAATTTTTAAGGTCGTGGAGAATGTCGAAGCTACCGCGAGCGCCAGTGCGCAGATTTCCGCCAACACCGAAACGATGTCCGTTTCGACGCGGGAGCAGGCAGCGCGGATTATGGCGGTAACATCGGCAATTCAGTATATCGCCGACCAAATGCGTTCTACTGCCGAAAGCGCTGCTGAGTTTGCCGACAACGCAAAGAAAACGGCTGCCGCTACACAAGCAAGCGGTGTGATTGTTGCGCAAACGATTGACGGAATGAATAAAATTGATGATGTAGTGCGTCGCTCTGCTGCTACGGTGGAAGAGCTTGGACGCAGCAGTAACCAAATTGGCGAGATTATTCAAGTGATTGATGATATTGCTGACCAAACAAATCTTTTGGCATTGAACGCAGCCATTGAAGCGGCTCGTGCGGGCGACCAAGGACGTGGTTTTGCAGTGGTGGCAGACGAAGTGCGTAAACTCGCCGAGCGCACAACAAAAGCGACGAAAGAAATCGCTGCAATGATAAAGAAAATCCAGAAAGATACGCAAGATGCCGTTCTGGTCATTCGTCAGGGTACGGGGGAAGTGGAGCGCGGCAAAGACCTTGTTGCGAAAACAGGTCATGCGCTCGAAGAAGCGATGAAATCTGCGTCGCGCAGTTCAGAGACCTACGCACAAATCGCCGATACGAATAAGCTGCAATCAGAAGAAATGACTGAATTATCGGATAATATCGGCAGCGTAACACGAGCCGTGCAAGAAACAGCAAACGGTACAATACAAGTAGCGGAAGCGGCAATGGATTTGAACCGTCTGGCGGAGTATCTGAGCAAACTTGTAGGTGCTTTTCGTATTGATAACCGCACTATTTTGCAAATTACCGCCGCACCCAAGCATACAGAATGTAATTGGCGGGAATATGTGCCGGAGGATAAGAAATAATGTCCAGTGAATAAAAGCAAATGTACTGCAGGGTAACGGGCTGATTTAGTTCTGCTTCGGTAGCTACATTACCCGATAGGAGTGTTTTGCTATATTGTTGTTTCACTAATTCAGATGTCACTATGACCATTTTCGGCAATACGTTGATTCTGCTCTGTGCTTTTGCTGCGATGGAAATTTTTAGCGGACTCTTTCACAAATACCTCATGCACGGGATTCTCTGGCGTATTCACAAGACGCATCACCAAAAGGGCAAAGGGTCTTTTGAACTCAACGACCTCTTTTCCTTTTCCTTTGGAGCCATTGCGACGGCTTTTATGCTTCGAGGTGCTGCGGAATTTGATTGGCGTTTTTGGGTAGGATGTGGTATTATTGCCTACGGTGCAGTGTATTTCGTTGTTCACGATGTCTTTATTCATCGCCGACTTCGGTGGATTGAGAAGTCGAACCTTCGTTATCTTCAAGCACTTCGCCGTGCTCACAAAGCGCATCACGCCTACACGGATAAAGAACCGGGTGAAGAGTATGGCTTGCTGTGGATTGGGAAAAAGTATTGGCGATAAGAACTAGCTCACACAAAATTTCACCATATCATCAGATTAAAAACCTCACATTTATTTTCTACAAGGAGACACGAATGCTCACCCCAAACGCTCATATTCTCGTTCCCACCGATTTTTCCGTACCGTCGGCACACGCCTTGGAGTATGCCGAAACACTCGCCAAGGCATTCAATGCCACACTGCATCTTGCCCATATCATTCAGGAAATTGAATACACCGAAGAATGGGGAAATGTGTACACCAAGCTCAAAGAAATCGGACCACTTGTCGAGCAACGTGCGAGCGAAAAGCTCCATGCACTTCAAGAAGAATTGAAGACAAAAGGTATTGCAAGCACCATACATATTGCACATGGTCGCCCTGACCTCGCCCTTGAGGATTATGCTCGTACGCATGGTGTGGCGCTCATTGTCATCGGCACAACCGGCAAACGTGGTGTGGAGCATTTTGTTTTGGGCAGCACCACCGAAAGACTTTTGCTGAAATCGCCCTGTGCAGTCTTGGCGGTACGACAGAAAAAATAGCGCAATATCCTTAGAGGCTGTTTGGAAACTAGGAAAATCCACACTTTTACCCTCATCCCAACCTTCTCCCAAAGGGAGAAGGAGAAAGAAATCAGCTCTGTATCTTGCTTCCTCTCCCTGTGGGAGAGGATTGAGGTGAGGGAAAAGAAGTTTTCAAACAGCCTCTTAGGAGCCTTCAATACGAGATTGTAAGCGCTCTGCAAACTTGCCTTGACACGTTTCACTTCCGAAGAAACATCTCTTCCATTTTTTGTTCACAGCACTATGAATATCCACGCAAAGCCTCTTGAAAGCGTTGTCCAAGAACTCAATGCCAATACGACGCAAGGCTTCACGGATGAAAATGTTCTCAAAGTCCGCGAAACATCGGGCTACAACGAATTACCACCACCAAAGGAAACGCCCGTCTGGTTGCAATTCCTCCAAGAATTTAACGACCCGATAATGTACATTCTTATTGTGGCGGGTATCGTGAACGCGCTTGTGGCAGAGCCGAAAGATGCACTCGTCATAGCGTTTGTTGTCATTCTGAACACTGTCGTCGGCTTTGTTCAGGAGCGCCGCGCCGAGAGCGCCTTGCAATCCCTTAAAAAGCTGACCGCACCCACAGCACGTGTGCTACGAAACGGACAAATGATCGAAATACCTGCACGGGAACTCGTTCCGGGTGATGTTTTGCTGGTAGAAAGCGGAACACGTCTTGCCGCCGACGCACGGCTTTTTGAGGCTTCTACTTTGCAAGTAGATGAGTCCATGCTTACGGGCGAATCGCTTGCGGTCACAAAAAATCCTGCTGTCGAGCTGGACGCTGCGGCTTCGGTGGGCGACCGCCTGAATATGCTTTTTGCGGGAACAATCGTGCAGCGCGGGCGCGGAAAGGCGATTGTGACGGGCATAGGACTGGGAACAGAGTTCAGTAAAATTTCAACCGAAATCCAAAACGTTGAAGAAAATGAATCGCCTTTGCAAGAGCGCTTGGCGGGCTTTGGAAAATACCTCAGTATCGGCATTGTGGCTATTGTCGTGGGTATTTTTCTCATTGGCTGGCTGCGTGGGGAATCACCGCTTACGATGGCGCTCACTGCTATTGGTCTGGCAGTCTCGGCAATTCCCGAAGGGCTTCCGATGTCGGTAACCATTACGCTTTCGATTGGTATGCGTCTCATGGCAAAGCGCCATGCGGTTATTCGCAAGCTCATTGCCGTGGAGACGCTTGGCAGCACGAATGTGATTTGTTCCGACAAAACAGGAACGCTTACCCGCAACCAAATGACCGCCGTGCAGCTCTTTAGCGATGGCAAAGCGTACAGCATTTCCGGCACCGGCTATGACAAAAAAGGTGTTCTGACGGGTGCGGACGGTGCTCCGGCAAACATTGAGCAAAATCAAGCGCTCTCGTGGCTTATTCGCACGGGGCAGCTTTGTACCGAAACAAGCCTCAAGGATGCAGGGGCGGATGCTCCGGCGTTTGAAGTCGTCGGCGACCCGACTGAAGCGGCATTGCTTGTGCTGGCACATAAAGCGGGAAGGGACACGGAGCGCCAAGACTGGAAGGTCTCCGTTGATTTGCCATTTGAATCGGAGCGCCAATTTATGGCAGTTACGGCTGCAAGCGGCGATAAACGCTATGTGCTGCTGAAGGGTTCGCTGGAGCGCCTTCTGCCACGTTTGGGCGGGATGATGAAAGCGGATGGTTCTATTGCAAGCGTTGATTCGGCGTTATTGCACAACCAAACAGAACATTTTGCCGAACAAGGCTTGCGGGTCTTGACACTGGCAATGAAAGAGGTACAAGACATTCCTTCGCCGGAAGAATTGGAGCACGTTCGTGACCTTGTATTTGTGGGCTTGGCGGCAATCGTTGACCCGGCTCGTGAAGAAGCAAAGGATGCTATTGCTGAATGTCGGCGTGCCGGAATCCGCGTGAAGATGATTACGGGTGACCACGCTAAAACGGCGCAGGCTATTGCGTATGATCTTCGTTTAGCGGGCGAAGAGAAACCCCACGTGCTGGCAGGACGTGAACTGGAAGCCATGACCGATGAAGAACTATACAAGCGCGTGGAAGCAACGGATGTCTATGCCCGCGTGTCGCCGACAGATAAATTGCGTATTGTGAAACAACTCCAGCGCTATAACCTTGTTGTCGCCATGACGGGTGACGGTGTGAACGACGCTCCGGCACTGAAACAGGCAGACATTGGTATTGCAATGGGATCGGGGACGGATGTGGCAAAAGACGTTTCGGGTATGGTCATCACCGACGACAATTTTGTGAGTATTGCTGCTGCGGTGCGGCGTGGGCGGGTGATTTTCAGCAACTTGCGTCATATTTTGATTTATATTTTGACTACCAGTCTTGGCGGTGTTCTGACCGTTGCAAGTTCCGTTCTCGCCGGATTCCCGCTTCCTATCTTGCCCGCACAGCTTTTGTGGATAAACCTTGTTACCGATGGCACATCTACTTTTCCACTGGCATTCGAGAAAGAGCACGGTAACGTGATGCGCTATAAGCCTCGCAAGCGAGACGAGGCGCTGCTTTCACCGCGTATGGTGGGGCATATCATTTTCTGCGGTGTTTGGATGATGCTTGGCACACTCTCTCTCTTTTGGTATAATTTGCACGTTTTGGCTTTGCCCCTTCTTAAAGCGCAGACAGCCGCATTTTGTACTCTGGCAATGTTCCAAATCTGGAATGTACAAAATTCACGCTCGCTGGAGCGGTCACTCTTTTGGAATCTACCGGGACGCGCAACGGGTGAAGGTGTAGAAAAAATCAGCTTTACGGACAATTTGCCGCTTCTTGGCGTAATGTTTTTTGCTATGGCAATGCAGGTTGGTGCGGTAGAACTACCTTTTGTTGACGGACTGCTCAATACGCCGTTCGCGCTGGAATCTGGTGATTGGCTGCGCGTTTTGGGTGTATCGTTCTCAATTATTGTGGTTGTCGAATTGGAAAAACTGCTTTTGGCAGTGCGAAACAAGTTTGTGAAGAAATAACCATATACCCTTGCTCCATACACGAATGGAAACCACTCTCTACCTCTATGAACAACTTCAACTCCTCTCCATGCGCGATGAGGACGGGAAGCCGCACAACTACAACCTTTCACAGCGCGTGGGCTATGCCCTTGCAGGCGCAGCGCTTATGGACTTGGTTACGGGCGGCTATGTTGCTTTCGACCACAACAAAAATTGCGTGGTGCAGCCACAATCTTGTCCCGATGCCGTTCTTGGCGCAGTGCAGCGCCGCATCGCCAAACCGAAAAAGCCTAAAGACGCGAAGTATTGGGTGCAAGTATTATACGCCTATCACACCTCTTCCGCACGATTGCTTGGCGGGCTTGTCGCAAAGGGTGTTATACGTCTTGAGCTTCGCAAAAAGTGGAAGATTTTTACCCTGAAGCGTTATCCGCTTATTGATTTTGCCGCGAAGCAAGCAATCATCAGCCGTTTGGAAAAGGTGATTGTGAGCGCCGAACCGCCGGAATATGCAGTGCTCATACTGCTTAGTCTTGTGAAGTCCGCACGGTTGCTGCCATACATTTTTCCTGACTGGCACAAAAACAACCCAACAGGATTAGAAGAAGATGTGCAAACAGCGCTCAAGAAGCAGCCTTACGGGAATTTTACCCAAGAGGCAATTGAAGATGCAGAGCGTCGCGCGGAGATGTTGGAAAGCATTGAAGTGGCGCTTGACACGCTTACCATTGCCATGGACGCAATTGCTGATGCCGTTGATGCTTCTGCCGATGCAGGGGGCGGAGATGGTGGCGATGGCGGAGGCGGCGACGGTGGTAGTCACTAAAGTAAATTTTTTCTCAAGTATTGTTATCTTCAGCGCCCTTCACTCACAATCCAACACTCTTTCTTTTTCTGATGAATATACTCGCCCTTTTCCTCTTGTGTCTTGGCGCACTGGCTGTCCTCATTACAGCTCCTCTGGCGTTGTTTATGCCGTATAGGGTGATAGATGATACCGAGCGACCTATGCTTGTGTATTTGTCTGTGGCATTGTGCTTTGCGGTGCCGCTCACAATGGGCTGGTGCGTTGTTACGGGATGGAATTACTACCAGCAAGCAGCATATAGTACGGCGGCGCAATTTGCGGTCTATCCTACGACGGTATTGGTTGTGGGGGCTGTCGTTATTGCCGTCGCCACGCAGCGAGCGAAAACTATGGCAAAGAAGAAACAATTGGATATGACTTCTTCCAGCGAAGCATCCAAATAAGGTAAAACCAACTTCCTTGGGTAATCTGCATCGCTTTTACCCCACAAATTTATAGCCCATGCCATGTGCTGTCAGGATATACTGCGGCTGGCGGGGATTCGGTTCCAGCTTTTGGCGCAGCCACGCAATGTGTGTGTCCACCGTGCGTGTGGTCGGCATGGCATCGTAGCCCCAGACGTTGTTCAAAATATCATCGCGGGAAAGCATCGTGCCGCGATGCTCAAGGAGGTAATGCAAGAGTTGAAATTCTTTTGCCGAAAGTTCCAGTGTTTGTCCGCCGCGCTGTACTTCCATGCCGCGTACATCCACACGCACGTCACCGAACTCGTAAACTTCTTGTGTTTTGGTGCTTGAGGTTTCGCTCACAGCCGCATATTGGCTGCGCCGAAGGTGTGCTTCGATGCGGGCAATGAGTTCTGGTGCTTCAAAGGGCTTGGTAAGATAGTCGTCTGCACCCAATTTTAACCCTGCTACTTTATCGTCCAACTGCCCGCGAGCGGTCAGCATGATAATCGGCGTGGTTATGCCGCCGCGCCGAAGGTCACGGCATACATCGAAACCGTTTTTTTCGGGTAGCATCACATCCAGCAAAATTAGATCGAAGCCTTTTGTCATTGCCAGTTCCAAGCCTGAGCGTCCGTCTAAGGCGGTCTCAATGTCGTAGCCCTCAGCAAGAAGTCGGTCGGTGATAGTGAAAACCAATCCCGCGTCGTCTTCGATAAGAAGAAGTGAATGTTTCATAACAATGCTTTTTTTCTGAAAGCTATTACCATTGTGTGTGTTACCTCTTGGTATCCGTGTAATCTGTGTAATCCTCTTCAATCCGTATCAAAAATTCTCCTCTTGATCATTTGTTTGTGGTAACAAATACTTACAATGCCGACTGAAGTTCGGCAAATTGTTTGAGGTCGCTTTGTTTTGGAAGGGGGATGTGGACAGCAAACGTTGAGCCTTTACCAAGCTCGCTTTCAAGCGTAACGTAGCCGCCGTGCTGCTTGACGATGTGCTGCACGATTGCCAGTCCTAGCCCGTTACCGTGAATCTGTGCATCAATAACCTCGCTTGTTCGGTAAAACGGCTCAAAGATACGTTTTTGTTCTTTGGGTGCTATGCCACGCCCGCAGTCCCGCACGGTGAGCAGGAGTTCCTTGCCCGCAAGCACTGAAGCGCTTAAGTGTACATTGCATTTGCCAACGCTATATTTGACGGCGTTTGCCAGAAGATTATCTAACACCGAACCGAGCGCACGGGCATCGGCAAGAATTGGCGGCAGGTTGTTCTCAATTTCAACAGTTGGTGTACAGTTTTCACCGTGTAGAAAAATAGCATTGCGCTCCAAACATTCGTCCAGAAGCGCTTTTACATCGGTTGGTTGGCGGTCATAATTGCGTTTACCGGACTGAATTCCGGCAAAGTTCAGGGTTTGTTCCACCATTTCCATCAGTCGCGTGATTTCACGCTTCATCACCTGTCCGTAGCGCCGCGCCTGTTCCGGCGTTTTGACGATGCCATCTGATAAATTCTCGCTGGCTGAATTCAAGACTGCAAGCGGTGTGCGAAGCTCATGCGATACGCCTGCCACGAATTGCATCTGCTGACGCGCCAGACGCTCTGAACGTGCTACCGATGCAAAGACAATCACCAAGCCCCCCGCCAACACAAGAAGCGCTCCAAAGCTCACCGCCACGTTCCGCCAGCGAAATGCCTCCACCTCACGTGCCAGCGAGCCTCGTGCCGCCACGACGCGCAGCTCGGTCGTTCCGAAAAACTCTTTGATGGCGAGAGAATCGGCTCCCGCCGCCCGCGCCAGATTTTGAACCGGCGAGGACTGCGGATTATTTTTTTGCATAAGGGAGTCGCTCTCTGCCGCCAGAATAAGCGGCATTCTGGAAGTTAGTGCCGCCATCGTTCGCCCCATGCGTCCGGGTGGGCGGGGCGGAATAAAACCAATAACCGTTGTAAAGTCTGATGAGGTTCTTTCACTTCCTGAGAGCCTTGGTTCGGAGGAACTTAAAACCGTGCTGTCATCATTTTGCAGCACCGTCCAACGGTATTCTCGTTCATGGAAGTAAAGGTGCATGATGGAGGGGAGAATACGCTTACGAAGATTGGTACTGTCCGGTACAATAATTATATTATTCATGGCAAAACTTCCCGGTTGCGGGAACGTCATGCCTTGATATGGAAGTCGCTTATTATCATTGTACGGGGTGGCTTTGTGCTGGGAATCTCGTTGTGGAAACCCTTTGCGAATTTCACCCTGGACTGTGAGTGGCGGGGAGCCATTTTTTGTACGTGTTCCGCTTGTTTGTACCTGTTGTGGTGGATTGTTTCTTGAGAAATATCCTGAAGCGGAATAACTCCGGTTACCCGTACTTGCTGGAAACATTGGCAGTATAAGCGCCCGAAGACCTTTTGTAACGCGGCTAATAGGCGGCATATTCTCAAGGTCAATGCCTATGGAAGTCAATTGACTATCAGGCACAAGTAAAAGTTGTTTTGTAGGCAGGTCAAGACGGTACACTTTATGCTCTTGCGCACGGACAAGGTACACTGACGCTACAATAAGCGAGTCGTTATGCTGTTTCCAGAGGTGCCACGCATCCGCCAGTTCCTCCGCTATGGTGCTATCGCTTGTCTCGGCTGGAAGAGTAAATGCTTGTTGAAGCCCCATGAGGCGTTGATTGAAATTCCATGCTGCATATGTAGTAGTTGTACGGACATTGATGCGCAAGCGTTCTGCTTCGCGGTCGGAAATCTCACCTATCCAGCGCCATTGGAGCCATGCAAAAATAGGAATGAGCAAAAGCAGCAAGCCTAAGAGCAAGAGCAGGGGCGATTTGATGCGTCGTTGAGCCATTGTGTGATGAAGTGCCGTTTCGGAATATCGTTTTGGAACACCGCGAAGGATTATCGTGATGGAATCTTGGTGTTACAAAAATACAGTATCAAAGCGGCTTTTGAAAGGGTGTTTATGAATCAAGCCGCAATTTAACACCCATTTGACAAATCCTTAACAAGCGCTTAACAACTGATGTTTCCATGAACCGTAGATTTGTGTCGAGGTGAATTGTACAGATTATATTTGCATCTGTAACCTTTTTTGGCTGATATTGTTTCTCTGGAGTCGTATTCATATTCTTGTACTTGCGTCGAGGGGTAAATCTGTTCACGAATACTTCCAAGAGCAGAGTTGTCTAAATGCCATATCCCACATCAAGCCATCAACTTTTCATCTTTTTCAATTTTGGAGAATGTTATGCTTATTCGTCGCACCGCCATTGGCGCGGTATTCCTGTCTTTTGTCCTCTCACTGCTGACGGTTCTTCATCCACAAACAAGTTTTGCGCAAACTGCCAAGGCACAGCGCCCAACAACACTACAAGTGATCCATGCCTCTGCTGACCCGGCACTTTCTTCGGTGAGCCTATGGGCGGGGCAGTCTGCTTCGTTTACACAGCTTATTGCAAACGGTGGTCTTGGTTCGGCAAGTGCTGTGCAAACAAGCCTCGGCTCGGCGATTCCTTCGTTGAATGCTGCGGTGAATGTGCCTTTGCAAGTAAACCTTGCTGCCGCCAATAGCGCATCGGCTACGCCGGCACAGGCAAGTTTACCGTTTTCCATGGGGCAGGGAGATAATATCGTGATTGCCTCCGGTGTGCTTCGCCCGCGCAATTTTGCTGCTAATCCCACACAAAATTATACCGACATACGGCTTATTCACATTATTGATACCGTTACCGTGTCAACAACCGATAATGTGCGCCTTCTGTTTGTTCATGCAGCCACGGACGCACAGCGCGTGGATATGGTTGTTCGCCAAACAGGTGCGGTGCTGGCGAGTTTGAATTATGCGCAAAGTGGTTTTGCTACTGTTCCCGTAGGAGACTACACAATAGATGTGCGGTTCTCGACTTCGCAAAGTATTATTGCCTCGTTTGCTGCGCCGCTTCAGTCCTTGAATTTTGGCGGGCAACGTGTTACGTGCGTTCTCACGGGCTTTCTGAATCCAAAGACCAATCAAGACGGACAAGCGCTTGGAATGGTTGCCGCGCCGTCCGTTCCCGTTCTCGTGGATTCCGTAACCTCCTCTGCCTCTATTATGCTACCGATAGCGGAAAAGCCATTTGTAGCGCCCAATCCGACGACAACCGTTCAAATTATTGACAATTCTGCCGATGCAAATCGCTTGCCTTTGAATACAATTCTTCAAGCGCGTGCTGCCAATGCCACCACCACGACCGTCGCGCCTATCGGACAGGCGCTGCGCTTCCGCGAGGCATCACGAACGCTGAGTACAACCGCGATAACAACGTTTGTTGTTGTAAACATGATGCGTGTACCGGTGCAGTCCGTTATTACGCTTGATAATGTTATCGGTTCACAAATTACCGCTCTTACCATCCGTCAGCGCCCGCTTCCGGGGCGACCAGTTACTATTGATCCGGCATCATTTCCGCAGACAACTCTTGCGCGTGGTGCCAATACCATTATCGCAACGGGTGTGATTGATACGACAGATTATGCTAAAAATCCCGATGGGCTTTCCACACGCACAAAATTCACGCGCTTTGTGGACGAGTTCGATTCCGTTGCAACCGATAGCGTCCGCTTGCTGCTTTTCCAAGGCGTAACCGATACCAAGCAATTGGACGTAAGTATTCGCGGGGGCGATTCGATTGCCTCGCTCAAGTATGCGGAAGGGCGCTTCATAACGCTTCCGGCGCAACAATTCACCTTCGACCTCACCACGTACGGCACGTCGGATGTGATTGGTTCATTCAGCGTTCCGCTTCAGGACTATGCGGGGCGGCGGATTTCGGTGATGACATCGGGCTTTGTGAATGGTGCCAAAAATTCCAATGGGCAACCGCTCGCACTCATGCTTGTACCGGAGCAGCCCTCCACTACTGACCGCATTACACTCTTGCAAGCCGCTCCTGCGCCTGCGGGTGTAGCAGAGACGACACTGCAAATGCTTCAGGTGTCTGCCGATATGGGATTAAACCCCGTCGGTGTGGCGCTTCGCTTGCCTGTTGCCAATACAAACGGTGTTTTCTTGCCCGTAACGCGGTCGCTGCCATTTCGTCAAGCGGACACCGCCGTAACAGGTTTGGGGGCTTTTGCTCCCTTTTTGAAAGATATTGCCGGAATCAATGTAACTGCCTTTTTGACACGGGCAAATGCTGCTTCGGCGGTTTCGGCGCTCTACCAGAGGGATAATTTCAGTCTTGTGCGGGGAGCTAATATGGTCTTTGTAAGCGGCTTTCAGCGTCCCAGTCTTTTTGCGCCGAATCCTGATAACCTCGCCACGAATATCGGCATGTATCAATTTGTTGATAGAGTGCGGACGGTTCCGTCGGATAGTACGCGTTTGCTCGTCTTCCACAGCGTAACCGATGCGCCGCGTGTGGATATTGTTGCGCGTGGGGTATCCGTGAATGGGGCAAATGTAACGTTGGCAACGCTCAGTTACGGGCAGGGCGCGTGGGTTACGGTTCCGGCGGCAGATTACACGCTGGACATTGTGCCTACGGGCAAATCAAGTGTCCTTGCGTCGTATAGCGCTCCCTTGTTCCGTTTAGGCATGGGCGGGCAGCGAGTGTCCATTGCGGCAACAGGTGTTTTGAATCCGGCACAAAACCAATGGCTTCCGCCGTTGGGATTGTACGCGGCATCGAATAGTTCTTCCGTCGGTATCATTGGCACCACCACTACCACGCTGACTACAAGCATTGACCCTTTGCCGGGTGCTTCGGCGCTTACGGTGACCGGTACGACGATTACAACAACGGCGATTGCTGTTTCCACAACGGCGAATGGTGAGACCACAACAACCGTGACAATTTCGCAGAATATTTTTACGCCCAATCCTGCATCAAGTGGTATCAAGCCGGGCGCACCAGCCTTTCCAACAAAGCCCACGACCATCGTTACGACAACCACAACTGTAACGGCAACACTGAACAGTTCTGTCAAGATGGACGTTACCACGACAACTGTTTCGCTTCTGAACGGGTCGAGTACGACAACTACGACCGCGACGACGATTTGGTACTCGACGACAAGCTCGCTAACACTTTCGATGATGCTGCCATCTGTGCCACCGCCATCGTCGTCGGGTGCTGTGATTAGCAGTAAAGTGGGCGGAGAAGCTGAGAGTATTACGGCTTCGGTGTTTCCGAATCCTGCTCAGGAAAGCGCTACCATATCTTACACGATGAAGTCTGATGAAGTTGTCGGAGTCAGTCTTTTCGATGCGTACGGGCAGTTAGTTTCGACGCTGGAAACAACGAGTATGAAATCCGCCGGACGATATGCACTTGAACTCAACACGCAAACCCTGCAATCGGGTATCTATGAGGCGCGTATTCTCTCGCAGAGCGGCACCAAGACTGTGAAAGTGGTCGTTATACGATAGTTTTTGAAGATTTTGAAACGCTTGCAAAAATCAAGTATTTACTTGTGATTGATAAAAAAAACAAAGAGTTCAACGGGTTTCTGTTGAACTCTTTTTGTTTTTGTGAAATTCTTCAAGATAAGGCGTAGTGCTATCTTAGCGTGAACGTGGAAGGGCGTAAATTTTTTTTCTATGGTCGTAAAAAACTCTTGCATACGTCGATTAAATCGCTAACTTCGCAGGTAGCGAAACTCATTACCACAATCTGTGAAACAATTACGCTCCTCTTTTTTGAGCGATATAAACGGGGAAGCGTAAGAGCCGAATCGGCAACCCAAACATTGAAAACAATATTTGATTTTACTTACTTTGCAGCGAGGTACACACCATGGTTGATTCAACCGCCGAAGCGATGCTTCTCGAAACGCCCACTATGTCCGATTTTGGCAACCAGTCGAGTTTTTACAATAAACACCAGATGTTTGGGAATCTTGCTGCCGATGAAGCTGTTAGCGACGATTCAGAGATTCTTTATGAAGATTTCGACGTATTTGCGAATGATATTAACATTCACTATGGGCGGTGGTACTCCAAGCGCAATGATGCCGTTGGTGCTCCAACGGCAGTATGTGTGCATGGTCTGACGGCAAACCATCGTTGCTGGGGAACCTACGCCGAACTTTTGGTCAAAAGCGGAGTCAACGTTATTGGCTACGACCTGCGTGGTCGCGGGCTTTCGAGCAAGCCGCAAAAAGGGTATGGAGTTTTCGGGCATTTGAAAGATTTGTACGCCTTCTTAAATGAAATTCAAATTGAAAAACCAATTTTGATTGGACATTCTCTTGGCGCAATGATTGGAATGGCGTTTGCTGCCGAGCATCCTGACCGTCTTTCGCATCTTATCATGGTGGATGCAGGAGCAGCGCCCACGCTAGCGCAACTGATGAAAATTATGGTTGTGCTTCGCCCCTCGCTTGCCCGCTTAAATTCTACCTTCCGCAGCCCGGAGCGGTACATTGAAACAATCAAATCTGCGCCGTACATTGCTGCCAATTGGAACAGTGTCGTTGAAGACCACTGCCGTTATGAATTGGAAGAAGTAAATGGGCGTTGGAAATGCAATATCCCGCTTTCGGTGCTCGACCAAGAGTTCCAATCCTTCGGTGGTGCAATTGACCCGCTCGTGGCAATCGCTAATGCGTTTATGGATCCGCTTGGGCTTCTGATGAAAGCGTGGCCCCCGCGCTATTTCCCTTACGACCAAATTACCGTTCCGACGCTTATTCTCCGCGCTCCGGGCAAGAACCGCGAGGCAGGCGACGAATTCCTCACCGAAGATGGGATGATGACGATGAAGCGGGAAATTAAGGATTCGACTGCTTTCACGGTGCAGAATACAAACCATTACACCATTGTTTTTGCCCAGCACGCTGAGCGCGATAAGGTAATAATGGATTTTCTGACGCGCGATTAAACGTTTGGACGGGACGAAAAATCATACGAACACGGCAGTTTGAGTGCAGCACACACAGCGACGCTCAGGCTGCCGTGTTTGTTTTTGGTTGCGTAGCAAGTCCAAGCGTCGTATATTGGCAGGCTTTGTCTGTATGACCTCTCTGCGGAATACAACAAAAACATCCGGCAAGTGCTCTTCAAGCCTTACTGTATCATGTTCTTTCATGAAGTTTTTGCCCGTGTTCTGCACTATACCGCAAGCTCTTTTGGTACTAACAGTTGAACGAATGAAACTACGATTATTTTTACAAAGTCCTTACGCGAGACACCAGCGCACACATCACGTGCGAGTGGTGCTGCTTCTTTGGTTTTGCGCAGGAACGTTTACTTTGGCGCTTTTTGCTTCTTCGACTATCCAAGCACAGCCTGTCGTGAGCGCGGTAGCATTACCACAGGGCGCAACAAAAGAAGAACTTGATACTTTACCGCATCGCCCTATCAGTGAGATGCTGAAGTCGTACAAGTATCCGGTGAAAAAGGTGCGTGTGAAAGGCAAAACCGAAATTGCGTACATTGATGTCGGCGATCCCAAAAGCAAAGAGGTTCTGCTTTTTATTCACGGTCTCAACGGCTATATCCCGATTTGGGATAAGACGATAGAGGATTTGTCGAAGGATTATCGCTGCATCGCAGTTGATTTACCCGGCTACGGGCGCTCGGAAAAAGGGGAATTGCCCATCAATGTCATATTTTATGCCGATTTGCTGGTTCGTTTCTTGGATGGATTGCGTGTGCGTGAGACGTATATCGTTGCTCATTCGATGGGCGGGCAAGTGGCTGTGAATCTTGGTTTGCGGTATGCGAATCGGTTCAAAAAGCTGATGCTCATTTCTTCCACCGGTATCGAACCGTTTTCACAGGCGGAGCGTCAGGCATTTTATGACAACGTAAACGAAAGCGTGACGAAAGATAAAAGCGACGACGTTCTTCGTGCCGACTTTGCGCGGTTGTTCTACAAAATGCCGCCGGAAGCAGAATTTATGCTCCGCGACCGCCTTGCCATGAGCCGTGCGACCGACTACGGCTATTATTGCCACACCGTAGCCCGCTCAATTATCGGCATGGTGGAGCTTCCCACGTGGGATATGCTGGAGGGGCTGAGCCAGCCGACGCTGCTCATTTATGGCAAAAATGATAAGTTGATACCCAATCAGTTTTTCCACGTGATGCAGAAGCCGCAAGACATTGCCGAGCAGGGACGCAGCAAGATTCGTAAATGTATCGTGCAGATGATTGATAGGTGCGGACACCTCGCGCAGTGGGATAATCCCGACGCGGTGAACCAAACAATTCGTGATTTTTTGGATAGGTAATCTCGTGCGCAGGTCGTATTTTGGGGGAACTACCATGACTGTTGAACATTTCTCACCACACCATGACCACTACCAAAGAAACCTTCGCCCAACAGATAGACCGCACGGTGTCTGTGTTGGCATCCTATGTTATCCCCGCCGGTTTTCTTCCCGTCGCACCCGGCACGAACTGTGAATTTTCGGCAATGGACTATCATTATCCGACGCAATACGTTGAACTGCAAGGTGGAGTGCGGCTTGCGTACATTGATGTCTATGAAGGGCAGGGCGAACCAAAAGGCACAATCATCTTTTTGCACGGGCTGGGAAGTTATTTGATGGCGTGGAGCCGTAACGTGCCTGAGCTTTCCAAGACCTATCGGTGTATTGCTCTTGATTTACCCGGCTATGGCAAATCCTCGAAACACCATGAAATCACGCTGGATTTCTATGTGGCGGTGGTAAAAAAATTCGCGGATGTTCTGAAACTTGATACAGTAGCATTGTGCGGTCACTCCTTGGGCGGACAGACTGCTGTATTGGCGGGTTTGCGCTACCCGAAATTGATTACAAAGCTCATTTTGATTTCGGCGGCAGGTCTGGAATACTACACTGAGCTGGAGCGCAATCTCATCAAGCCGTTTGCGTATCTGCCTGTACCATTTTTCAAGTATGCTTCTCCGGCAGGGGTTTTTCTTGCATATGCGGCAAACTTTTACAAAATGCCGGATGAAGCGTTCTTCATGGTACGTGACCGTATTCTGTGGGCACACGCCTCCGGCTATGACCTGTATTGCAAAGCCGTGATGCAATCGTTCTTGGCAATGGGCTATTCACCCGTAGCGCCGCGCCTTTCGTCGGTGAAGCAGCCGACGTTGATTATTTACGGGGCAAATGATAATTTTATTCCAAATTGGTTCATGCACGGCGGCTCGGTGCATTCGGTCGCTAAGGAAAGTGCGCAAAAAATACCGAATGCTGAATACAAAATTTTTGATAAATGCGGACATTTTGTGCCGTTTGAGAAGCCCTTCGAGACGAATGAGGCGATAATGAAGTTTTTAGAGTGATTTTGCCGAAGCCGTTCTACCGCTAAGAAGCGCTAGGACGGCTTTTTTTTTCACAACCTCACTCCCACCACCAACATATCATCCACCTGAAACATTCCGCCACGGTGCGCGTCTATCGCCTCGCCGAGCAAGCGCGGTTGCTCCTCAAGCGGCTTTCCCGCTATCTCCGCAAGCAACGGTCGCACGCGCTTGGGCATAAAACGCTGCTGCACGTCGTTGTACTGGTCTTTGTAGCCGTCGGTTGCCAGATAGAGCATTGTTGAGCCTTGGGGAACAGACGACAAATCCAGCGTGTGCCGTGCATACACAGGGCTGCGCTCCTCGTGTCCACCCAATTCTTCCGCCGTGCCTTTGAACTCGCGCAATTCCCCTGCAACCACCGCATAAAGCGGATTCATTGCGCCGGAAAACTCTACGATGCGCGTGTCTAAGTCTATCATGCACAAACAAAGATCCATACCGTCGTCGTTGTTCGTTTCTTTCTGACGCAAGACGGTTTGTAGTTCGCGGTGCAGTTCGTTCAATATCAAATCGGGATGCAGGTCGAGAAGTCTGCTTGAGATGTCATTGAGCAGCGAGTTACCTATCAAACTCATAAACGCACCCGGTACGCCATGCCCCGTGCAGTCCACCGCCGCAACGAATACCAAACCGCGCACTTGCTTGCACCAGTAAAAATCGCCGGAGACGACATCTTTGGGGCGGAAGAAAATAAAGTGTTCGGGCAAAAGGCGGTTGAGCGTTTCGGTCGAAGGCAGCATCGCATCTTGGATACGCTTGGCATAGCGGATGCTGTCTTGGATATTGCGGTTGAATTCCTCCACGATTGCCTTTTGGCGGATAATTTCTTCGGTGCTTTCGGCGTTGGCAATGGCGATGGCGGCGTAGTTGGCGAGCGTCTCCAACGTCGCCAAATCGGATTCGCTATATGCGTTGCACTCATAACTCTGTGCCGACAACACGCCTATCGGTGCGCCTTCCAACATCAGAGGCACGTAGAGCAGCGATTTTGAGTAATCGTCCGTGGTGCGAACTACGTTGGCTTTTTCTCTGAACGAGGCAATATAGTTTGTCGCTTCGGTGTCCACGTCGTTGATGAATACTGATTTCCGATTGGTCAGACTCCAAATCGGAAACTGATTCGCGTCCGCCATATCCCGCTCGTAAGGCGGCAGGCGTTCGCCCTTGTCCATCACGAGTTTGTACTCGACGACCCCTCTGTCCGCACGCGTAATGCCGATACCGAACACCGTCGTGTCCATGACTTCGCTCACGCGGTCGTACAAATTGGTGATAATGGTTTCGACGGCAAGTGAGGCGGTAAGACCACGCCCGACCTCGCTCATCACCTCAAAGCGTTCGTGCGCTTCGGTAATGGCAATATTTTTTTCCTGAAGCGCGGTGTTGGCTATTTCAATTTCTCGCGCTTGTTCGCTTTGGATTTCCATTTGACGCGAAATCTCCACATTGGCATCTTGCAGCTCTGCCGTCCTTGCATCCACAATTCGCTCCAATTCTTCCGCTTTTGCTCGTAAACGCTGCGTTCGCCAGCGAAAGCCTTGATACGCGCCACCACTGACAAACACAACACAAAGCCCATAAAACCACCACGTTTCCCACCAAAAGGGGGCAATACTGAAATCCCGCCACGCGCCAGCTTCATTCCAAATGCCGTCATTGTTGCAGGCAATAACACGGAAGCGGAGTATTCGACCGCGAGGAAGATTGTTGTAATACGCTGTGCGGCGGCTTCCTGCGTCTATCCAGTCTTTATCGTATCCTTCAAGAATGTATTTGAATCGTACGCGCTCCGATGCAAAAAGGCAGGTTGCTGTATATTGAAACTCAAATTTCTCGACTCCTGCTGCCAACACAACGTTATTCTGAGCTAATAACGAAGTGGTATCTGCTTGGATGCTTTCGATAATAACATTCGGTACAACCGGGTTTTTATGAAAATTCTTTGGGTTCGGGTTGACGGTTACGGCTCCGTCAGAGGTAGCAAACCAAAGGTTTCCTTGTGTGTCTTTCCAGCCTGAGTACTGATACCCGCCATTACACTGAACTCTTTTCATACCTTCGGCTGTCCCAAACGAAGTGCAGGAAACGCGCTCGATTTTGCCTGCAAAAAAATCGTTAAGTTCACCGCGACTCACCCGATAAATCCCTTTATTGCATGACATCCAAAAAAATCCGTAATCGTCCTCAACGATGCTGTAAGCAAGATTGTCAAACATACCGTTTTTGTCGGTAATAACAGGAAACTGACCATTCTGAAAGCGACACAAACCCCCTCCGGCAGTGCCAATCCACAATACGCCGTCAGCATCTTCATATAACGACGATACGCCATCAACGGGCAACCCTTCTTTGCTGGTGTAATTCGTAAACTTACCATCTTTGAAACGACTCAAACCGCCGTCAGTACCTATCCAGAGAGTGCCTTCATGGTCTTCAAGCATAGCCCTGACAATGATATTGACAAGTCCTTCTTTGACGGAATAATTGGTAAAGGTTCCATTCTGCAATTTACTGATACCGCCGCCTTGAGTTCCTATCCACAGGACACCGACGTTTTTACCTGTGTCTTGGGATTCTACCATTGTAGAAACCAGATCGAAGGCGAGTCCATTTTTCGTGGTGTAGTTGGTAAATTTACCATTTTTGAACATCGTTAAGCCACCCGAACTTCCTATCCAGAATGTATTGCGATAAGGACCTGTAGCTCCCCCTTCAAAAAGTGAGTATATTTTGTTATTGACCAAGCCGTCTTTTTCGGTATAATTTGTTATAATACCATCTTTCAATCGGCTTACCCCCTGATACGTACCTATCCAAACAGCCCCGATATGACCTTCCAGCCTCTGCGTTTCATAGACAGGAAGCACATACTTATCTGGAACGCCGTCATACACGCTGTACCCCGTAAACACTCCGCTCCAAAAGCGTGTAACACCACCGCCATTGGTGCCAACCCACAGCGAACCTTCACGATCTTCTAACATCGCAATAACGGCATCGTTTGCTAACCCTTGCTTGGTGGCATAATGCGACCAGTTGCCATTGGTGTATCGGCTTAATCCGAACACGCTGCCTATCCACAAGATATTGTTTCCATGTCCGGGGTTCTTCGGTTCTACGATAGAATAAATTGTTCCTTCGACTACTTTTTCATTGTTGCCGATGGAAGTGATTGTACCGTCCTTGAGGATATTCAAGCCGAGTCTAGTGCCTATCCATAAACCTCCCTGTAATCCTGAGCAGCGTGGTTCGTAGAGTGTGCGGATAGAATTATTACGTAGTCCGTCTTTGGTGGTGTAGTTTGTAAATATACCGTTTTTGAAACGGCTCAAGCCACCTTCTGTACCTACCCAAACAACATCGCGGTTATCGCCTTGTTGCTCGGATTCCAATATTGCCGACACAACTTTGCCTGCCAATCCGTTGGATGCATTATAGGTAGTACATTTGCCGTTGCGTATCAGTGTTAACCCTCCATAGCTTCCAATCCACATTCCTTGATTATTCCTGGCTTTCGTAATGGAAAAAATCGTATTGCTTGGCAACCCGTCTTTCGTCGTGAGATTGGTAAATACTCCGTTGTTGTAACACACCAGACCACCTCCTCGCGTGCCTATCCACAAGGTGCCGTTATCGTCTTCCGCAAGTCCTCGGATAGAATGATGAGTAAAGGCAGGGGTGCTCTTTTTATCAAACACGGTAAATTTTACGCCGTCAAACCGCACAAGACCTTCATTTGTGGCAATCCATAAATAACCATCGCGGGTTTGGCAAAGATTGAGAATGGAATTTTCCGGTAATCCTTGCTCGGATTGCCAATTCTGACTGGCGTATTGTGTGAATGCACGGGAATGGTCTAAACCGAATGCATCCTGTCCGTACAGACATTGAGCGTTAAGCAGAAAAAGGACAGGAAATACAGCAAATACGAGAGTGGAAAAGCGGTTCATAGCGGAGGTCAAAAAAATGGAACAACAAAAAACACCATCAACTGTCACAAAACAGCACGGGTTAATTACGGTCAAAGAACAGAGGTATGACCAGCTGCTGTGTTGAAAGCACTACAACACTGGCAAAATGGACACGATAACAATACGCAAAGCCGTTCCCCGTACAAAAGTCAAAGAACGACTTTTCCGTTTCGCCTCTAGCTTACAACGCCTCCATACTCACACCGCTTCCACGCTCACCGGTACGTTCAGGCTCACCGAATAGCCCTTGCCGATGTCTTCCATATCTTCGTCGCCATCCTCGTGGAACCACGTTACGTGCACGGACTTTTCTTCGGTATAATGTTTGTCCAAATGCTTCATCAAAAGGCGTATTTCCTTTGTGGTGGCGGTGTTGAAATAGTTCAGATTGAAGGCAACGTGCAGTGTGCGCGTGGCATCTTCGGCAAAAAATTGGTCAACCCATTCATTCACACAGGCATAAAAGTCGTTGGCGTGTTCGGGGAAGGAAACACCGACAATTTCACCGTTACCGGATTCAGCATCGAAGGCAATACGAGGGGTTTGGGTTGTTTGGTTGATGATAAGAGATTCCATAGTTGGGAAAAAAAAACAATG
Source organism: uncultured bacterium (assembly GCA_937899715.1). Classification (GTDB taxonomy): domain Bacteria; phylum Bacteroidota; class Ignavibacteria; order Kapaibacteriales; family UBA4661; genus PH2015. The sequence goes on along the minus strand of CALCNX010000074.1, from coordinate 47,633 downwards.
AAAAAAATGGTTATTCAAAAGGGTAAAAAGGGAACATAGAACGATTATTTTTCAACCGTCGCCGTGATGCTGAAAAAAGTGTAGTCTGCATCAAACGGGGCAAAGTCAAAGTGTACGTTGCCACCTGTTTTCATCGTGATTTCAATTAGCCCCAAGCCTGCACCTTTGCTGCCGGGCGGCGGTTCGGATTCGATACGCTCTTCGTGGTACGCCTTGAGCGCCGATTTGTCGAGCGTCTGCAAGTGGTCGCATTGTGCTTTGAGGATCTCTGCGTTGGCGTTACGCACTAAATTGCCGGAGTTCACGGAGTAGTGCGTTCCACTGTCTGCCAGAATCAATATCCCAATGCCGACTTCTGAGCCGTCTGATGCAATCTCAGTTTCTGCGGAATAATTCTTGACGTTTTGCGCCAGTTCGACGAATATGCCAAACATTCGCCGGACTTTCACATCGAAGCCGAGACGGTTTTGCAATAGGCTTCCCAAATCCACAACGATGTTTTGCGAGAGTCCACCTTTGAACATCATCAGAATTTGTGCTGTTTTTGCAACGGAGTAATGTTGCAGGATTTCTTGTGCTATCATAATGGATTGATGAAAAATGAGAAAAAATTGTCGGACAATTCTTTGGGTCAAGATAAGGCTTTATAGCCTCACCCCCAAGACCAACATATCATCCACCTGAAACATTCCGCCACGGTGCGCGTCTATCGCCTCGCCGAGCAAACGCGGTTGCTCCTCAAGCGACTTTCCCGCTATTTCTGCGAGCAGGGGACGCAAACGCTTGGGCATAAAACGCTGCTGCTCGTCGTTGTACTGGTCTTTGTAGCCGTTGGTCGTCAGATAGAGCATTGTTGAGCCTTTGGGAACTGATGATAAATCCAATTCGTGCCGCGTGAAGGTTGGATGACGTTCTTCCTGTCCGCCTAATTCTTCCGCCGTGCCTTTGAACTCCTGTAACGTTCCGTCAACAACCGCATAAAGCGGATTCATCGCGCCTGCGAACTCAATACGCCGTGTTTGCACGTCAATCATGCAGAGGCAAATATCCATACCGTCGTTGTTGTTGGTCTCGCGCTGCTTGAGGAGTGTTTGCAAGTCGTAATGCAGTTCTCGGAGAATCTCATCAGGATGCGGCTCCGGAAGGCGAGCGGTGATGTCGTTCAAAAGGGAATTACCAATAAGGCTCATAAACGCGCCCGGAACGCCGTGTCCGGTGCAATCCACCGCAGCGACGAAAACTTTGCCGCCCACCTCTTTGCACCAGTAGAAATCACCCGAAACGACATCTTTTGGGCGGAAAAAGATGAAGTGTTCGGGAAGCAAGCGGTTCAGCGTTTCGGTGGAGGGCAGCATCGCGTCTTGGATGCGCTTGGCGTAGCGGATGCTATCGTTGACGTTGGTGAGCAGGATTTGTGTTTGGTTATGTGCTTCAGTGATGACGATATTTTTCTCCTGAAGCTCTGTGTTGGCGAGTTGGATTTGCGTGGCTTGGCTTTGCAGCAGCGCGTTTGCCCGTCTGCGACGATTATTGCTAAAGACGAGCACACCCACAAGAACGCCCACAAGCCCCAAACCGCCCGCCATAGAGTTCCGCACGAGCGCTTGATTTTCCGCGTCTTTTTTCAACAGCAGGATTTCTTTGTCCTTTTTGTCGGCGGCGTATTTGGCTTCGCGGTAGGCGGCGCGTTTGGTGTTTTCGTCGTTCACGAGCGAATCGCGGAGCGTGATGTAGTCTTTGTAGATGCCGAGAGCTTTTAAACCTTCTCCCTTTCCGGCGTACGCTTCGCTGAGTGCCTTCAGCGCGTCGCGTTTGTCGGGGCGAGTGCCAAGGCTGTCCGCAAGTGCTACCGCTTGTGTGCCATAGCGCACGGCATCGGCATAGTTGCCGCGAGCGGTGGAGAGTTGCGAAAAGAGGTGCAAACCAAAGACCACCCAGTCTTTTGCTTCGAGAGCATAAGCAAGCACCAGTCCTTCCTCCAGCGCCGTTTGCGCCTCGCCAAAACGTCCAAGCCGCAGATTCGATTCCCCCATATTTAGAAAAGATGCCATCATTGAAGATTTATCCTTCAACTCCGTAGCGATACCAAGCCCTCGGCGGAAATACACCAGCGCCGAGTCGTGTTTGCCCTGCTGCAAATAGATATTGCCGATGTTGTTGATTGCCGTTGCCGTGCTTCGTTTGTCGCCGAGTTCTTCCCACAGGGCAAGCGCTTTTCCCTGATACTCCAATGCAGAAACATAATTGCCCAATTCGTCGTAAACGCCTCCTACGCTACTCAGCCCATTTGCAAGCCCTGCTTTATCGCCCGTTTCTTCCGCGAGTGCAAATGCCTTGAAGTACAAATCCAACGCCGCGTCGTAGTTCCCCTGTAGCCTCTGCACCCCTCCCAAGTTTCTAATCGCCGACGCTTCTTGTCGTTTGTCGCCCGCCGCGCGAGCGAGAGTGAGCGCTTCCTCCGCCGCCCGTTGAGATTCGGCGTAGGAGCTTTGGTCAATGTACGTTCTTGCAATCAGATTTTTCGCCCGCGCCGCGCCGCTTTTGTCGCCGAGGCGCATGGCGAGCGCGTATGCCTGTTCGGCGGTGGCGCGGGATTGGGTGGGCTCTCCGCGTTGTTCACGCGCAAGGTCGTTCAGTAGGCGGACTTTGGTGGTGTCGTCCTTTGCGGTTTTCACAAGGGCTTGCAGGGAGTCGAGTTTTTTTGTTTGGGCGTTCATGGCTCCGGCGGCAAGCACGAGCGCGAGGCAGAAAGTAAAAGCAAAACGAAGCATTTGCGAAACGGAAAAATGTGAGCGTGTCGTTGTTATTTTTCTGTGCGCAAAATATCGCCGTCCATGCCCGAACCAAAGATATTTTGGATAAGCGGTCGCTGGGAATGATAAGCGGTAATTAGTCACAAAAAAAGCTGAAAAAAAGCCCAAAGCGCTTTCCAAACCATAGAACGGCTTTAGAAAAAATCGATTTCGGCTCTTTTACTACATCCTCACTCCAAGAACCAACATATCATCCACTTGAAACATCCCGCCTCGGTGTGCATCTATCGCTTCACCCAAACGACATGGCTGCTCCGCAAGCGGCTTGGCGACTATCTCCGCGAGCAAGGGACGCAAACGCTTCGGCATAAAGCGCTGACGAGCCTCGTTGAATTGGTCTTTGTACCCGTCGGTCGAAAGATACAGCATCGTTGCTCCTGTCGGCACATTCGACACATCCAGTACGTGCCGCTCAAAGACGGGATTCCGCTCCTCGCTCCCGCCCAATTCCTCCTGTGTTCCTTTGAATTCCCTCAGTTCTCCTGATACAACGGCATAAAGCGGATTCATTGCTCCCGCGAACTCAACAATGCGCGTCGTTGTGTCTATCATACACAGGCACATATCCATACCGTCGTTGTTGTCGGTTTCTTTTTGGCGGAGAAGGGTTTGCAACTCGCGGTGGAGTTCGTTCAGAATCACATCCGGATGCGGCTCCGGAAGGCGAGCGGTGATGTCGTTCAAAAGCGAGTTCCCAATCAAACTCATAAACGCGCCCGGTACGCCGTGCCCCGTGCAATCAACCGCCGCCACGAAAACTTTGCCTTTGACTTCTTTGCACCAGTAAAAATCGCCCGAGACGACATCTTTGGGACGGAAGAAGATGAAGTGGTGGGGAAGAAGGCGGTTCAAGGTTTCTTGGGAAGGGAGCATCGCGTCTTGAATGCGCTTTGCGTAGCGGATACTGTCGCGGATGTTGCGGTTGAATTCTTCCACAATGGCTTTTTGGCGTACAATTTCTTCGGTGCTTTCGGCGTTGGCAATGGCGATGGCGGCGTAATTGGCGAGGGTTTTGAGTGTTTCCAAATCGTCGCGGGAATACGCATTGTGCTCATAACTCTGTGCCGACAACACGCCGATTGTTCTGCCTTCCAAGAGAAGCGGAACATAGAGCAGGGATTTACTGTACTCATTTGTGTCCATGTGAGAATCCTCCTTCATCAAGCCGACAGTCTGATAAGAATCGGACAGCCGTGGGGGATTGATTGTCTCACGGAATGAAGGAATATAGTTCGCACCTTCCGCATCCACATCGTTGATAAACACCGATTGTTGGTTGTTGATGCTCCACACGGGAAATTGGTTCGTGTCCGCCAAGTCGCGCTCGTAGGGCGGCAAACGTTCGCTTTTGTCCATCGCAAGTTTGTACTCAATCACGCCTTTTTCGGGGCGTACTATACCGATGCCGAAGACCATTGCGTCCATCACCTCGCTCACACGTTGGTAGAGGTTGGTGATAATCGTCTCCACCGCAAGCGAAGCCGTCAGACTGCGTCCGACCTCGCTCATTATCTCCAAACGCTCACGCGAGGCGCTGATTTGGATGTTCTTTTCACTCAGTTTGGTGTTGGCGAGTTGGATTTGCGTTGCTTGGCTTTGTAAGAGCACATTTGCTTTTTTACGGCGGTTATTGCTGAACACCAACACGCCGACGAGCGCCCCGACAAGCGCAAGCCCGCCCGCCATCGAATTTCGCACGAGCGCTTGATTTTCTGCGTCTTTTTTGAGCAGCAGGATTTCTTTGTCCTTTTTGTCGGCGGCGTATTTGCTTTCGCGGTAAGCGACTTTTTTCGTGGTTTCGTCGTTCACCAGCGAGTCGCGGAGTGCGATATAGTCTTTGTACACGGTAAGCGCTTTCAAACCGGAGAGTTGCGAAAATAGGTGCAAGCCAAAGACTACCCAGTCTTTGGCTTCGATAGCGGAAGCAAGCGCCAATCCTTCCTTCAGAGCCGCTTGCGCCTCGCCCAAGCGTCCAAGCCGCAGATTTGATTCTCCGATGTTCAGAAGATTGCTCATCATTGAAATTTTACTCTTCGACTCCGTAGCGATACCAAGCCCTCGGCGGAAATAGACCAGCGCCGAATCGTGTTTACCCTGCTCCAAATAGGCATTGCCGATGTTGCTGATTACTGGTTCCATGCCTCGTTTGTCGCCGAGTTCTTCCCACAGGGCAAGTGCTTTTCCTTGATACTCCAATGAGGAAGCATAATTGCCCATGTCGCCGTAAACGCTTCCCATGCCACCCAGCACATTTGCCAGCCCCGCCTTATCGCCCGTTTCTTCCGCGAGTGCAAGTGCCTTGAAGTACAAATCCAACGCCGCGTCGTAGTTCCCCTGCAGCCTCTGTACCCCTGCCAAGTTTCTATACGCCGCCCCTTCTTGGCGCTTGTCGCCCGCCTCGTGGGACAGCGCGAGCGCTTCCTCCGCCGCACGTTGAGCTTCGGTGTAGGAGCCTTGGGCATTGTACGCTCTTGCAATCTGATTTTTCGCCCATGCTGCTCCACCTTTGTCGCCGAGCCGCATGGCGAGCGCGTATGCCTGTTCGGCGGTGGCGCGTTGGGTGGCGGGATCTCCGCGTTGTTCACGCGCAAGTTCGTTCAGCAGGCGGACTTTTGCAGTGTCGTCCTTTGCGGTTTTCAGGAGTGCTTGCAGGGAGTCGAGTTTTTTGGTTTGGGCGCTCATTGCTCCAGTGGCAAGCACGAGCGCGAGGCAGAGAATAACAACAAAACGAAGCATTTGCGAAGCGGAAAAATGTGAGTGTGTCGTTGTTTTTTTTTGTGCGCAAAATATCGCCGTCCATGCCCGAAGCCAAGATATTTTGGATAAGCGGTCGCTGGGAATGATAAGCGGTAAATAGTCACGAAAAAAGCCAAAAAAATGCCGTCCATCCGCTTTCCACACCCCACAACCGACAGCAAGAATAAAAAATGACAAACATCGTTGAAAAGCAGTATTTTTGCCAAAGAAGAATTTCATTTATACCACAAGCATATACCATGAATACCACACCAACACTATATGAATGGGTAGGGGGCAAGGAATCCCTCGAAAAACTTACCGACATTTTCTATGGTCATGTTCTCAACGACACTCTCCTGTATGATACTTTCAAGAATATGTCTGCCGAGCATAGCAAGCACGTCGCTCATTTTATTGCTGAAGTCTTTGGCGGACCTACGTTATATACTTCCGGCGATGATGGTAGTCATTACAAAATGATTTCGCATCATCTTGGAAAAATGCTGGATGAAAGCAGAAGAAAACGCTGGATGGATTTATTTTTACAGAGTTGTGACGAAATTGGCGTTGCCGACGACCCGGAATTTCGTTCCGCATTAGTGGGATATTTAGAATGGGGAAGCCGGATTGCGGTAATCAACTCCAACGCAACCGAGAATCCTGTCGATGAGCAAATACCAATGCCCAAATGGGGATGGGGGGAAACAGGCGGACCCTATATTCCCAATAGCAAGTAGATTTCGTATCCGCGTGCTTAAAAACTTTCAGAATTCGTGTGACTTTCTTCTCGCCTGTGACTCATACCAAGAGTTCTCTATTTTCGCACATCTTCTTGAGAGTTTTTTATGCGTACTCGAATGATACGTTCGCGTTTCTTTATGGCAGTGCTTGGATTGCAGTTCGTCGCCAATGCTGCTTTTTCGCAGTGGCAGCAAGCGGGTGGTCAATTCGGCTACAACGCTACTACTCTTGCGGCAAATGGCACAACAATTTTTGCGGCTGTGCAAGGCTCGTCTGAAAATCGTCTGCTGCGCTCCACCGATAACGGAAGCACGTGGGCAAATACCAGTTTGCCTACCCAGACAGTCATTGCGATGGCGGCGAATGGCAATACCATTCTCATCTATCGCACCACGTCGCAAGTAGCGTCTTCCTTCGCTCGGTCGCTCGACAATGGCGTAACGTGGAATGAACTGACAACGGTGGGACTACCCAATGTGAATACAGTTGTGGCAAAAAACGGAAAATTTTACGCCGGAACCCAACGCGGAGTCTATGTCTCCTCCGATGACGGTACAACGTGGACTTCATTAGGCTTGGAATCAGTAGCGGTAACGTCCATAGCGCTACAAAACACGACGATTCTTGCTGGAGGCACTGGTACAATACCGGGAAATATTTTTCGTTCGACCGATAATGGGCGGACGTGGAGCAATATCTATACGTTCAGCTTCCCATCAAGAATCACGGCACTCTGCATGAACAGTAATACAATGTTTGCGGCAATTACCCCTTTAACGATTGATTCGCCCGTGAGTAGCCAGACAATCCGTAGTTTTGATAATGGTGAGACATGGTTTGCCTTTCCGCTTGGAGATAAACTCATTAGCTCACTGATTGCGAATGATAATGTCGTGTATGCAGGAGCGCGAACAAGATCAAATTTTATCTTTCGTTCAGGAATTTTAGATAGTGGCGGAGTGTTTCGCTCACTGGATAACGGCACAACATGGACCGCCTTTCATCCTGACGCTACAAACCGCAACGTCTCGATGCTTCTGCTGACGCAAAACTCACTTTTTGCCGCTACCGCTCCGGCGGGTGTAAGCGACAGCGCCGGCGGGCGAATCTTTCGGACATCGCTTGGTGTAACTTCTGTGCGGAATCAATCGGAGGACGTGCCGATGGCGATGACGCAGTATCCCAACCCATGCTCAGAACGCGCCACGATTGAATATCATCTGAACAAAACTGCGTTTGTGAGCGTGGAACTTATTTCTCCGCTTGGTCAGGTCGTTGCGAGATTGCTCAATCAAGAGCAGGGAGCGGGTCGTCACAGCATAGATATTGACACACGGGCATATCCGAACGGGGTGTATTTCTATCGTCTTGGCATAAATGAGGGGCTGACTACTGATGTTCTGCACGTTATCCACTGACCCTTTCCGTCTCTTCTTCAGAAAAAGCGGGCTGCCCGATATGAATCGGACAGCCCGCAAAAGATAATCATTTTCCAAGCAAGAATTACATTGCCGGCACAAGCACGTGCGGCACATCCAGTGCCTTTGCTTGCTTGTTCCATGACTCAAGGTCTCGTGAAATCGTGCCTTGCCACTCACTGCGATATGTGCCGAAATTCTTCACTTCTTCTGCAAAGACTTCGCGCATACCTTGCGTGATGGGTTCGTCGCTTTTGGCGGCATCGTAGAGCGTCGCAAGCACAGCATAGAGCTTCGCTCCGGTGTTGTTCTTGCCCGCAAGAATGTCGTAAGCAATTTTTGCCGTTGCATTGTGCAATTTGCCTTCCACTGAATCGCACTGCGCGGCAAGTGTTTTTGCGGTTTTGAGGAGTGCCGCATACTTTGCCGTATCTGTGCCCGTACCGAGCAGTTCAGCGCGTTCGTTGAGCTGCTTTTTCACAGCACGGATTTGATAGACCGTGCGTGTGAGCGCAGAAATTGTGTCTCGCACGGCAAGCGTGAACTCAAGTGTTTTTGCCAGTTCCGGTGCATTGATACTTTGGCGTGGGTCGGCAACGACTTGTGCTGCTTGCGTGAGCACTTTGCCGTCCACCGTCAAACGCAGCGTGTACGCTCCGGGTGCTGCTGTCGGACCAGAAACGACATCGCCGCCGTCGGTCTGCCCATCTTTGATGAACTCAGCGCCTTTGTAGTCCAAATTCCACGTTGCACGGTGCAGACCAGCGAGAACCGAGAGTGTATCTTGCCCTCTGCCGCGTCCTTCTTCTCCGGCAGCAACGGGTTCGGGCTTGCTCTTGTAGGTGCGGACGATACCACCTTTTGCGTCCAGTACATCCAGCGTAAGAGTTTTTGCTTTGGCTTTCAGGAAGTAGTGAAAGACGAGTCCATTCGGGGGATTGGGCATTGCGCCCACATTTCCGCCGCGATTATAGCTCATGTTCCAGCGTGTGGCGGTTTGGACGGGCAGGAGGGCATTGTCGGCAGCTTCTCCGGCAGCAAATTCACGTATGGGCGTGAGGTCGTCAAAGACCCAGAACGAGCGCCCGTGCGAGGCAATAACAAGGTCATTGTTCTTGATAAGCAAGTCGTGAACGGCAACAGGCGGGAAATTCATCGTGAGCGCCTGCCACGTTGCGCCATCATCGGGCGACATTGCCAAGCCCAATTCCGTGCCGACATAGAGCAAACCACGCTTTTTGGGGTCTTCGCGGACGGCGTGTAAATACGTGTCTTGCGGAAGTTTTGCCGTGAGGCTTTTCCATGTTTTGCCGAAGTCGGTTGTTTTCCACAGGTACGGCTTGAAATCGCTCAGACGGTGCGTTTCAGCGACCACGTATGCCGTTCCTGCGTCGGTGCGCGAGGTCTCGATGGTTTTGATAGTCGCAAATTCGGGCAAGCCCGTGATGTTTTTCGTCACGTTTGTCCACGTTTTTCCGCCGTCTTGCGAGACTTGCACCAAACCGTCGTCGCTGCCTGTCCAGAGTACGCCTGCTTTCACGGGCGATTCGGCAATGGCAAAAATGGTGCAGTACGTCTCAACTCCTGTGTTATCGCCGGTGATGGGTCCGCCCGACCATTTTTGTTTTGCCTTGTCATTGCGCGTTAGGTCGCCCGAAATCGCATTCCATGTCTTGCCACCGTCATTGGTTTTGAAAAGGACGTTTGCGCCGTGATAGACCGTATTCGCGTCATGCGGAGAAATCAGAATCGGGGCAGTCCACTGGAAACGATAGCGAAGGTCTTCCGCGCCGTGTCCGGAAGGATTGGTCGGATAGACCGTGATGTTTTGTGTGGTGCGGGTGCGGTGGTCGTAGCGGGTGATTGCGCCGCCGTATTCGCCTGCATAGACAATATTGGGGTCAGTGGGGTTATGCTGTGTGTGTCCGGCTTCGCCGCCGCCGACGTTGTACCATTCGGCAACGTCAATACCGCCGCCGTCCAAGCTGTGGCTGGGTGCTGCAAATGTTCCCCAATCTTGCGCTGCACCGGAAATAACGTAGGGATTGGCATTGTCAACCGCAACGTGGTAAAATTGCATCGTCGGCATTGCGGCTGCAAACCATGAATCACCGCCATCGGTGGAGATTTCTACGCCGCCGTCGTTAGCGTTAATAATACGTTGCGGATTCTTGGGGTCAATCCAAATATCGTGGTGGTCACCGTGACGAAAGCCGCGAACACGGGAAATGGTGCGCCCGCCGTCGAGTGTACGGAACATCGGTACTTGCGGGAACCAGACATCATCGGGGTTCGTGGGGTTAATGGTCATGGTGGAATAGTACCACGCACGTTGGCGCAAGGAGCGAGAGTCATTGACTAAGCGCCAGTTTACGCCACCGTCGTCAGAACGGAACAAGCCGCCTTTTTCATGCTCAATGAGTGCATAGACACGGCTTCCATTGGTGGGCGCGACAGCCAAGCCAATTTTGCCCATGATACCTTCCGGGATGCCGCTTGGCGAGCCGTCGGCTTTGGTCGGTGTAATTTGCTTCCACGTGTCGCCACCGTCGCGCGATGTGTACAAGCCGCTTCCGGGTCCGCCGCTTTGCATATCCCACGGTTTGCGGCGCATCTGCCACATTCCGGCAAAAAGGATATTGGGATTGGTGAGGTCAAAACAAACGTCCGAAGCGCCTGTTTCCTCATTTTTCGCCAGAACGCGCTCCCACGTTTTACCGCCGTCTTTGGTGCGATAGACACCGCGCTCTTTGTTCGGTGCGAACGGATTGCCCAGCACGGCAGCAAATGCTACATCAGCATTTGCGGGGTGGACAATCATGGTACCGATTTGCCCGATGCTTTTCCAGACGTGTTTCCACGTTTTACCGCCGTCGGTGGATTTGTAGATACCGTTGCCCGCAGCTACGTTCCCGCGCGGGTTTGCTTCTCCCGAGCCGACATATATCACATTCGGGTCGGAAGGGGCAACCGCCACTGCACCAATCGAAGCAACGGGCTGGTCGTCAAAGATTGCTTTCCATTTCATGCCGCCGTCTGTAGACTTCCACACGCCGCCGGAGGCTGTGGCTGCATAGTAGGTGAGCGCATCGCCGGGAACTCCCGCCACGCGCGAGGTTCTGCCACCGATAGCAGGACCGATGTTGCGGAATTTGAGGTTTTTGAAGCGCGTGGTGTCGCGTGGGGCGAGGTCTTGTGCGGAGAGGCTTCCGAAAGAAAGCGAATACAGACACAGAAACACCGCGCAAAGTAGTCGGAAAGCGTTCTTCATAACGAAAAAAGATAGTGAGTAAGGTTGTGGTAGGTTGGTTCCCTATACTTGCAAATCTACGATAATGGCGGCTTTTTTTCACTCACAGAATATGAGGTTTTACTGCTTTTTTTCGTTATTTGTCACGAAGAGTTCGATTTCTATGAGAATTTGTTCAAGACTTGGTTCATCACTTGGAGCGACCATATCGTCTGGTAGGTGCTTGTGATGTGGAAAGGTGGGAATGTCATGCCAATGCGCTTCGTTGTCATAGCGAAAGACCAGATTATGTGCATCGTCTTGGAGGTGAAAGGAGTATTTTCGACTGCCGTCGTCAAAGTGCTAATCCCGTGCAATTAAACGCAAGCCTTGCACAAAGAAAAATTCCGCATGAAAACGTGTGAGTCTGCCATTTTGTTCGTTTTTATGTTCAGCGACGGATAGAATAATTGATGAGTACAAAGCCATCAACGCTTCGGTATTGAGTGCTTTCATGCTTGTATTCTTGTTTGCGCGATTGCTGAAATCTCTCGGAGACGCTGCTCGTAATACTGACAAGATTCCACGGCAAATTGCCAATCGTTGCGGTCGTCGGATTCTTGAAAGTTTTCAGAGTTCCTACGATTTTGGAGGCGTTGAGTAAATTCTTCCAGCGTAGTACGGTATCGTTCTTCAAATGCAGATGCTTCTTTGGTATAGGCAAGGATTTTTTCTTGGACGAGTTTGACCGTGAAAGCAACTGCTGCTTCTTCGGGCGTGATATGGAATTGTTGTAAGGTTTCGGTTATGGCAGGAGGGAGTGCTGACATAGCAATTTCCTTTGTGAAGTGAAGAGAGATGCTGTAACATCATAAATTAGCATAGTTTCGCGGCTTTTGCAATTTGAATTCAAATACATTTCTTTTTGATAAAAAATTACCCCGAAAATCAAACATCCAATGTTCGTTTTTCGGGGTAAAATTTGTTCAACGTTAAGGAATACAGTTTACGATTTACGCTCCTTGAATACCATATCCACACACACCACTGCTGCCAGAATCATCATTCGGAGCGGGTTTTGTGCGCCGAGAGCAGGACTCATGCCGAGAACATAATTATCGGCAGTGGTGAAAAGTTCTTTTGCAAGACCCGCCCATGTTTTACCGATGCGAGCCACTTCTTCTTCGCCGCCACCAGTAAGGCGAAGAAAGCGGAAATCCCACGCCAAAAAGCTGCCACGCAGCATGAGGACGACGTTTCCCTCTGTGTCCAAAACTTCAATTTTCTTGCGTGGGAACGAGAAGCGCTCTTGGAATGCCCCTACGAAAATATCATTTTCATCGAAGACTTCTACACGCGAAAAGAGAAATGAAATTCCGCGCGAAACGCGAATAACTCTGCGCCCTGCGGCATCGCGCACGGTGACATCGAAGGGGGTGAAGGTCTTAAAATCGGTAAAGCGCAGAATTTTGGTGAAGATGCCTAAATCTTCTTCGGTGCTTTGCATGAGGAGTTCACCTGATTCGGGATGGAAAAAGTCATAGCTGTTGGCAGCTTTGAAAATACCAACTTTTTCTTTGACGGCAAAAGCATCGTTGTTTGCAAGAAGTGGGTGCATACGGTTGAATAAAAAAAGTGAAAAATGAAGGTATGAAAATAGCTTGCGGTAGATGTAAATACTGAGTTTTAAGCGTGTGGCATCACCCACACTTCGCCGTCCAAGAAAAATTCTTTTTTCCAAATCGGGACGCGCTCTTTGAGTGTATCAATGATGTACTGGCAGGCAGCAAAGGCATCGGCGCGGTGCGGAGTAGAAACTGCGACAACGACAGCAATGTCGCCCGGTTCAATCGTTCCCAAGCGGTGATGAGCAGCGATTGCCTGTGCGTTCCAACGTGTTTGTGCCTCTTCGCAGATAGAACGCATTTCTTTCAGCGCCATGGGTTGATATGCTTCGTATTCAAGTCTGAGTACGGCTTTTCCTTTGGTGTGATTGCGCACGGTGCCGATAAAAACGTCAATCGCGCCTGCTCGCTCGTCTTGGACAGAGGCGATAATGGTGGCTGTGTCGAGAGTGGTTTCGCTGAGGTGAATATTGAGCATGGGAAAAAGGTAAAGTTAAGCACCAATACAAAGGCAAACACCGTTCAAGATTTCTTGCAAAGTCTCAGTACTGACCTTTCCCATTCTCTTTGTAAACCGCGAAACATTGAACGATTTGACTTGGGTGCAATCGGCTGTACTTGCTTTGGTCAGACTGTTTTCTGGCGAGGGCAAAAGCTCAATATAAAATGCTGCTGCGCCATGATGTGCCTTGCGCTCACGAATTGGCACAACGATACGAATTTGGTACGGTTCCACTTCCGGAGTAGAGATAATTACAGAGGGACGAGTTTTGCTGATTTCTGCGCCGCGTTGTGGTTGAAATTCAGTCAGCCAAATTTCTTCTTGAAGCATTTTGAGGGGGGATTAGAGTTCAAGAATATCCGTTGCGTCGTCAATAAGGTCTTCTTGTCGTAGATGTTCTGCGGCTTGAGCAAACATCACACGAAGAATTGCAGAACGTTCTTCGGCGGGTAATTTTCGTAATTCCGTTGCCGTTATGGTTGTTGTTGTCATAACGGCTGCTTTAGTAGAGGGGGGGGGGCGGATGGTGTTTTCACGGGCAGCTGCGCCGCACCTTGTTGAGAAGCAATGTATTGCATATCATAGCCTGAAAAAAATGAATAAAACTCAACTATACACAAAATACAACTTTTTTGGCTTATCCGCCGCTCACAGGTGGGATAATAGCAAGTTCATCGCCACTTTTCAAAATCGCCGTGCGCTCGGCATACTCGGCATTGAGCGCAACGAGAAAAGAAGGCAGTTGCGCCAGTTTTGGATGTTCTGCTTGCAAGCGTTCAAGCGCGTCGTGAACACTGGCTTTTTCGGGTAAATCCACGCGGAGTTCATTTGTGCCGACGAGTTCACGCCCGAGGGCAAAGAATTTTATGGTGATGGTCATGGGGGTAAACTTTCAGGAAAACGGCGAATGCGAGTTTTGTTATTATCACTCACTACAAGGCAGTTCCGAAATTCTTCGAGGTTGTATTGTCGTAAAACCTGAGTGAGTAATTCGTTGACTGCAACGGCACTATTGCTGTGAGGTCTGAGCAGTAATACACCCGGAAACGGTGGAGTATAGCGACGGTAGTCGGAAAAATCCGTATCAAGTGTTATCAAGAGCATACCTTTTGCACAAGCATATTGCCATACTTCTTCATCGCTTGCACCAGCAATTCCGGCTGTATAGATGCGCTGTGTATCATATCCTGCCTTATTCAAGAGTTCTTGACTCAATAATCCCAAATGTTCATCGAGAAGTATGCGCATACGTTCTATGCTTCCGCGTATTCAAGGAGCGGTACAATCTCTTCTTCGCGTACAAGAGTTGCTGCATAATGCAGCGCAGCTCGCACATCATCGGCAGTCAAGGGGGGATAATTTGTAATAATATCCTCTACAGACATTCCGTCGGCAATGTTGTCCACGACCACCGAAACCATGATGCGTGTTCCACGAATACACGGCTTGCCATGGCATATAGCGGGCGAAGTGCTGATATGTTGTTTCCAATCCATGTTTTTTTTTGAAAAAGTGCTGAAAAATAAAGATGTTATGCCATCAGCGCCGCAATCGCCGCCGTCGCCACAATATCCTCCGCTTTGCAGCCACGCGAAAGGTCTAAATACGGCTTTGCCAAACCCTGCACGACGGGACCCACTGCCTGTGCGCCGCCCAGACGCTCCGTGATTTTGTAGCCGATGTTCCCGGCATTCAAGTCGGGGAAAATATAGACATTTGCTCGTCCGGCAACGGGCGAACCGGGCGCTTTGCGCTCGCCGACGCTCGGCACGAAGGCGGTATCGAATTGGAGTTCGCCGTCCACTGAAAGTTGTGGATTCTTGCTTCTGACCAGTTCCAATGCCTCGCGGACTTTTGTGACGGACTCATGTTCGGCGCTGCCTTTCGTGGAGAAAGAAAGCATTGCCACGCGCGGCGTTTCGCCCGTCAAGCGCTCAAAGTTTGTGGCTGTGGCAAGGGCAATGTCCGCAAGCTGCGGCGCGGTCGGTGCAGGCACGACTGCGCAGTCCCCGTAGGCAAACAGTTTATCGGGAAAAATCATCAAGAAGAAACTGCTCACCGTCGCAATGCCCGGCGCGGTACCGATTGCTTGAATGGCAGCGCGGAGTACATCGCCCGTGGAAGACAGCGAACCGCCCACTGAGCCGTGTGCATTGCCCTCGCGGACGTGCATAGCGGCGAAATAGAGCGGGTGCTGCATGGTTTCGAGTGCTTTTTCGGCGGTCATGCCTTTTGCTTTGCGCAGTTCGTGCAATGTTGCCGCGTAGTTCTGTGTATGTGCCGATGTTGCGGGGTCAAGGATTTCCACACTGCTGAGGGAAACATTTTTTTCGCGTGCCAGTGCTTCAATCTGAGCGCGACTGCCGACAAGCACAGGATTTACAATGGCTTTGTCCGCAAGCATTCGTGCGGCATGAAGTGTCCGTTCATCGGTCGCGTCGGGTAAAACGATGGTGCGCTGAAGAGCGGCGGCTTTGGCGAAGAGAGTGTCGAGGAAGGGCATAGAAGCAGGTAGCAAAAGTTAAAGATGCGTAAGATTGCGCTTAGTAAGCGCCTCGTGATGGTCAACATGGTACGCCGTGAAATACATCATTTCACGAATAGTAAGTTTGCCAAGCAAAGGATGGGGCAAAATGTAGCGCTCCAAATCCTCCTCTGTGAAGCTATCAAGCGCTTTGCAGACCGCTTGTACGGTTGCAAGTGTTTCTTGGCGGAGACGCTCGCGGTCTGAGTAAGCAACGGGCGGCGGCACAAAGCGCCCTGAGGCAGCACCTCCGGCGTTGAGTTTTGCGTGGTACTTTGCCACCAGCGCATCGTAATCGCGGGAAGGGCGGTTTGCTGTGCCAAATGCCAGACGGAGCGCGAACGTAGGCAAACGCAATGCCAGCACAAGCGGTTTCACCGAGCGGTGAATGTGCTCCAGTTGCTGACCGGCTGTCCACTTTCCGTTGTAGGAAAAAAGAAATGACCGCTCGTCCAGTGCGGTAACATGATCTGTGAAGCGCTCATGCCGCACATGGAGTTCACGAATGATGTCGGGTTTGGTCATGGTGTGGGCGTAGTGGTTTTTCGTGGCTGCTCTCGAAGCACTTACCGAATTTGTTTGTATTTTTTCAGCAAGTCTAAGACCGTATCAAGCAAGAGCGAGATTTTTGGTTTTGTAAGCTGCGCGTCAGCTCCGACGGCTTCGCCTTTGTGGAAGAGATCCTCCGAGACGAGCGATGAGAAAATAATAACCGGAATGCCAGCGAGCAGAGGATGGGTGCGAATATTCTTCGTGAGCGCGTGTCCGTCCAGTTGCGGCATTTCAATATCGGTGATAACCAAGTTCACCATAGACCGCAAGTCTTCACCTGCTTTTGCACGTTCCGCGAAGCCTTCCAGCATTTCCCACGCCTGAAGCCCGTCGTTGCAGGAAATAACGTTGTAAGAAGCCACATTCAAGCGGTCAAGAATCATTTTCCGAATCGTCGGGGAGTCTTCCGCCATAAGAATCGTGTAGTTCGTGCCGTCGAGGTGGTGAATGTCTTCCACCTGCTCCATACCAAGTTTGGGGTTGATTTCGGCGATGATTTTTTCCACATCCACCATGAGGATATTTTTGTCCTCGCTTTTGATAATGCCGATAATAGATGTGTTGTCCGCACCAAAGTCCGTGAGCGCGTCGGGCGATTCCACTTGCTTCCACGAGAAGCGGTAGATACGGCGCACGTCGTTCACAATAAAGCCCAATCGCATATTGTTAAACTCCGCCACAATCAATTTCCGCTCCGGCGTGATGTTATCGAACTGATAAAGCCAATTCGCAAGGTCAATCACCGGAACGATATAGCCGCGCAGATTGAAAATACCGACCGTGCTTGCGGGCATATTGGGAAGCGCTGTCAGTTCGGGCATTTTGATAATCTCTCGCACCTTCGCCACGTTGATACCGAAGGATTGCGTAATCGAATTTCCTTCGTTATCGGGGTAATCAATGACAAACTCAATAACTTCGAGTTCGTTGGTGCCGGATTCCAGCAGGATGTTCGTGTGCTTCGCCATAATGGGTGTTGGGGTTGAACAGTGGAAGAAGGATGTCGAATTGCGAAAAGAAAATCGTAACGTACTTATTTAGTAAAGACTTGTCGTGGTCGGACGCGCAAATCAGGAAGCGGCACAACGAGGCTGTCTCTGCCGTTGCGGGGATTTACGATAATGCACGAAGTGGTCATACCGACTGAATCCACTTCCGCCACCAAGACTTCATTGCGAATGGGATTATAGTTCACGTTGCGAAATGAGCCGTCCAGCGTGTTCTGTGAGAAAAAGACGTTTTGTACGTCCACCTGATACAATGCCTTATTCGTGGGAATATACGCAAAATCTTGGTCAGTCACAGCCAGCCCGTAGGCGGTTTCGGTTGTCGAATCGGCAGTATTCACGATGGGTGCTTGCTGCGTAACGCGCCGTTGGGCGAGGTTGATGCGGCTCACCCGAAGCGCGGTGCGAGGTGAATTATCAAAGCGTCCGCCTCCGGCACTGACGACGAGTAAGTCCTGACCACTTATGCTGAGGCGAATAAACTGCGGCGCTGGGGGAACAGCTATACGGGTCGTGACTGAGTTCGTCCGTGAATCAATAATAACCACTTGATTTTCACCACGAACAGCACAGAAAATCTGGTTTCCCTGCACATCAAGTGCAACGGGGCTTTGTCCGACGGGTATTTCGAGAGGAATGGTGAAGTTGGTAACATCCAGCACACCCAGCACGGATGCGTCACTGAAGGCAATGTATCCAGTCGTGGCGTTGGCAAAAATAATATCAACGGGAGTGCGGTTTTGAGCCGCAAAATTAAGTGTTGCTACCGACTTGTAGGTGGTGGAAGAAAGCACTTCGATTTTTTTCTGTTCCGGCAAAAACACGTAGAGATTATCGCGGAAGGTATAGACCTTGCTTACGCGCCCATCAATTCCACGCACGTTGTCTTTGCCAAGAAAAAGATTGGGATTGATAACCGTTGCCGTGAGGCGTGTAATTGCGCCACTTTTGGTCGCACTTGCCTGAGAGACGGCGTACTCAATGTAGCGGGAATTAGCTTCATCGGTGATTGCTTGCACCTGCCAGTCGCCTGCGGGACGGACAGGTGTTGGTTCGATAGGTTCGCAAGCAAAGACGGTCAAAACAAGAGCCAAGAACGCAACAAGCGAGAAACGCTTAGGAGAAAATGATGTGTTGAGCATGAGATAACTCTGAATAGTGAAACGGGTTATGTCAGTTGAAGATTTTTATCGTCGGGTATAGCGACTGCAATATGGGTAAGTAAATACTCTTCGCCGTGAGATTGTTCTACGGCAATCTTATACGCTTCCGTACCGCTTGGCAAAGGAATCTCGTCTTTTATGTCTTTGCTTCCGTGTCCTGAAACCGTAATTTTTTTGTTTTATAGGATGCTTGAACTGTTTGTGAATTATCGAACTTTCAGATAATCGGCGTATCCAAATTCTCCGCCGAAACACGATGCGCTGCCGGGAGATTCTGAGCCTATCTGTAAGCAACTGTCATTTTGAAACTTTACAACCATAAAACGTGGTGCTACTGAATTCTCTTTCCTGTCTTTGCTATTGAACCACAAGTATTCTCCAAAAGTATTCAACTTCGCTGGCAAATTTGGTTGATTATCATACACTTGATAGGATTCAGTATATATTTGAACCCCGTTTTGGACATCAGAACACCGATTATCTATGAAAATAACAAAGTTTGTCGAATCGTATTTGTGCTGCCATTTACCAATAAGGCGTAAGGAAGTTGGAATTTGCTTGGATTGAAGTGTATTCTGTGAGATAGATACAACACCAAAAAGCAATACAATAAGAAGTATGATGAATTTGCCCATAGATTGATAGGAATGGGATAATAAGAACAACTTACGCCGCGTTAATCACGCCTTCCATAATGCTCGTCATCTTCGGTTCTGCTTCATTCGCCACAGCGATAATCTCTGCCACACTCACGGGATGCAGCGCTTCGGGATAACATTCATCGGTGATGATAGAACAGCCAAAAACTTCCATGCCCATATGCCGCGCAACGATATTTTCCGGAACGGTACTCATCCCAACCACATCAGCACCGATAGCCCGCATGAAACGGTATTCCGCACGGGTTTCAAGGTTTGGTCCCGCCACAGCGACGTACACGCCTTTTTTCACGGGAATACTGCGCTCCAGCGCTACTTTTTCAGCCAGCGCAATGAGGCGGTGCGAGTATGGTTCGGACATATCGGGAAAGCGAGGACCAAAACTCTCGTCGTTGGGTCCGATAAGCGGGTTATCGCCCAAAAGATTGATATGGTCGTCCATAATCATCACGTCGCCCTTGCGGAAGAGCGGATTGACCGTGCCGCAGGCATTGGAAACAAAGAGCGTGTTGATGCCGAGCAGCTTCATCGTGCGCACGGGATAGGTGATTTGCTGCATGGTATAGCCTTCGTAGTAGTGAAAGCGTCCTTGCATAGCCATCACACTCTTGTTACCAAGTTTGCCGAAAATAAGTCGCCCTTGGTGTGATTCGACGGTCGAAACGGGGAAATGAGGGATGTTACCGTATTCAATCGTGGATTCGATGTCAATTTTGCTCACCAATCCGCCCAGACCCGTGCCAAGCACAATGCCGACTTCGGGTTGGAGTTTGGTGACGGAGCGCAGAACGGCGGTCGTTTCTGCAATGCGGGTGCGGAGATCGGTCATGAATCAATAGGATGTTGTGTGATAGAAATTATTTTGCAAGATTTTTGAACACTGATAACACGGATTTGGCGGATAGAAGCGGATTGCCAGAATTGTGCTCCTCGGAATTATTCTTTCTTCGCGCGCTCGCCAAAAATCGCCGTGCCAACGCGAATAATCGTTGAGCCTTCCTGAATTGCTGCTGCGTAGTCGCCGCTCATGCCCATCGAAAGCTCATCAAATTGTGCTTCGGGAAATCGCGTACGAAGTTCGTCGCGGAGCGAGCGCAAGAGGCGAAACATGGGGCGGACAAATTCGGCATCATCGCTGAAGGCGGCAATTGTCATCAGCCCCCGAACACGAATATGCGGTTCTTTGAGCGCGGCTTCGGCAAGAGCGTATATCTCATGCGGCTCACAGCCGGACTTTGATTCCTCGCCCGACGTGTTGACCTGTAAGAGTACGTCAATCGTTCTGCCAAGATTTGATGCAGCTTTGGAGATTTCATGCGCCAATCGTGCCGAATCAACGGAATGAATACAAGAAACGTAGGGCGCAATCATTTTTACTTTATTCGTTTGCAAATGCCCGATAAAGTGCCATTCGGCGGCGTTTGGCGGACATTCGGCAGCTTTGTCTTTGAGTTCTTGTGCATAATTTTCACCAAGCGCCGTGATACCGCCTTCCAACGCAGCGTGAATAACTTCTATCGGCTGCGTCTTCGAGACTGCCAGTACACGCACTGACTCCGGCGAGCGCCCGGATGCGATTGCGGCTTTGTGAGCGGCGTGTAGCATTTCGTCGTATCGTGAGCGGAGGCTCTGAGCAAGTGTTGGCGTGGATGTACGTGTGGTTGTACTCATAGAATCGAAATTTACAACAAGAGATTGGAGTTTAGCAATAAAAAAGCAGTTTATTGAAAAAAATACTGTCTCCTTCAAAATAGGAGTGTGTAGTGTAAACGAAAAGGGCAGAAGTCTCGTTTGACTTCCGCCCTTTCAAAATGTTCTTGCGAAGCGCTTTTATTCGTCGTCTTGCATACTGAGCCACGAAATATTCGTGTTCGGCAGAAGGCGCTTGATTTTGAGACGCTCGTCTTTGTTTTTCTTGAGGATTTTGTTATCCAAAATGTCAAGCGAGTGCAAGTTTTTAAGGCGACCGATATCTGTCGGCAAACTTTCAATGCGGTTCGCATTCAAGCTCAGAACCTGCAAATAGAAGAGTTGCCCGATTTCATCCGGCAGACCGGTGATTTTGTTGTGGCTGAGGTGCAGATAGTGGAGATTCGACATGTTGCCAATTTCTTTCGGAATAGCAATAAGGTTGTTCTCGCTTGCATCCAGTGTGGTCAGGTGTACAAGATTACCAATGTCGCCCGGTAGAACGTTAATGTTGTTACGCTTAATCGAAAGAACATCAAGATTGACAAACTGACCGATTTCTTTCGGAAGGAAGTTGAAACCGTTCTCGTCAAGAATAAGCGTACGAAGGTTCGGAAGTTTTGATAATTTCATCAGCGCGTCGCCGAAATCAAGGTCGGGATTGTTCGCAAGCGAGATTTGACGAAGGTTGCGAAGGTTAGAAATCTCAGACGGCAAGACTTGAAGGTTGTTCGAGGACAAATCCAACTTGCGCAAGTGTACCATAAAACCAACTTCGCTGGGAATGGTACGCAATTTGTTGTCATGTAAATCAAGTTCTTGGATATTCGTCAAGAGAGCAATTTCACTCGGCAGGTGGCGGAGTTTGTTGCTGTGAAGATCAAGAACTTGAATGCCCGTCAAAAGAGCGATTTCCGGCGGAAGTGCAGCAAGCTCATTGCCGCCCAAAAGCAGCTCTTGAAGTCCGGTGAGTTTGCCGATTTCCGGCGGGAGATAGCTGAGCGCATTATCGCTTGCATCCAAACCTTGAAGGCTGGTGAGATAGCCGATTTCGGATGGTAAGTTTGCCAATGCGCTATTAGAAAGGTCAATATCTCGAATCAGTGCAGCTTGTGAGCTTTCAAACTCACGGCTACCAAATCTGAGTGTTGCCATAGTGGTTAACTCCACAATCGTGATAAAAATAGTACTGTTTGTTTCATAGTGTTTTCGCGTATTTGGCGTTGGTATCGTTTGCTTTAGGCGGTTGCTTCCAAGCAAGCGGGAGGCTGTTTTGCCCAGAATTCATATTTGAAAGCAACACGATTTTTCTATTCTACATCGTTTGGTCTTGCAGAACAGAGGAAGTCGTATTGTTTTGTTTTATCCCTGAACAGGACGAAGTGAAGGAACAAAGCGCTCTGCCAGAGCAACGCCCCCGAAAAGTACAGTGGCGTAGAAGGCATCACCCGCAAGGCTGTTCTGGAAGAACGGGAGAGCTGCGATATAGCAGGCTTGCAAACCTGCAAGAGTATGAGCATACATTCCGCTATTCGCCCATGTTGCAAAATTAGTCAGAACAAAGAAAATAACGGATGCCACCAATGTTGACAATCCAATGCGAAGAGCGGAGCGGTTTTTTGCAAGGCGTAAGCCCACGACAGTAATAAGTGCCATTGTTCCATACACCACCCACATCCCGGAATGGAAGCCCCAACCGGTCATCATTTCCAAAACAGTGTCGCTCAAAAGCATTGCCAGAAGTGGCACAACAAAAGCAAAAATCTTACGGTTATCAGCCATATATGCGCCTGCAAAGAGAGCAATGGCGGTAATGGGAGCAAAATTCGGTGGGTGCGGCAAAATGCGCGAAAGCGCTGCGGCAACAATCATTCCCGAAAAAAGCGTTAGTCGTGCGTTATTCATGGTTTAAGAGGGGTTTGTACGGGCTGAAAAGCAGTACGGATGAACATATCTATCACAGTATTGAAGCCAGAGAAGTTGCAATATAGCAAAATTCATTCTGATTTTGCCAAAACATTTCCGTAGAAATGTTGAAAAAACGGCGTTTTTTAAGAATTTTTATCAACAATTCTTGTTTGTTAGCCATTTGTCGTGTCGGTGCGCCATATTAAACGTGCTTCCGCACGTGCATCCAAGCTACATTCCACTCCCAAGCGCCATCCTTCGCGTACATCGCCATAAAAGCGTGAAATGGGGCAACGCTCTACTTCTATGGGACTATTTGCTGTAAATTCTATCCGAAGAGATGGGCGTTCTGAATGTTCCAATATTACATGAGTGCTTGCAATCCGCGTCGGTGTGATTTCCGGCAGCAGGTGATAATACGCCACTCCGCCAATGCCAATCATAGCTTGCTCAAAAGGAATAAGCTCATCCGTAATTGCCAATTCGCCACTTTCTCCCGTGCCGTTGAGTCGTACCCCCCGGCGGTGCTGTACACCAAAGCGCTGCTTGTATGCCGAATGTTCGGCAAGAAGATAAAACGTGTGTGCTGTGCCTTGCTTGCCGCTCCGCTGCTCCAAGACGCTGGGGTCGAGGTCGTCGTGCTTGATACGCCAAAGACTGCTTTCCAGCCATTCTAGCTGCTCTTTTCTGCCCACCATCACTGTATTATGAGCTTTTGTTGAGCGGAGTTGGTTGCGTAGCGCGACATTGCTTGTGTAACAGCCCGTTCCGCTATCGGTGAAGATTGTGTGTCCTTGAAGCCAAAATTCAAAGGAAAGGCAATCGTTATGCCCATGTCCGCCCCAGCCGTTCATGCCATAATCGCCAACGTCTATAAAAAGGTGTGTGTGTGCTGTTTTATGAACGATATAGCCGCCTTGGATAAAGTATGCTTCAGGTGTAAATGATGGCGATTTAGTTGCTGAAAAGATTGAGGTTGAGGAGTTTATATGATGTGCTTTTTGCCCAGAATGTAAAAGTGTATATTGTTCAGCGCGATAGGGTGGCGCAATGGATGAAAAGGAATCGGTTATAGTGCTGTGTTTGCAATGTGCTGCACCAAGAAGTAATGTTGGTACATGATTATTGAAATCTTCATGCGCCAGAAACCGTAGCACACGCCCATTGTCCGTATCGCCTATCATTGGCGCAGAGCCGTCGGGGCGCATATAGGATGCCATGTAGCCTAATGCGGCGATAAGTCGTTGATGATACTGATGAGAGAAAGGTGAGCCGACGTACTCCGCAGCAATACTGGCAAGGGTCAGCATCTCTGTAATAAAGCGGTGGTACGATGTTGATTTTTCAAAGTGTACGCCGTCTTTGGTGAACTGAAGCAGAATTTCTTTTTCCAAAAAGCGTTTGCCCATTGCGAGCCAGCGCCGCCCTTTGCGTGTATGGCGAAAAAAAGCACCAAGCACAACGAGTCCCATGGCGTTGGAAATAAAATGGTTAGCGTTGTGGCGAACATATTCAAGATTGTAGGATAAAAACTTGCCGTGCTGCCAAAGCGAGTGCGTAAACTCTTGCCAAAAAACATCTTGTATTGTTTCTTCGTTGTGAAAAAACGAGTGTGCCAGAATCCAGTTTGTTGCGCGAATTGCAACTTCCATCGGCATTGCCCAGTTGATACCCACACCAATAGGATTATCGTTTATCCACGACCTCACATCCTCTTGAAATCCTTGCGCATAACGCTTATTCGATGGGTCTTGTAAATGTGCCATGCCCAGCCACGTGAACCAATGGCAACGACTCAGTTCCCATGGGTATTTCACGTCGCTGCCGTTATGGGAAGTCAGAAAGTCCAATGTATGCGAAGGCTTGTCCGAATCCCATACTCTGCCACTTGCGTAGTCCTTATGCCAGTTGATTTGCTTGCCATGCTCACGGGGAGTTTCGGTAAAAAAAGCAAAACGGTGATGGAGTGCCTCGTCTGCTTGTTGTGTGATTGTTTCCGCCGAAAGGGCATCCCGCAGTAGATTGCTGATGTCTGTTTGGTCTTCAGCGTTGAAAAATAATGGCTTTAGAGTTGTTTGTAAAAGCGGTTTTGCGCCTCGTGAACGTTCTTGGAGCAGTAGTCGCCATAGACGTGGCTTGAGGAGTTGATAATACGCAACACGGCTGTAATGAATGAGGTTTATCATGTTGAAATACAAGCAAAATAGTGCGGTTGTTTAATAAAGCTCTTGACGTGAAATTAGTATTGATGCGGCTTTGAGGGGTGTTTTATGAGTAAATCGGCATGGAAATTGCATGATTGCTTGCGTTGTCGTTTGCTTCATTGGAGCACTTTGGGTAAGCATATCCGACACGCACAAAACTACACACAACAACGCGAAATCAGCAACGAAATTTTCAAGGAAATCCACCATGTACACGCCTGGAACTATCTTGCGTCTTGCCAGAGAAGAGCGGAAGCTCTCCATTACCGATGTAAAGCAGTTCGCCAAAATCCGCGAAAGCGCCATTATTGCTATGGAAACCGATGAATTTGAACGGTTTCCCGCCGCGTATATGCAAACATTCCTCCCCTCATACGCTGATTTTCTCGGTGTTCCGCAGTACAAGCTCGCAGAGGCATTCAAAGCAACGCTGCCCGAATATGGCTATTTGGCACGAAGCCTGTATTCACGCACCTTGCAGCAAATTGCCTTTGCCCAAATGCAGATGGAATTGGCAAGCGCGAACCCGACATTGCTTGTACAGGCAGGAGCCTTTGCTAAGAAATACAGTGCACGCTTGGTCGTAGTTATGATTGCGTGTGTACTGGGTTGGTCTGCTATGACTTCCGATGTTTCGCTTATTGGCACACTCTTTGCAAAGCGTTTTGTATCAACGCCGAAAGAAATGCGCGGTACGCCCTTTACAGAGATTACCGATTCTGTTGCCTCTGAGTCCGATTCGGTAGCCGCAAGGGCAGAGAACAAGGAAGTAGAGGATCAGCCAATGGAAACAATTCATCTTGCTTCGCTTTTGAATGTAACGCTAAACACTGAGGCGATAAAAGCAATTGCATTCAAGCAAACGGAAGCTGTTTCGCACTCAGTCGGAACAGCCCTTGTGAGCGCAGTGGACGAAATTGCGCCGCCGGAACCAATGCACGTTTCGTTTGATGCGTCGCGCCGCTCAATATCAAGCATTGCAGCGACTATGCTCGCGCAAGTACCTCACACGCAGGAAGCACCAGTAGAAGCTAGAACGCCGCGCATTATCACCGAAGCAGCGATAGAACAGAATAGCGCACACGGAGCGGGTAACGGACAAATTCTCGTGGCGGGTGTGGAAAACGAGCCGATGAATGGTTCTGTGAGTGTTGCCTCGTTGAAGCGCGTACGGGCAAAGGCGCGATTTCTGGCTCTCACGGCATCCTTAAGCAAGCGCAGTAATCATGCTCTCGAAGTAGAGACGGTTGTTTTGAAAATGATACCGATTGAGTCGGTGCAAATGATTGTTCCCGCTATGCAACCTTCGGTAGAGTATCGTTTGCGCCAAGCAGCGGAGAAAATTATCATGCCGATTATCGTCATTCCTTCAAGCGACAGAGCGCTGCCATCTGTGGATTCTGCTGACGAATCAATGAAGTAAAATTTTCGGTTAAGAATCGAAATATGAGCCTTGTACAATGAACAGCTCAAAAAAATCCATTTCATAGAAACGCAAGAGACGGAAGTTGTCGCTGGGGGGTGAACGACTTCCGTTTATTGTTTGTATGTGCATAAATGGTAAGCGTGTAGATGTGAATAGTTAATCCAATTTTGAATGTATCATTATTGCCGCCCCGGTGTATGCTTAAATGTAGTAGAATGTTTCTTGCTATAACAGCTTCTAGCCTGAGTTCTTTTCTCTGGAGCGCGTGCGCTACAACGGCATCCTTGCCCAATCCGTCTTCTTCGTCAAATGACGCTATTGCAATTTCAACAAAAAAAATAACAGAAAAAAAACTTATACTCAGCGACGAAGAAGCGCTCAATATTGGTTATCGCATCTGGAAAAACGAATGTAATGGCAGTATTGAAGGTTTGACCACGTGGAATAAAGGGGAGGAGTTTGCATCCTTGGGCATAGGACATTTTATTTGGTTTCCAACAGGATGCAAAGTACCCTTTGGCGAGGCATTTCCTCGTTTGGTTGATTACTTGATGGCAAACGAAAGTGCTTCAGCGTATGTTCCCAATTGGCTCCGAAGTGCTTTTGAGCGTGGCGAGCGCTCGTGCCCTTGGCGCAATCGCGAGGAATTTCAGCAAGCACTAACAAGTGAGGAAATGCGTGATCTTCGTACGATGCTTGCTTCGACTGTGAGTTTGCAGGCGCGATACATCGCCAATCGTATGAAATT
Organism: uncultured bacterium; assembly: GCA_937899715.1. Classification (GTDB taxonomy): domain Bacteria; phylum Bacteroidota; class Ignavibacteria; order Kapaibacteriales; family UBA4661; genus PH2015. The sequence goes on along the minus strand of CALCNX010000074.1, from coordinate 20,686 downwards.
ATCGCTCCAAAAGATTCTTGATGCTGCCGGAGAAGAAGAGCGTGAGCGCATCCGCGCTCAGTTCTTCCGCGTGGCATCTGCGCCGATGGGGTTGTACGTGTTGGCAGACTACGTGAACTTTAAGGGTGAAGGTGTGCGGACATCGGAGGAGTACGGCAATCGTGGCTGGGGACTGCTTCAGGTTTTGCAGGGCATGAACGGTTCGGATGGCGGCAGAGCGGCGCTGCATGAGTTCGCATCGTCAGCCGAAGCGCGTCTCACCGAGCGAATCGAAAGCGCTCCGCCGGAGCGGAACGAGCACCGTTGGCTTGCAGGCTGGAAGCGGCGTTTGAAAACGTACATTCCGAAGCCGTAATATTAAGGACTTCTTTGATATCCCGATCTTTTTGCGGAGTGCCGATAAAATCAGCTAATAAAATCAATGGTCAAGGCGTTTGGTTTGTTGGGAGTGCGGAATTTATTCCGCATCAAGTATCTATGCGGATAATAAGAACACAGACGGAATAAATTCCGCACACCAATTGTAGTTCCTGTCTGAAGTATTGAAAATTGTCTGCTATTTTAAGCGATTCTGTGTCTCTGTGCGTCTAAAACAATAGGCTGCGCATATTTTCTATGCGCATTTTTCATTTTTTTTCTGTAAACTGTGAGTGCAGCACAAACCACGCTCAAAATGTAACTTTTCGTACCCCCAACCGTTCTTCTATGCAGGCAGTAAACCTGTCTGCTTCCTGTTTTCCCTCACCTTTTTGTGAGTATTCTATATGAATTCCATCATGTTTTCACGCTTCGGTCGTGCAAAAGCCGCTTTGGTGTTTGCTTTTGTCGGCATATCTCTGTTTACGATGCTTCCTGCTTCTGCCCAGCAGTTCGGGCGAATGTCGCCGCAGTATGAGCGCTTTGATTGGCACATTGTCCAATCGCGTAGTTTTGATGTCTATCACCATCAGGGCGGCGCGTATCTGGGGCAGTATGCCGCAGCAACGCTTGAAGAATCCTTCAAAACAGTACAGCGTGTTTTGGGCTTGTCTTTTACCGAAAAATTGGATGTCATTATTTACAATTCGCCGAACGAAGCGCTTCAAACCAACGCCCGTGACATTCTTGTTCCCAAGGGACTGCTAAATGTGAACGATGTGCGTCGCAATCGAATGATAGTTGCTTTTAATGGCGATTGGTATGATTTTAAGCGCTCATTGGCACGAGAACTCGTTCATGGCGTTTTGAATACGGTTTTTCATGGTGCTGCTATGCCTCCCTCGGTGGGAGGGCAATTTGATTTGCCTGTTTGGTTTTCAGGCGGGCTTGCGGAATACCTTAGCAATGACGGTATGAGTGTAGAGACCGATATGGCGCTTCGTGATATTATTCTAAGCGACCGTTTTACCTCGCTCAGTGCTTTGGAGCCGACGCTGCGTGTGCCGGTCGGTCACGCTTTCTTTTGGTATGTCGGCGAAAAATTTGGTGCCGGACGCATTGGAGAACTCGTCACACGGACTCGCGGACTGCGTTCTGTGGAAAGTGCTTTTCGCTCAACATTTGGGTTGAGTTTGGAAGGTTTTTCAACGATTTGGCGGCGCGACCTCAAGGAAGTGTACAGCCCGGATATTGCAAAATATGAAGACATTGAAAAAATTGCGACGCGCATAACCGACACCGAAAAAGATGGTTCATTTATGAATGCCGACCCTGCATGGTCGCCCGTGAGCGACAAAACGGGGGATAAGCTCGCATACCTTTCGGCACAGGGCGGCGCTGAACGGAACGCGCAGTGGCAAGTGATGGTGCAGTTTGATGGCAAACAGCAAAAGCGTACCGAGCGTATTCTCAGCACAGGCAGGGATTTTGAATGGGAGCGTTCTTTGTTGCGTACGGGCGCGTCCTTGCTTTCGTGGAAAGCAGACGGAACGCAGCTTGCGGCGGTGGCTTCGGGCGGTGGTTATGATGGAATTGTTCTGGCAAATCCCAACACGGGCGCACAGCAGCGTATTGAAACCAGTTTGCAGAATATTACGGGCATTGCTTTTGCGCCTGACGGTAAGTCCATTGCTCTCACGGCAAGCGAGAATGAAGCCGCAAATCTTTATCTTTACGACCTGACAGCAAAAAAGCTCACCAAACTCACCAATGATGTTTTTACCGAATCCGAGCCTGCGTGGTCGCCTGATGGTAAGACGCTCTATTTTCTCTCGAATCGCTTAGGTACACTTTCGACTAATACATCCTCGGCAACGGTTGCAATGTGGGATTATGCCGTACAAAGCTCTGATGTGTATGCCTTGAGTCTCGCCACAAAGCGCATAGAGCGCATTACCAGCACTCCTCAAGAACGCAAAACAGCATTGTCGGTTACGCAAGACGGGAAGCGGCTTCTTTTTGTATCCGACCGCAACGGTATCTATAATGCTATTGACTACAACCTTGCCGCCAAAACATTTACCCCGCGTACAAGTCTCCTTGCCGGAATGAGAGAATTCGGGTTGACGCGCGACGGCTCAAAAATGTCGCTTGCAGCATTAAAAAAAGGTGCGTTGAATATCTTTACCATGAGCAATGCACCCGCTGACCGTAAAATCAAGGATCCGGAGCCGACAGAACTCCGCAAGCAGAGCCTAGAGCGTGAATCTGCGGCAGAAAAAGCACTTGGTCGCGCAACGCTGCCAACAGCGGGCAATGGTGAGGGCACAACGAATCCGAATGACGGCATTATCGTGCAGCAAACGCCTGATACATTGCGTGGGTATGGTAAAGTTGACCTGACCTTTGAAGGGCAAAAAATGGTAGAGCCGAAGCCTGAGGTTCTAGCGCAAACGGCTCGTCAAAACGCTCTGGAAGCCAGCGATTACACTGTTCCGGGTAAGTATCCCTCTGTTCCGATGGAGTATGGCTTAGGTTTGCTTTCGTGGTTTCTTACCCCAACATTTGATACATTCTTCGGGGGCTGGGGCGCACAAAGTCAGCAGACATTTATTAGTAATTTTGCTTTATCCGGTCAAGCGCTCTGGACAGACCCGCTCGGAAATCACCGTCTCTTTGCGACGGCAAGCGTCATGCCTCTATCATATTGGAATAACGACGAATTTATTTCCTACAGCTATTTGCCGGAACTGATAGATTACGAGGCAAGTATATTTCGTTATGCCAGAGGAGCGTATATTATTGAGCAGCGCGAGGCAATTCCTAGTCTGCTGACGTATTGGGGCGCTGCGTTCAAGGCAACGCTTCCGCTTTCGCAAACAATGCGACTGGAAGGAAAGCTGGCAGCGTTAGTCAGTGTGCGTGAGAGTCTGCAAGCGACCAGTACACAGGTAAATCGTACGGACTTTGTGCTTGCGCCGGAACTGCGCTTTGTGATGGATAACAGCGAAATGGGTTACTTCGGACCGACATCGGGCGCGCGGAGTTTCGTACAGGTCGAAGGCGTACCCGGTATGGCTGGACAGTCCTTTGCACGTATTTTTGGGGATTACCGCCAATATATTCCGATTAAAAATATCGCCACCGTCGTTGGTCGCGTTGCTGCGGGAACGAATCTGGGTGGAACGCAGCAGAACTTTCTCGCCGGTGGTCAGGAAAACGTTGTGCTGGGGCGCTCTATCGGTCCCGATATTCTGCCGTTTAATCGCGCCGAGGACATTTATTTTGCTCAAGCCGTAATGCCGATGCGTGCCTTTTCCATTGCCGATGCGCAAGGGCGTAATTTTTTCGTTGCGAATCTTGAGTGCCGCGTCTCCATTCTTTCCAGCGAGAACACCTCCGGCTTTTTGAATAGCCTTTTGAACGGCTTGCAGGGTGTGGTTTTCGTGGATGCCGGAAGTGCGTGGACAAATACGCTTCGCCTGAACACGCCGCGTGCGCTTTTTGATACTTTCAATCAGTATGTCGGTCTTGCCGATGGTGATTTGTTGGTGTCCGTTGGCGTGGGCTTGCGCACGTACTTATTGGGGCAATATCCCATAAAAGTTGATATGGCATGGCAGAATTTGCAGGGTGGGCTTATGCTGCCACGAGTGGTAGTAGGTTTTGGCTATAATTTTTAAGAGCAAAATATAATAGTGAAAAGAAGCGATTTGAAGCGGTATCTGGGTGCGCTTTGATGACACGCTTTGATATTTTAGCCGCGTTCTCCACAATAGAGACGCGGCTTTTTCGTTTCTGAGAAAGGACGGTTTTTGACGAATTGATGATAGCTCAAATTCAAATAGCTTCAAATAGCCTGTAAGCGCTTTCACCACTTTTTTACCTCAAATCAACCACCGAAAGGCAAACGCTCATGGTGTACGTTACTCGTAAGTGCCATTTTTCGGCATCGCATAGACTCTACAATCCTGCATGGGATAACGACCGTAATGAAGCCATTTTCGATAAGTGCAATAATCCGCGCGGGCATGGGCACAACTACGTCTTGGAAGTAACCGTCGTGGGGCAGCCTGACCCCGAAACGGGCTACGTTATTGACTTGAAAAGGCTCCGTGATATTATCGAAGAAGAAATTATTGAGAAGGTTGACCATAAACACCTCAACTATGATGTTGATTTTCTGGAGGGAATTATTCCGACCGCCGAAAATGTCGCCGTCATGTTCTGGCAAATCCTTGAAAACAAGCTACCGAGCGGCAAGCTGCACGCCTTGAAACTCTTTGAATCCGAAAACAATTTTGTTGAATATTTCGGCGACCCCGTTAAAATTAAGCGTTTTGCGGTGAGCCATGAAACGGCGGAACTACTATGAATCCCGAAGAGCTTGGCTCAAGCAATAAAAATGGCATGAACGGCTTTCCTACTAATGGCTATGGCAACGGTGTAGCCAATAGCTCCCCCAATGTTACGCCAATCGCACTCATCAGCACCGTGACGGAGGAAATAGACCTCGACACAGGTGATATGCCGCTTCCTGCCTTGCCGGAAACGGAAAAATTGCCGCGTTTTAGCTCCTTGGGGTATCGTTTGTTCGATGCAAACGGGAATGTGGTCTTGACAAACGACGAACGTGAGGAAATGAAGCGGCTTGCGGAAGAAAAAATGGGTGAACTCTTCGATATTTTGCGCATCGACCGTAACGACCCCAATTCCCGCGAGACACCAAACCGCCTTGCAAAGATGTGGATAGATGAGATTTTTCGGGGTCGCTACGAAGCACCTCCTAAATGCACCGTTTTCCCCAATCGCAAGAATGTGAAGGAACTGGTCATCAGCAAAGGAATTGGCGTGATGTCGGTTTGCTCGCATCATTGGCAGACTATTTCCGGCACGTGTGCTATTGGTTACATTCCGGGAGAGTCGGTGATTGGTTTGTCCAAGTTGACACGCATTGTGGATTGGTTCGGGCGGCGCGGGCAGATTCAAGAGGAACTCGGTGAACAAATTGCAGATTATCTCACAAACCTGCTCAAGCCTAAAGCGGTGATTGTGGTTATTAAATCTCGTCATTACTGTATGATTGCCCGTGGCGTTAACAGTGAAGAAGATAAGGCGCTGATGATTACAACTGCCGTGCGAGGTTCTATTGCTGAGAATGAGGCAATGCGAAGTGAGTTTCTGACGTTGATTGCGTAAGTGAGATGTGGTTGCGGATAAAGCGTTTTGTGCGTATTTTTGTTTAATGTTATCGTTCAAAACAGAGCGTCCGTTTCATCAAAGCAGCAGAATGCCATGACCGATGAAGAATTGAAAACCCTTGTTGCATCTATTGCGATAGGACAAAAAGAAACCGATCGCCAATTTCGCGAAACTGACCGCCAGTTTCGCGAGCAGCGCGAGGAGAGTGACCGTCTCTTCCGTGAGCAGCGCGAAGAAACTGATAGGCAGTTTCGCGAAACCGACCGTCAACTCCGTGAGTTAGGCAAGCAAATCGGTGGTCTGTCAAACAAATTCGGCTCCTTTACCGAATCGCTGGCGCTTCCTTCGGCAGAGCAATTACTTGTGCAGCACTTTGGCGTTGAGGCGTTTACAAAGTATTTGCACCGCACGATAAATGGTGAGCATATCGAAATAGATGGTTTTGGTTTTAATAACGGTTCGCGGAATGACGGATGGATTGTGGAAGTTAAAAGCCGCTTAGATGCACGTGCGGTAGAGCAAACGCTTCAGATTATGAAGCGATTTCATTCTTTCTTTCCTGAATTTGCCGGAAAGACGCTTTACGGCTTGATAGCTGCTGCTGAAGCCACGCAAGAGGCAATCATGCTGGCGCATCGTGAGGGGCTGTACGTTATCCGTTTTCACGGGGATTTGATGGAATTTGTTGAACCCGCCGAGACTCTCCATTTTACGGCACGCACCATTCCGCCGATGCGGTGATTTCACGCTGTGGTAAATTTTTCGGGAGTTATACTTTTCTGTTATTCATACTTCAGTTAATGCCAAAGCGTCTTCAAAAAAATCCCGCTCATACTCAAGAAATCGGTCTCGACGAGGCTGGGCGTGGCTGCTTGGCAGGTCCGCTTGTGGCGGCGGCGGCATTTTTACCGAAAGGGTTTGATACCTCAGGGGTGCGCGATTCTAAGTTACTGACAGCACGCCAACGCGAACAAGTTTTTGAGCGTATTATGACTGCGAATGCAGATGGGGGGGCGCTTATCGGTATTGGGTTTGTGTCCGTGTCGGTGATAGACAACATAAACATACTTCAAGCAACCATGCGTGCTATGCACCTCGCCTTGCATGAGTTGGAGCAGCATCCTTTTGCGCAGAAATATGCTCTTGGAGAGCATCAAATCTTGGTGGACGGTAATTATTTTCGTAGCAACGAATATGTAAACGTCAAAACGATTATTCATGGGGATATGCTTCACGACTGCATTGCTGCGGCTTCTATTGTTGCCAAAGTGTCGCGCGACAGGTGGATGCGGGACGAAGCAGATAAGCAATTTCCCGAATACGGTTTCAAGCAGCACAAAGGCTATGCAACCAAACAGCATCGCGAGGCAATCATGAGGTATGGCATCTGTTCACTGCATCGAACGTTGTTCATTCGCAACGTGTTAGCGAAAAAGGGAGAGTTATGAAAGCGAAAATCGGCATTGTAACCTGTTCCGACCGCGCCAGTCAAGGCGTGTATGAGGATGTCTCGGGTCAGGCAATTATTGCGACATTACAGCAATATCTTGTAACGGACTGGGAGCCGATGTATCGCCTTATTCCTGATGACCAAGCGAGTATTGAAGCGGCATTGAAGCAGCTTGCTGATGAAGAAGGGTGCTCGCTTGTGGTTACCACCGGCGGCACGGGTCCTGCGCTGCGCGACGTTACTCCCGAAGCTACAGAAGCGGTGTGTACGAAAATGCTGCCGGGTTTTGGTGAGCAGATGCGGTCGGTGTCGCTGCGGTATGTTCCGACTGCTATTCTTTCGCGCCAAGCCGCAGGCATTCGTGGTAAAACGTTGATTATCAACCTTCCGGGGAAACCTAAGTCAATTCGGGAGTGTTTGGATGCTGTGTTTGCAGCCGTGCCATATTGTTTGGATTTGATTGGCGGGGCATATTTGGAAACAAATGAAGAAATCATAAAAGCATTTCGCCCCAAAGTGTGAAGTGCTTGTTTATCAATAGCTTGTAAAAATTACTTGGAAGTAGATTGTTTTTAGATTATTTTTGAATGAATGGTCATTCAATAAAAACGAGCAAAAAAACTAGCTATGCCGCGTACACAAAAACAGTTTGAAGCCATGCAAGATGAAAGTCGTGCTGCTATTGTGCGAGCCGCATCGGAGCTTTTTGCAGAGCAGGGATTTGCGCATACAGCCGTAAGTGCGATTGCGAAGCGGGCGGGGATTTCGCAGGGGCTGATGTACAATTATTTTGCCAGCAAAGATGAGCTTTTGGTGGCAATTTTTGAGAAAGGGTGGAGCGATGTCCAAGATTCCTTTCTCGTTTCTGCGCGGGTGGGTGCAGAGAAGCCCAGTCTGTTTGATTTTATTGAAAATGCGTGCCTGCTAACCCTAAAGCACCAGTCTTTTTGGCGATTGGTGCATAGCCTGCGTGCGCAACCTGCGACGCTGGAGCGCTTGGGCGGTAGGGTGCAGGAGTTTGAGCGGCTGATTTTGTCGCAGTTAGAGGTCTTTTGTGCTGCCTCAGAGCCTGTGTTGCCTCCAATGTCGGCAAATACTCCGCATAACCCCAAAGCGGAAGCGCGATTACTCTTTGCTCTCATTGACGGTATTTGTACTCACTTGGTTCAGCAGCCCGGCACGTATCCTTTGCGTGAGGTGCTAGAGTGCTTGAGACCGCAATATCAATCACGTTTTTTGTGAATTTATCACCTGTTATTTTTGGAGAAAAGCAATGGAAAGCATTAGTAAGCAAGGTACTCAAAAAGAAGTTGTTATTGCAAAGTCAAAAACAACAAATAATAATTGGGTAAATCAAAAGGAATACCCTTTTTTATCTAGATACATAGCTATTCATGGGCATTCCATGCACTATGTAGATGAAGGCGAAGGAGATGTGCTGCTGATGGTGCACGGTACGCCAGTATGGTCGTTTCTGTATAGGCATTGCATACGGCGGCTTTCAGCGAAGTATCGCTGCGTGGCGCTTGATCACTTGGGTTTTGGGCTTTCTGATAAACCCGGCGATGCTGATTATACGCCTCAAGCTCACGCTGAAAGGCTTAGCGCGTTTATTAAGGCACTTGACTTGCGAAATATCACGATTATTACACAAGATTATGGCGGTCCAATTGCGCTTGACTATGCTGTTAATCATGCAGAAAATGCGAGCCGTCTCGTGATAGCAAACTCGTGGATGTGGTCGCTGCCGCAAATGGAGCAAGGGGGAAGGCTCTTTAACAATGCGCTCGGAAAATGGCTGTATTTGCGATACGGCTTCTCGCCAAAAGTTATGATTCCACAGGCTTTTGGAGATAAGAGGAAACTTTTGCCGGAAATTCATGCGCATTACCTCAAGCCGCTTGATACCCCGATGAACCGTATAGCCACATTTGCACTGGTTCAAGCGCTTGCTGACAATAAAAAATGGTACGATATGCTCGGCGAGAAAAGTAAGTCCATAGCAGACAAGCCCGTTCTTATGTTGTGGGGAATGCGTGACCGATTTGTGCCTGCGGCGCAGCTCTTGCCGTTATGGAAAAAACTATGGACAAATGCGCGATATGCGGAGATTGACCATGCAGGGCACTTTATTGAAGAAGAAGATCCTGAGCGCGTTGTCAGTGAAATAGAGCATTTTTTACACGAAACAAAAGTGCGCCACGATTAGGATGAAGGCTTGCATTGGGGTAGTTTTAGGTGAAATAAGCAGTGATTATTTGCTGATTATCAATTAAACAAATAATCACTGCTTATTGCTTTGAGTTGTTTTCAAACCACTGCGCAAAGGCATCGTAGAGAACTCCATACCGCAAGCCTTTTATGCTGGCTTTGCACGACGCGGCTCCAAAGAAAAGAAGAGTTTCTTCGAGAATAAGCGCTCCGGCAGGAAGAATATCCGCTCGCTGTGGATGAATTGCAGGATTCTCAAGGAGCGCCGGAAGGGGAGTCGTGAGTAAGTAGTTTGTGATACGAGAGACGGTCTCCAATATCAGTGAGTGATTGTGAACACGTGCGGAGTCGAACTCCCCAAGGCGTAAATCAATCGCCGCCAGTGTCGTAAAGGTTCCACCAACGCCAATAATATCACCTGATGCGAAGCCATTAGCGCTCAGAGCCTGTGCTTGAGGCAAAAGTGCTAGCTGGCGGCGAATCTCTTTTCGTGCAGCAATGATTGATTCAGGAGAAGGTGGAAGCGAAAGTAGAAATCGCTCGTGCAGCCGAACAGCACCTATTTGCAAACTCATTCGGTGTGAGATGGTGTTATTTTCACCTGTTACATATTCTGTGCTGCCACCGCCAATATCAATAACTGTACATAAATTGCCTGTTTCACTTGTGCCGATAAAAGAAAGCCGAGCCTCCTCTTCTCCGGTAATACAGTGAACCTCACAATTGAGGATTGCGCCGAGTCGTTCGCAAACAGAACCTCCATTTTGGGCATCTCGTACTGCGCTTGTTGCAACTGCTTTAATGAGTGTTACATTGTGTTCGTCGCACAAAGACTTGTAGTGATGTAAAATTCCTGCTGCTCTTGCAAAGGCTTCATCTGAAATCACTCCTGTTCTGCCTACGCCTTCACCAAGCCGCGCAATAGAATGGAAATCATTCAAGATGACTAGATCTGCCGCATTGAAGATTGTTTTTTTTATAGTCTTATACTCACCTATAACTAAAAGTAGTGTATTTGTGCCTATATCAACTGATGCTATATTCATGTTTTGGTGAAATTGTTTGTAAATTATGAAACAGTGAATTTTATAGCAATCCATTCACTTTTACTGCTTGTATGTGTATGTGAAAACTTATTCTGTATCGCTGTGGCAATGACATTCTCACGGTCATATTTAAGCAGCCCTGATACAATAAGCGTTCCCTTGCTCTTTTCGAGAGCACTGTGGAATTTATCCATGTTATTCAAAAGCAAGTTTTTATGCAGGTTTGCTGTGATTCCGTTGCACGGTGGGAAGGTCATCGTGTTGATGTCATTTTGTTCAATCCTTATTGCCGGAATGTTCGTGCTAATGCCATTCCGCTCAAAGTTTTCCTGCGTATTCAGTACTGACCACTCGTCATTGTCGAAAGCATATACTTGTTTAGCCCCGCAACGCAGTGCCAAAATGGCAAGCACTCCCGTTCCAGTGCCCGCATCTATCCAAAAATCACCGTGACGCACACTTTCCTCAAGAAGATTTGCCACCATTCGTGTTGTTTCGTGGTGCCCGGTGCCGAACGACATCTGGGGATTGATAACGATTTTGAGCGGCGCAGAGACCGTATCTTCTTTCCATGAAGGGGTTATGACGATACGGTCATTGACATATACAGGTTCGATGCTTTCTTCCCATGCTTTATTCCAGTTCTCTTCTTTGATAATGAGTGATTCGGTGAGCGTTGCCGGGACGTTGAATTGTACGAATAGGTCTTGAATGTGCTCTTCATTGCGAGATTGGTAATCGTCGCTTCCGTCGTGGAGGAGGCAAAGAGTAATTTCGTCGTGCGTCTCTGCAATGCCAAGATGTTGTAGATTGGCAAGGGCGGTATAAGCATCTTCAAAGCGCTCTTCCGGTACGGTATAGCGCAGGGAAAGGTAGAGTTTGGTCATAGCGGAAAGAATTTGTAATTTTGTTGTTGGTTATTCGTATCCTTCGTAGCAGACACAATGTACAATTTTCATACTATTCTTCCCAAATGCTCGACCATCTTTCTGCTGATTTTGTCCGCCGTTGTGTATCAATTCGTGTCGTTGTTTCAGATGTGGACGGAACCCTTACCGATGGCGGTATGTATTACAATGCCGAAAGAGAAGTAATGAAGCGCTTTTCAGCACGTGATGGCATGGGGGTAACGCTTCTCCAGCGTTCTGGCATAGAAGTTGTACTAATGACGAGTGACAAAACAGGAATTGCCGAAGCGCGAGCACGCAAACTTGGTATTAAACGTGTACTTGAAGGTGTCAAAGACAAAGCATTAGCATTAAAAGAATTAGCAGATTCAATGAATGTAATTTTTGCTGAAATTGCGTACATTGGAGATGACGTAAATGATGAAGCACCTTTGAAACACTGCGGCGTAAGCGCCTGTCCCCGCGATGCTGCACATGAAGTCCAGCAATGGGTGCATTACATTTGTAAGCATAACGGCGGTAATGGTGCGTTTCGAGAACTGGCGGAAATTATTCTTTTAGCACAAGAAAAATCACTTGTTTTACATGAAAATACTTAGTGATTCACTGTTTTTATTTAGTTCAGCTTGTCAAAAGTAAATTATTCACTGTTTCATTTATTTTTATTATCAGTTGATATGGCTAATTCCAATGAAGGTTCGTACTCAAAAGGTCTCGCTGTCGGTATTATTATTGGCGGAGCTGTGGGCGCTGTTGTTGCGCTGCTGCTTGCCCCCAAAAGCGGCAAAGAGCTTCGCCAAGACCTCGTAGAACGCTCCGGCGAAATGTATGAGAAGGCAAATGATTTTGCTACTGAGCAATCTCGCAAAATAGGCGACTACGTGAATGAAGGCAAGGTTCGTGCCGACGAACTTGTGCGTACGGCACGCCAGCAAGCCGGTTCGCTTTTGAGTGAGGCGGAACACCTAATGAATGACGCTCGTTCCCGTGTCGGCACGGCACAATCGGGCATCAAAGATAACGTTGGGCGCATCCAAGATGCTGCTCGTGCGGGTGCGGATGCCTTTCAAGGCGAGATGTCGCGTATGAAAAACAGCGAAACGATGTAATTGCCGCATTTGTTTGTGGCTCTTGCCACATGAAATTGTAAGGACTTATCCACGAATCGCGCACAGGCTCACGAATCTTCTTTTGTATTCGTGAGGATTTGTGCAGATTCGTGGATAATTTTTTTTGTTTTGCCTTCAAAATGAATTGTTATGGAATTGTGGGTTCAGGTCGCAACAGTTATAGCGCTACTGTCGTTTGCAGCGCTGTGTTTATATGGCATTTTTACGCTCAAAGATGTCCGAGGCAGTTTGGCTCTTGTGCAGAACATAGGGAAGTCCTTGGAACAGCTTCCTGCCGAGATAAAGGAAATACGTTTGAGATTATTGGGGACTCTCAAAAATCTTGAAGAAACCTCGAAGAACGCAGCATTGATAACGCATAAGATTCACAACGACTTAGACTCTACGGACGGAATTTTTGCAGAAATCGAAGCGCTCACGCGGCAAATTCGCAGAGTTCGTGAATATATTCAGACGGGCGTATTGCAGCCGCTTGGGAGTATCGCTATCACGTTGAGCGCACTTGGCAAGGGATCTGAGGCGTTTGTGGAGACGCTGAGAAAGCCGAAGCGGGAGGAGAGATAAAACCTCTATCGTGCAACTCGCCCCAAATACGTGTCATTTCGCCCCAAAAACCTTGAATCTTTTCTTAGAAAGCCAAATCTTTGCACCCAGACAGCTTGAATTCAAGCGGTAATAGTTTTGCCTACTATTTTGGTGCAATTTATGATTTCTGTATTTTATCTGCTTCGCTTCTGCCGCCTATCGCGGAATAATGCTTTACAGGTACTTTCTCGTGCGCTCTCGCTTTTTGCTGGAGTTTTGCTTCTTAACTTTTCCTTTGTGCAACTCCTTGCTCAGGGAACTAGTTCAAAGCCTTCCTCTATTGTGCTGCCGGTGCATACAACCTTCCTTCCCGAAACCGTCTCAAACCGACGAATGGATTATCTGTCCGATGCTACGGCTGTTGGCTGGAATCCGTCGTTATTGGGAATGCGTTCGCACTTTGATATGACCCTCGCGGGCGCTTTTTCGTCAAATGGGATTCAAACCACGACTAAATATGGTGCTTTTGCAAAAGCCTACGGTTTTGGAATTGGTTATGCCGCAAATCCTTCCTTCAAGCCCTCCTCAGGAGAATTCTATCTCGGGTATGGTTTTCAGGCGTTGGATGATATGCTTTGGGGTGGTGTAAGCGTGCGTCAAAGTTTCTTTTCTTTGTCTGCAACCGATTTTAATATTTCTCTTACGACCAAACCTCTTGCGGGATTGTTTCTCAGTGCTTCAGCCACGACGATGGGTATGGAGAGTTATCAAGAATATGCTGTTGTGCCGCAAACTGGGAAGACGCCTGTGGTGTCGTACAATATTGCCGCTGCGTATTCGCTCACTTCCGACTTGACATTTCTTGCTTCCTTTCGCTCTCGTTCTCTTGAGCAGCCCGAGAACATCAGTATTGATGCGGGCGTCAGTTATAGTTTGCTTGATGCGTTGGTTGTTCTTAGCGGTAATCTTCGCCTGACACAGCCAGTGTTTCGCTTTGGTGTGGAAGTTAATAGTGCCATTTTTGATTTAGGTTACAATGGGCGCTTGGCAGAGGGCGCGGCGTTTGAAAACACGATTTTTTTTCGTTTTTCTAATGATAAGGCTCATGCCGCAGGTCAGCTGCTTGGCAAGCGCGTTGATGCTGATTTATGCTTTGGAATGCTCAATCCGGCGCTGGAGAATCCCGTTGGGTTTCTTTCTACTTTGCCGCGTCTAAACCCTCTGCTTGCCGAAACCTTTGCCGATAATGGCTTTGCACGTGATTCGTCGGCTTTATACGTCACGCTGCGTAAGCAATTTTATGCACGGCAGCAGGGTAAAAACACTTTACATCAAGACGCTTTTATTGTTGTGAAAAACGACACTTACAGGGTTGAGTTCAAAAAGAATAGCTATGCTCGTTTTCCGCTTGTGTCCACCATTGTCCGTGTTGCAGATTCGTTGGGTCGTTCGGTAGAAGGTCTTTCAGTTGCCGATTTTGTGCTGAAAGATATGGCTTTGAGCGCCACGCCACGGCGTATCGTTTCGGTTCAAAGGCTAGACACAACGGTTTCAGTGCCGGTGGATGTGGTGATGCTTATTGATTGCTCTGGCAGTATGCGCGATAAAATTCAAGAAACCCGCGAAAAAGCAGAGCGGTTTATGACCGAATTAGGCAAAAGCGGTATAGACGCGCGCATTGGCGGGATTTTGTATGGAACAGATATAATTGACGTATTGCAGCCAACCTCTGATTATGGGCGCTTCGATGAATTTCTTGCACGAGCAAATGCTTCGCAGTCTGATGAATACACGCCCAATGCTCTTGATGAGCTTATGGGGATGAAATTTCGTCCCGACGCAGAGCGTATTGGCATTGTTATTTCGGATGAAGTTATGTACAGCAGCCGCAATCCTGCTTTGCGCGAGGTGCTTACAATTAGATCGCTGTGGGAGAAGCGTATTTCAATTATGAAAATAGTCAAGCCCTGCGAAAACAATGGTGCTGCGACTGCATATCTTACGCTTGGACGTGAATACGACATCGCGCAGCCTTTTAATGATATTTTGTCTCGTATCGGGAGGGAGTCTGCAGCGCTGTATGTCGTTACAACTGAACCCACAAGCCCAACGAATACGATGTTTGTGGCAAATGTTCGTGATGAACGTGGTAATCCTGTTATGGCAACGATAACGCTGAGCGATGCCGATAACGCCGTAATAGGTCCATTTCGTACAAATGAACTGGGGGTTGCAGAACAGGCTATCATTGAAGGGAAGAAATATCAAATGTTTGTGCAGCCGACGACGACGATAGCGAGTGCGGTTTCTACGACAGCGAATAGTGTGTTGTCTGACCGCGCCTCCACCGGAATTATTGTGCGAACGCTTGATGCTACAAGGCTCTCAAAGGGCGGCACGCTCCGTCAAGATATCCTGTTGCTTCCCAGAACAGTTTTGCGTGGTATGGTGCGTAATGAATTTGGCAAACCGCTTGCCGCAGATATTTTTTTGAAGGATAACCTTGGCTATGAATTGCCAATAAGCAGCACAAGCCGCACCGCTGGTGGTCAGTCGGGCGGAGACTTTGAAGCGGCGATTGTGGCGGGGCGAAAGTACACGGTAACGATTGTGCCTATTGCATCTGTTCTCTACGAACCGCTTGAACGAGCCGTTGATGCCAGAGCATTGCGGGCGGGTGATACGGTGGAGCAAACGTTCACGCTACAAAGAATTACGCCTTTTGTGCAAATTGAGGGCGTTGTATATTTCGATAGTGCCAGTAGTGATGCGCCAAGAGGAGGAGTGCGGATTGCAGTAAAAAATCAAGCAAATCAAGAAATTATAACTCGTACTGAATCTCGGAACGATGGCTCATACTCGTTTCGTTTGCCCAAAGGAACAAGTGCAGAGATTGTCTTGGAGGGAGGCGGCTACACGCCGGAACGATGGCGAGCATTTTTTCGTAAAACAGATACCGTAGTTGTGGCAAAGGTCGTTACTGTTTTGCAGCGCAAGCCCAAAGATGCAGACGAAGAAGAGCAACAGGTGCGGAGCAGCTTAATTCTTGCGCTGAGAGGTTCATCGGCATTGGCAAGCCAAGGTTCGGTCTCTGGTGTGGCAAAGCCAGCATGGGTAACGAGCAATGACACGGCGAATGTAGCACTCGAAGCGACCAGTGTGAATATCGCGCCTCCTGTGCGTGAACTTCGGATGCCTGAGAGTAGGGTACTTGCGCTTAGTTTTGCTGATGCAAAAGAGGTAAGACCGATAGCAATGGATACAAATGGCGCTCTGATAAAGCGCTCGTGGGAGGAAGAACTAGAGCGTGTTGCCAAAGAAATAACTGCGGACTCGGTAAAATTAGCGAAAGTTGTTGTTATCGGTCATGCAGACGAAACAGCATCGGTGGACGCAAACAGAGCCGAAGGCTGGCAGCGAGCGGATTTTGTCGTCAAAGAGCTTATGAGGCGCGGAGTTCCTGAATCGCTTATCACAGCAACATCGCAAGGAAATAGCCAATTACTACAACGTCGCCCCAAAGAGTCTGCATTTGCATTTCGGGCGCGTTGTCGGCGGGTCGAATTAATGAAAATCTGGAGATGAAAGTGAGCAAGATTATTAAAACAGAATCAATCTTATGTAAAGTATGAGGTGTCTAAAGAGATATTATATTGTTGAAATATTTCAACTTGCGCCGTTGACTTCATCCCCTTGCATTCCATTTGCAATATTTTTCAAGAGTTCCTCAAATTTATAGCGCTGCAAAACTCTATCTATTCGGTAGAGTTTTGTCTTTTGAATAATCGCTGGGTCAATTCCAAGTGAGGCAGCTACTATGACCACTTCTGCTGCACGTTCTTTAATCTCCCGTGCTAACTCGTAGGCATTAAACTCTTTTGCATCAAGGTCAATAAAAACGTACCCCGATGTTTTTGTTGGCTCAAGCGGTGAAAAGTGCTGAAGAATTTCATCCGCAGTTGTAACAAGGCGTATCGTTGCTGTATTCTGCCCTGCAAAAAGGCGCTCCGCTTTGTTCTGAAGCCTTTTGTCGTCGGTGGCGAGGAGAATAGTGGTTGGCGTGGTCATCGTGTGCGCTTTTTACCCTTCTTCTTGGTTCATTGTCTCCAGAATTGCAGCACTAATCTCCTGTAAAGCTGCCACTTCCCAGTCGTTGTCGCTTTTAGAATACGCAAAAATGAGATTCCGAATCATTCTGAGCAAAATCGCAATGTTCGACACGCGGTCAAGCATGGATGGCTCGTATGTGAAGCCAGCGCCGTGTATGAAGCGCTTGCAATCCTCACGCGACAAAAATGCACCTTTATTGAATGTATCAATGAAAATATCTAATTCAGGATGATAGACAACAAAATGCGCCGGCATTCCTACCCCGAAAAGGCTTACTCCCGCCCGTTCTGCAACGAGGAGGTACAAGGCGCAGAGCGAAATCGGGATACCACGCTTGTTTTTGAGCAGCGTATGGGCATAGGAGTTGTCCGGCTGATGATACGCCTCGTCTTCTGCGCCTGCAAACTGCGCTTCTTCAAAAAATGCTTGATTCACACTCAAAAGCAAGCCCAATTCGTTGTGCTGTGGCGCTTTCATAAAGAGTGCATGAACTCTGAGTGCGATTGCATCAAGTGCCTGTCCGATGGCGATTGAGTCTGTTTCGGGATAGCCGAACCGCGAAAGCAGCAGTATTGCCGCTTCGAGATCAATATCGTTGGTGTCGGAATCTGTCCCCTTCACCATATCCACCAGTTCAAAAAGCGCGTCCTGCTGAAAACTTTGTACGACTAACTGCAACGAATGGCATATATGCTCGTTCGTTTCCGTGCGCCATATTGACCGCAGGCACGGCGCAATCGCCCCGCCGTAGCTTTTGAGTTTCTGACGTACAGCCAAGCAAACACTCTCGTCGGTATCGTCCAACAAGGAATAAAGCGCCTTGAACTCTTTTTCAGCCACCGTGCGCGGCAAATGCTCTTGCATGATAGATTGCAAGCGGCTTTCGGGCGAACGATTTTCGTGGGGAGTTGCGTCAGATGCTTGCATGATGGTCCTACAGTTTGTAAATACGATGGAGCTGGCTGTGTACGTGCTCGAATGCCTCTTCGGGAGTATCGGCAAAGTGAAAAAGCATAAGGTCTTCTTCGCTAATCATCCCCGTTTCTACCAAATATTCAAAGTTGAACAAATTCCTCCAGAACTCCCGTCCGTACAAGACTATGGGCATTTCTTTAGTGATTTTTTGCGTCTGCACGAGCGTTAGTAATTCAAACAATTCATCCATCGTTCCAAAGCCGCCCGGAAAAACAATGAGTGCTTTTGCCAGATTCATAAACCAGAACTTGCGGATAAAAAAGTAATGAAACTCGAAGTTTAGCTCCGGCGAAATGTACGGATTCGGGTACTGTTCAAAGGGCAAACTGATGTTCAGCCCGATAGATTCCCCACCTGCATTGTGCGCCCCGCGATTGGCAGCTTCCATAATGCCGGGACCGCCGCCGGAGCAAATGAGCAGACGTTTGTGCTGCGGCAACGTCAAAGACCATTCCGTGAGCTTGTGTGCCAGTTCGACAGCATGGTTGTAATAGCCCGTAAAATGGCGCTGGCGTTGCAAGCGGTCGAGTTTTGATTGTATAGTCTTCAATTCTTCCGGTTTTGCTGCTTTTAATTCTTGGTGCAATTGGCTGTCGGCAGCTTGAAATTCTTCTTCCGAGCGAATCCTTGCCGAGCCGAAAAAGGCGATCGTGCCAAGCATCGGAACGCTGCGCAAGGTATGTTCGGGATACGTGTATTCGGCTAAAATGCGAATGCTTCGCGCGTCTTTGCTGTTCAGAAAGTCAAGGTTTTTATATGCTTTGGGGGCGCGTTGAAGTACGTCTGGCTTTTTTTTCATGCAGTTAAAGTCTGTGGATTTTGAAGGTAAAAAATTTGAAAGTAAAAAATTTATTGCCCCGACGATGCCAACTTCTGGCACAAGCGAGAAAGTTCACGAAATTCTTCGGCAGTGAGTGTTTCTCCCATTGCGCCCATCATGGCGTAAAAATGTGGGTCAACATCCTTGAGCGCTTGTATGCCCTTTTCGGTAATAGTAGTGATAGAAAGTCTGCGGTCTTCTGCCGGACGCTCGCGCTCTACATATCCGGCATGGAGCAAGCCATCAATAGAACGTGTTACATCCACACTCTTTTCAATCAGATGCTTCAGCACTTCCGAGCGTGATATTCCCTGCGGATAGGCACGTTTCAAAATGCGAAGAATGTTGTACTGCACACCCGTAATATTCAGGGGCGCAACGGCTTTGTCCACTTGTGTTCGCAGGTGCTCTGCGGCAATGGAGACATTGATAATGGCATCCAGAGCCGGATGGCTGTGTTGGTGCTGGGTCGGTTGTTGGTTCATGGTTGTAAAAAAGTACAAAATACGTTGAAATCAAGCTGGGTGTTGCTTTGACGAACTTGTACAGCAAAGATACACGATTTTCGCTTTGTTCACAATATCAAGCGCTCTTCAAACGGCGAATTACATAAATTTTCATTGCAAAAGTCACATTTTCCCCTAATATTGTGCCATACCACGCTGTGATTCGTCCCACGCACGAAAGAATCGTTATGCCTTTTGTATCTCGCCAACGTATTTGTTGGAGCAATTCCTCATTCGAGAAACTAAGCTCAAGACCGCTTCGCTGCTGCACTTCTGTCTGGCTTTTACCTGTCTGCATACTATTTTGGGTGCAATCCGGCGAACTGTCCGCACAAGCGCTCAAGCGGACGGTGGACAGCCTGAACACTGCGTATAATCAAGCCGTTACCAACCGCAATGATACCCTTGCTGTTTTACTACTCAATTCGATAACCAAAGCTCTTTGGGGAACATACCCTGATTCGGCAATGGTTTTTGCGCAGAGGATGCTTGTGGATGCCGAGCGAATTCAATTTCGGCGTGGTATTGGTCTTGCCTACAATAACATCGGCTATATTCACCGCAAAAAAAGCCACTTCGATGATTGTCTTTTGTATAGCTACAAAGCGCTCACTATCTTTGAGGCTTTGGGCGATACATCCAGCGCGGCATGGTGTTATCACAATATTGGAAACGTTCATTATTCTCGTGGGCGCTTTGATTTGGCATTGGATAACCACTTCAAGGCATTACGTCTCCGCGAAGCAATCAATGAAAAAGCCTCTGTTGCGTGGTCGCTCAGTAATATCAGCGATGTCTATCGAGACCAAGGTTCCAAGGCGCAAGCGATTGAATACACGCAAAAAGCAATTATTCTCTTCCAGCAAATCAACGACGCACACGGGGCGGCTGTGGCAATGAACGGTATCGGTGTCATGCTTCAGGAAGACGGGAAATATGACGAGGCGCTTGGATATTTTATGAAAGCGCTGGCGCTGGATGAAGCCAGTGAGCACGGCATGGGGATTTTATGGTCATCGCGCTTTATTGGTGAACTTTCTATGCTTCAGCTCAACTACGCCCGCGCAGAAAAGTATTTCTTGCGGTGTTTGACGCTCTCGCGCTCGCTAAAAGACCGAAAAAATGAAGGTATTGCTATGCTCAATCTTGGTCGGCTCTATAACGCCGAGCGTAAATTTCCGCAAGCATTCACCATTTCCCGCAGTGCCCTTGCCCTTGCTGATTCTCTTCGCGTAATGGATGATGGAAATCGCCGCAAACTAATTCATTATAATACGCTTTTTCTTCCGCTATTTTTAGCATATTTTTAGAAATATCTATTCCCAACAAATGCTGAGCATGTTTTACTAATAACCTGGCCGCTAAACCTGTCCCGCAGCCTAAATCGGCAATCGTCCAGCTTGCTTGCTCAGGTAAATAGGCTTGCAAGGCTTGGTATAAAGTATC
>CALCNX010000073.1 GCA_937899715.1 uncultured bacterium | reverse complement strand
GGCTATGATTCGACTTTTGCTCAGGAGATTGGCGAAAAAATGACTTTCCAAACAGACTCTTAGAAGCACAACCTATTAATCAGCTCTCTTCTCCGAATCAATCGGAGAAGAGAACTCTTTTTATAGAGCACCAAAACCAATATATCGCTATCGGTATCGGCGGAGCTTCAGGAAGTAATCTTTTCGGACGAGAAGCAATAATGTGGTCGTCATTCTACGGCTGGCGTATTTCACATCAAACTATGCTGGAAAGTTCACTTCATCATATTTCCTTTAGCTTTCGCAGTCGGTCAGGCGGACTGTTTGGATTGGTAGGAAGTTGGACAGGCGATATGGCTATTATTCCAGCTATCAATGTCGTACATCCGCAATTAAGATTTGCAGCCGGGCTAAGTATGCGTATGCAGATAGTAGGATATAGCACTTCGTCCACAAGTGGGGTACAATTTCAGTATTATCGAGAATATATTGACCAACAGCACACCGTTGCACTCGGTGGAACCTGCAAAGTAGAGTATGTTCTTCCTGGGTTAAGTGAACAGACTAATGTTGTCCTTCGCGCACAGGGGCATATTTATCTATCACCATTTATTGGTGAAGCGGCACATACTCGCGCTACCCCTGCCGATGCGATAGTCAGTATCGGCGCATCACTTCGTTTGAATTGGTAAAACCTAAGCAATTAATATGGTTTTGACTTTCAAAGTATTATTTTCATCTGTGGACTTGTTGAAAATGAGAGTAAAAAAACTCAATTAAAACGGTATAAATACTTCGGTAAAAATAGTTTTCATTGCAGAAAAGACACCTTCTTTTCATCCCTAATGTTTTTCAATAGCGGTTTAATTCACTGAAATTTTTCTTCTTAGTATGAAATCCTGTGTTATTATCAGTATCATCTGTCTTTTGCAGACATTACATAACCTGAAAGCACAGACTACCGAAGAGTTTTCTTCTCCGCCCGATGCGGAGAAGAAAACTCTTCTCAGGTCTTCCACCGGACACTATGCAGGTCTTGGTGCTGGGTGGGTATCAGGAAGTAATATCTTGGGGAGCGAGACTGTTATGTGGTCGTCCTTTTATGGATGTCGTATTTCGTCGCAATCTCTTCTGGAAGCTGCATTGCATTATATGTCTGTTACCCTCGCTAGTCCAACTCAAGGGTTTGGTGGTATGGTCGCAGGTTGGACGGGCGATATTACGATCATCCCCTTTAATACGGCAGGGCAAACCCACCTTTGCCTTGCAGTCGGACCAAGTTTGCGTACACAGATGACGGCAATTAAAATTCTTAATCATAGCGGTCCGCAATTCCAGACACAGCGGGAATATATTGACCAGCAACACAGCGTCGCGCTCGGTGGAACCTGCAAAGTAGAGTATATCCTTCCTGCATTTAATGAAAAAACTAATCTTACACTTCGTGCGCAAGGGCATATTTATCTACCGCCGTTTATTGGCGAATCCTCTCATAGTCGTGACTATCCGGCAGATGCGATAGTGAGTTTCGGCGCATCGCTTCGTTTGAATTGGTAAAATCTATGGAGTAACAATTATGAAAACAATCAACTGCTTTTTTGCCTTATTCCTGTTCTGTTCTACCTTGGGTACTTGCTCCCAAGTATTAGCACAGCAGACGGATTCCCTAGATTCCGATACTCATAGCAAGAAAAGTGATGACATAGGTTATCTTTCCTTTGGCTTATCGCCTACGTATCAGCAACCCGTTACTGGCGGTCGCATTGGGCTGGTCTATTCGATGGGATTGGGCGCTAACCTTTCACCGATTTCCTCACTTGAGTATCATACACATTTTATGGGTGGTACAAAAGTAATACGAGACAATTTTCAACCTTCTTTGCTCGGTGTGGCTGCTATTCTTGGTAACCTTCAATACAGCATCAAACCTTTCCGCGAAGGTATTCTTGCACCAATGGCGATTGGCGGCGGTGTCTCCTTGATGTGGCAAAGCGGCTATGGAGAAATTTCGTACATCACCGACGATTTGTTACGAATGTATATGAATAGCGATAGTGTGCGTGTTGTGGTGAGCGGAATACCAAAGACAATTTATGAAGAATCGTGGAAAATAGGATTTAGTCTCAAGGCGGAGTATCTTGTTCCATTTGAGAGTTTTGCAGATGTTTCTTTCCGCCTGCAATGGCTACCGATGATTTCTACTCCGCTTATTTCAGAAAACAATTATCCGCCACCACCGACGCTGATTAAACCTATAAAGGTAACCGCCAAGCCACCACTTTTAGAGCATATTCTTAGTCTTGGTGTTTTTTTTCGTCTTAATTTTTAGGGATTGTTTTTTTACCCCTTTGCTCTTCTATGGCTACTCTTCAAGGCAAACTAAAATTATCAACTGCGAGTATCGTTGCTCTTCTGCTGATAAATTCTTTTCTCCATCCACAAACCCCAAATGGAATGTGAAAGGGGATGGAATCGGTTTATTTGTTGGTGTGGCTACCTCGCGTACACCACTTAAACGCAAAGTGTAATAAAAAAGCTAAACCCGCTAACTCTTGACAACAGGAGTATTGTATGTTACAGTATTGCGCTGCGGTAGCACCGAGCAAACACAGGCGCAATTCCTTCATCCAAAGGAACAAGAATATGCCTGTGAAAATTTTCGCCCGCTTCACTATGCGAAGGAATGGCAAAGCGCGTGCGGAGGTCGGCAAGGCGGAGCCACTCATAGTCGCTATGCTCGTGGGAAATGGTAACAGCAGACTCAGCGCTGACAACCGCTCCAAAGCAAGGCAGAAAATTCATGGTGTTGCGCATGGCATCGAAATACTGTGCCACAAAGGGCAGCACCCAGAGTTCTTCGGCGTGCAAACCTGTTTCCTCTTCCAGTTCGCGGAATGCTGCATCTTGGGGCGTTTCGCCCTCTTCGATACTACCGGTTACGGGCTGCCAGACATTGGGGAATACCGTTTCCGATGCCGCACGGCGCAGGGCGAGAAACTGCCATTCGCCGCTCTCTGTATCACGCTTGGCGATGTGGACTTGCACGATACGAACAGCGAAGGTAGGAGTCATAGTGGGTTGTCTTAAAATTCTTTCCGCGAAAACGAAAATGCCGACAGCAAAAAGAAGAGTGCTCCATACGCAAGCGAGTTGTAGTAGGGAACCGTGTTGGTAACGGTTTTCTCTTGCACGATATTGCTGGTGATTTGAGCCATATCTGCTACTTGCGGGGTTAAGTGATACACCGCCGAAATGAGCGTACGCCAGAAGTCGCTGGTAACAGATTGAAACAGCAATTCTTCGCGGCTGAAAAGAAGCGGACTAACGGTATAGACAATCAAAAAGCAGATAACCATACCACTTACCGACGAGCGCGATTGAATACCAACGTATGCCAGCACTCCATATAATCCCCAAAATGTGATAATCAGCGGGAAGAACGAGAGCATATAACCGCTTGTCCAGACACCAGTGGCAATGGCGATAATAAGCCATGAACCAAGCATGAAATAAAGCGTCAGCACCATCACGACAGCAAAACCGCCCAGAATCTTGCCCGTCAGCAGCATTGTCCGTGAGAGCGGCTTGGAGAGGAGCAAGTCAATCACGCCCTTGGTCATCATATTCGGCACGAGGTCGGAGGTGATGATGATTGCCAAAATAAGCGCGGCATTAAAAAATGCAAAGCTGAGACCGCTTTGGAGCGAGCGCAATTTCTCGCGGAGTGCCACGCCAAGAGGGTCATCGGCGGTGGGCTGAAGGTTATGAATCTGCTCTTGAAAGCCGGAACTGGAGCAATATGCCAGCAGAATCAGAAGTCCTGCGGTCGAAATAAAGAAAAACACCAGAAAGACTTTCTTGGAAAGTGCTTCGAGGAATGTTTCGCGGATGAGTGCGTAAATTTTAATCATGGTATTGATAGTTCTTGGGTTGTAGGTTGTATTCGTCGTATGGATAGTTGACTCGTCATTCCAAATTCGTAATTTCTCAATTACTTCGCCGGAGCAAGGTACTCTTGCTTCTCGCTCATAAGGGCAATAAAGATTTCTTCGAGCGTACTTTTCTTTGGCGAAAGAGTTGCTAGTAGGCAATCATTCTGACGAAGTGCATCAAGAGCCACGTTCAGCGCTTCCGGCGAAGCGGCGGTCAATTCAATCTCGTGGGTCTCCGCGTTGTACGTCGTCATTCCGGGAAGGCTCGCGGGTGGAGTGCCGCCGGCGAGGGTGATAATGTACTGGTCGCGGGACTGCGTGAGTTCGTGAGTGTTGCCTGATTTCACGACCACACCTTTGCGAAGAATTGCAACGCGGTCAGTGATAAGTTCCACCTCAGAAAGCAAGTGCGAGTTCACAAAAATAGTCGTTCCTTCGCTTTTGAGGACTTCGAGAATCTCGCGTATTTCCATGCGTCCTACGGGGTCAATGCCATCGGTGGGTTCGTCCAGAAACAGCAAATGCGGACGGTTCAGGAGTGCTTGCGCCAAGCCGATACGTTGCATCATACCTTTGGAGTAGCGCTGAATTTTGAGTTTGCGCCATTCGGTCATGTTGACAAATTCCAAAACCTCATCAATCCTTTTTTGCAAGGTTTTGCCCGACATCCCGCCCAGATTGCCGTAGAATTCCAGCATTTGCTGACCATTCAGATAGAGCGGAAAACGATGGTTCTCCGGCAAATAGCCGATAAGTTCTTTTGCTTTGAGCGAAGAAATATCCTGCCCCAAAATATGGCACGAACCGCTCGTGGGAGCAATAATGCCAAGCATGAGTTTTATCATCGTAGTCTTGCCCGCACCGTTCGGACCCAAGAGACCAAAGATTTCGCCTTGATGCACGTCCAAATCAATGGGTTTAAGCGCCTCAATGAGTTGCTTGCTATTTTTGTAGGTCTTTGAAAGACCGCGTATTTCGATACAAGTGGTCATGCGTGATGAATGATGAGTAAGAAATTTTGAATGGTTATGCTCTTTGTTGTTTTTCTTCTTGTTTTGCTTTATTCCAAAACTCGTCCATTTCCGCGAGGGTCATGGCATCAAGATTCTGTCCTGTTTCTCGTGCGATTTCTTCCAAGCGGCGGAATCGCTTCATAAATTTAGCATTGGCGTTTTGGAGTGATTGCTCGGCGTTCAGTCCGGCGAAGCGCGATGCGTTGACAATAGAAAAAAGGACATCGCCAAACTCTTCTTCAATTGCCGCTTTGTCCTTTGCTTGCCGCGCCGCGCGAAATTCCGCGAGTTCTTCTTCGACTTTGTTCCAAACATCTTCGTCGTTATCCCAATCAAAGCCCACGGCTGCTACTTTCTCTTGAATCCGATGTGCCCTGAGAAGTGCCGGAAGGTGCTTGGGTACGCCTTCTAGGACGGAGGTACGACCTTCTTTCATCTTGATTTGTTCCCATGTACGCTTGACGGCATCAGGCGAGTCGGCGTTGGCCTCCCCAAAGACGTGTGGATGACGTGTAACCAGCTTGGTAAATTCGCGTTCAATAATTTCCTTTATAGAAAAACTCTTGTCTTCTTCTGCAATGACGGCGTTCATCACCACGTGCAGCAGAATATCACCCAGTTCTTTGCCCAATTCAAGCGAATCGCCTGCTTCTGCCGCGTCAATGGTCTCATAGACCTCTTCCAGTAAAAGCGGCATGAGCGTTGTGTGAGTCTGCTTCTTGTCCCAAGGACATTCCTTGCGCAGTACACGCACCAATTCCACGAAAGCGCGAAAATGCTCAATTTCGTCATGTGGCGGGAGAATTGTGGGAATTGGAACCATGAAATGTTTTGGATGATGCTGGAATGAAATGGCGCAGATGAAAAAGGCTTTGTAAACTAGAAAGAGCAACAAATTGTCTTTTTGAACTTGGGGTCGAGGTAATTTTTCTGAAATTTCTTTATCCGTTAGAATCCGCGCTATACTGTGTCCCTGTGGCAAGAATAGACGTATGAGTATCAGAAAATTTTACCAGTTCCTAAAATACGATTTGGAAATTTTGCATTCAAGAGATATTTTTGTAGGCTATGCACAATTTTTGTCGTGTGACGGGTATCACATTACAAAAACTGCACAGAAGTCTTTTAGCAATAGACGAAAACAACTCAATATCGTTTAACAGTTTAATGTAGGCACAACCGTGACACCGTACACGAAATCTACGAAATCCGCAACCGACGCAATCATCGAGCATAAATGGCTCGTGGTAGATGCTGCCGGACAAAATATTGGTCGCCTCGCAGCGCAAGTAGCGACGCTCCTTCGCGGTAAGCATAAAGCATATTACACACCGCACACCGATTGTGGCGATTATGTAATTGTTATCAATGCAGATCAAGCGACCATGGCACAAAAACGTGCCGAGAAAAAAGAATACTATCGCAATACGCTATACCCGGGTGGCGCTCGCTTCACAAGTTACAAAGACGTGAAGAAGAACAATCCGGCGTTTGCTATCGAACACGCCGTGCGCGGTATGCTTCCGAAAACGTCGCTCGGCGACAAACTCGTGAAGAAATTGCGCGTCGTCAACGGCGCAGAGCATGAGCACGCGGCACAGCAGCCCGTGGCATATCCTCTGCCGTACAACTTCAAATCGTAACGGATTTTCCACTTCTTTTTTCTCAACGAATCAATGTCAGCAACAGTAGTTTATTCAGCAACCGGCAAGCGTAAAAACGCTATTGCTAAGGTGCGTCTCAAGCCCGGTAACGGCAAAGTGGTCATTAACGGCAAAGAGACCCTCGAAACCTATCTTGCTTCCGAGTTCCAACGCATGGACGTTTTGAAGCCACTTTCAGTCACCGGCACAATCGGTACATTCGATGTGCAGATTGATGCACTCGGCGGCGGTAAAAGCGGTCAAGCAGGCGCAATGCGTCTTGGTATCGCTCGCGCACTCGTAACGTACAACGAAGAACTTCGCTCTACGCTTCGTATTGCCGAACTTCTTACACGCGATCCGCGTATGGTCGAGCGTAAAAAATACGGTCGCAAAAAAGCCCGC
The DNA here is from genome assembly GCA_937899715.1 of uncultured bacterium. Lineage (GTDB taxonomy): Bacteria > Bacteroidota > Ignavibacteria > Kapaibacteriales > UBA4661 > PH2015. The sequence continues at coordinate 80,502 of CALCNX010000073.1, read as the reverse complement.
AAGCGCTTCCAGTTCTCCAAGCGTTAAATCACGCAGGAGAGATTTGCCTCCCCAATCACGCAATATTGCAACGCCCGTCGTCGTCGGCAAGCACTTCTTGTCAACGACGACGTTGCATATTTACTCTTTACTCATTATTCATGTGTCGGGATTATCCCGTGTGTGGCGCATATTGAACAAAATTTGTGCTTACGGCAGATAAGATGAACGACACAGAAGTTTTAACACAACCTCTTGGGCAGAACGATTCGAGCTTTGATGCTTCCGAACGTTATGCTCAAACTATCTTGGAGCTTTTTCATGGCTAAAGCAAGTATCGAGCAGTTGCTCGAAGCCGGCGCGCACTTCGGACACCTTACGCGCCGTTGGAACCCGCAGATGCGGAACTTTATTTTTGCCGAGCGCAATGGTATTCACGTCATTGACCTTCGCAAAACCCAACTTCTGGTGGACGTGGCGCACGACGCAGCGCAAGAAGTTGCCAGCCGAGGCGGACGCTTTATGTTCGTCGGCACCAAAAAACAAGCAAAAGAAGTGATTGCACGCGAAGCACGTCGCTGCGGTGCATACTTTGCTGCTGACCGTTGGTTGGGTGGTATGTTGACCAATTTTACGACCATCCGCAAATCCATCCGCCGTATGGAAGCCATTGAGAAAATGGAATCCGATGGTACATTTGAGAAATTGAAGAAAAAAGAGCGTCTTGTACTCTCGCGCGAAAAAGAGAAACTTGACCGCATTTTGGGTGGTATCCGCGATATGTCACGCCTTCCGGGTGCAATGTTTATTGTGGACATCAAAAAAGAGCACATCGCTATTGACGAAGCACACAAACTCGGTATTCCAATTTTTGCTATCGTTGATACAAATTGCGACCCCAATACCGTGGATTATCCAATTCCTGCCAATGACGACTCAGTACGCACCGTCGAGCTGATTACGAAAATTATGGCAGACGCGATCATCGAAGGTAAAGAGTACGCAAAAATCAATAATATTGACACAGGCGCTGAAGACAAAGATGCTTTCGCTGATGACGATGACAGCAAATCTCGCCGTCGTCCTCGCAAACGTGGTCCACGCACAGAAGTAAATACATCCGATGCCAGTGCTGACACCGTCAGCGAGCCAGCCGTGGCTGAAGCAAGTGCTGAATAATAAGCAAGTGCAAAATTCGCACCTGCGCTCTTCGGTGAAAGCACCCGAAGAATAAACTAGAAATTTACTGTTCACTTATCACTTTTTCAACGAAATACATCATGGCTGTAACTCTTGATATGGTCAAGAACCTGCGCGAAACAACCGGTGCAGGTATGGCAGACTGTAAGAAAGCGCTCGACGAATCGCAAGGCGATATGGAAGGCGCAATCGAATATCTCCGCAAACGCGGTGCTGCTTCGGCGGCAAAACGCTCTGACCGCACGACTAATGAAGGTCTTATCGTTACCAAAACGTCCCCAGACGGCAAAATTGGCGCTATCGTGGAAATTAATTGCGAAACCGACTTCGTTGCTCGCAATGAAGAATTCGTAAACTTCGTCGGTACGGTTGCTGACACAATTTTGACAAAAAATCCTGCAAACGAAGAAGCCTTGCTCTCGGCAGACATCGGCGGCAAAAAACTCGGCGACCTTATGAATGAAATGCTTGCAAAATTCAGCGAGCGCATCATTCTGAAGCGTTACGAGCGCCTCGAAGCCACAACAGCGAATGGTTTTCTTATGGATTACATTCACACGGGCAATAAACTGGGTGTTTTGCTTGAGCTGACTGTTGCTCCTGCGAGTGATAGCGCTCGTGCTCAAATGCGCGATATTGCAATGCAAATTGCCGCGATGAGCCCGCGCTTCACACGCCGCGAGGAAGTAGATAATACAACGCTTGCCAAAGAAAAAGAAATCTATACCGAGCAGGCGATTCAGCAAGGCAAGAAGCCCGAAATCGCACAAAAAGTAGCCGAAGGGCGCGTCGAGAAATTCTACCAAGAATTCTGCTTGGTTGAGCAGACATTCGTCAAGGACTCCGGCAAAACAGTTGCCGATGTTCTGAAAGAAATTGGTAACGGCACCGACGCGGTACGCTTCCGGCGCTATTTCTTGGGCGAACTTGGCAATAACGCTCCTGAAAACGCTGCCAATAACTAAGACAAAAAGAATGGCTCAAAACATTAGGTTTTGAGCCATTTTTCTGTGTAATTTGCTCCTCGTCATCTGTTTCCTTTCACCCCTAAACTTCTACCATCCGATGAAACCACATTACAAACGCATTTTGCTGAAACTGAGCGGTGAATCGCTTCTGGGTTCGCAGCAGTATGGTATTGATTCCGGTATTTTAAGCTATGTGGCGGAGGAAGTGAAAATTATTCACGATTTAGGGGTAGAAGTAGCGTTGGTCATAGGTGGGGGCAACATTTATCGTGGTATCAATGCCGAGCATCACGGAATAGACCGCGTTTCGGGTGATTATATGGGAATGTTGGCGACGGTTATCAATTCCATCGCGCTTCAGAACGCCCTTGAATTACGCGGTGTACCTACGCGTCTCCAAACCGCCATCACTATGTCGCAGATTGCCGAACCGTTCATTCGTCGTCGTGCGGTGCGGCATTTGGAGAAGGGGCGGGTTATTATTTTTGGTGCCGGTACGGGTAATCCTTATTTCACGACCGATACGAGCGCTTCGCTCCGCGCGACAGAAATCAATGCGGATGTGATTATCAAAGGGACGCGCGTGGACGGCGTGTATGATTCCGACCCTGAGAAAAACCCCGATGCCAAGCGCTTCGATACGGTAACCTTCCGTTATGCACTGGAAAATAACTTGCGTGTGATGGATATGACCGCCTTCACGCTTGCGCAGGAAAACAATGTTCCGATTATCGTGTACGATATGGCGACAGCGGGTAATTTGAAACGCCTCGTGATGGGCGAAAAGATTGGCACGAAAATTACAAACTAGAAATACCATTCGCTTAAATAGCGTACGCTTGAGAGAAATGTTTGCTGCAATGCTTCAGGGACAATGTGTGTGACCCCAAGCGGCATTTGCCGAAGAATTCAAACCTCAACGTTCAAACCTTAACTTCCAAACCACTATGCCAGTACAAGATATTGTGAATAAATCGCAGACAGCGATGAAAAAAACGCTCGACCACCTGCAACAAGACTTCTCCAAAGTTCGCACCGGACGCGCCAGTGCTGCCATTCTCGATCCCGTGCGTGTGGACTACTATGGCTCACCGATGCCGCTTAGTCAAGTCGCATCAATGGCTGTGCCCGACCCACGCACTATCGTCGTGCAGCCGTTTGAAAAAGCAATGTTGACCCCGATTGAGCGTGCCATTCGCGAAGCAGATTTGGGCTTGAATCCATCCAATGATGGTAATGTTGTGCGCGTACCAATACCAATGCTTACCGAAGAGCGTCGCAAGGAAATCGTGAAGACGTGCAAAAAATTTGCCGAAGATGCACGAATTGCCATTCGCAATATCCGCCGCGACCACAACGAAATGCTCAAGAAAATCGAAAAAGAGGAACATCTTTCTGAAGATGAGCGCAAGCGTGGCGAAGGAGAAATCCAAAAAACGACCGACCGCTTCATCAAAAATGTGGACGAGATGACCGAAGCAAAAGAAAAAGAAGTTATGGCGGTGTAAAGCCAATGCCAAAAAAAGAGCCGCTTGAAATTAAGATTTCAAGCGGCTCTTTTTTGTCCAGTGCTTGCAAGGTTTATCGCACCGTCACTGCCCGTGTTGTGGTGGAAATATTCTCCAAATTGTTATCCGTTACCACACCCACACTGAGGGTTATTACTGCGCCACGAGCTGCCGTTGCAGGAATGGTGTAAGGGATAACCTGCACTGTCGCAATGGAGGAAGCCGCAATAGAAAGCGGTGTGCTGGAGGTGAGCGTTCGTGCGGCTGAACCAACCGCAGAGTATAATTTGATTTCCTTGATAGAGCCTTCAAAAGTGCGTGTTGTCACGCTTGCGTTAATGACTGTGCTGGGCGTGCCGCCGGTTGCTGAAATGGTAAAGGCATCTATCAATGCGACGTTGCCTTTCACCGTCACCGGCAAGTCCGAAAGCACATTGCTTTCTTTGTAGCACGCTGTGAGCATCATTAGTGCGCAAAGAGAAGCAACGGCTAAGAGCAGAAGCGGCTTGGAATATCGTTTCATAATGAATTAAGAAAAATCAGAGAGAAATTAGTGACTTACAAGAATGTTTCCGCTATGCGTTACTTTGTATCCCGCCACATCGGAGCGGTAAAGAACTTCACGTATTTCTGTACTTGGTTTGCGTTGCGAGTGCGTTCGCTGGTCGGATAATCCGAGCGCTGCACCCATTTCCCGGCTGCATCAGAATTGCCGTTTTGCGGGTAGACGAGGTTGCGGAAGACATTAGGGTCATGTGCGTAGCGGCGCAAGTCCACCCATGTTTCAGGATTGAGCAGTTGTGATCTATATTTTTCAGTCATAATATCTTGTAAGCGTAGTGCTGAAGCTGCCGGAATACGATTTGTGTAACGTGTTATGGCGGTATCTGCCACACCCATACGGCTCATATTTGAACGTGTTCCTTGCACCATTGCGGTACGAACCGCCTCAGATGTACCGACCGATGTTGTTGTACCACCACCTGAGATAAATCCGGCTTCTGCCTCAATAAATTTCTGCTCTGCGTAGGTCATCATCATAACTGGTGAGACGGCTCTTGCAAAATAGGTGTATTCGTTGAGCTGTGCGTTGCTTGTTTGCATTGGTGGTGCTGCACCTGTGCCGCTTACCAAGCCTACGAGAGTCGAACCCGCGACGGGATCCACAACGCGCAGAGGACGTGCAATAAGCGGTAAGCGTGGGTCGTCTGCCATTAGTTTAACGGTATAGTCCGACCACACTACTGTTAAGTTGCCCGTATTATTCGCAAGTGCGACTCCGCTGTGCCAGGGGTTGAGGTTACGGGTGTTATAGTTTAGCAAGAAATCATCATCGTTACTTGCCATCGCCGTTCCCATGAGCGCTTGCCGTGCATTATTCGCAGCTGTCATAGGATTCTTTGCAGAAAGGTGCATAGCATACCGGGCTTTGAGCGCTGTTGCCAAGCGTAGCCAGCGCGTAAGATTGCCGCCATACATAATATCGTCGGTGGCAGTCGGGGCAAACAAAGAGGCAGTCGCCGGTTTTTGTAATTCCACCATTGCCTCGTCCAGCAAACGATTCATTTCGCTATAAATCGTTTCTTGGGAGTCATAGTCCGGTGTTAGGTTTGCGCTGCCCGTCAGTGCTTGTTTCCACGGCACTGATTCAAATGAGTCGGTTAATAATCCGAGATTGACTACCTGCATAACCTTGCCAATACCCACGTATGCAGGAGAATTGCGTGTTTTGGCAAGATTAACCATCCGTGTTGAGACTTGCAAACCGCTCAGATATATTGTTTCCCATGCTCCGGTCAACGCAACCGGATCTTGTGAATCATATGCTCCGGCAAGAACATCTGCCATTTGTTGAGACCAGCGCGAGGTAAAGTATGCCACAGAATAATGTGCTTGTGCAGCATTGTAAACAGCCGTCGGCAGCAGTGTTGAAAGGGTTACTTGGTCTTCCGAGACCCGTGCCGGGTTCTTGTTGACATCGCCACCCACGTAGCTTTCGCAACTCGTGAACGCTACCGACGCATATATCGTAGCGGTCAGCAGCGTTTTGTTCAAAAATCGTTTCATAGTGGATTGAGAATGAATTGTTAGAATACAAAATTAGGAATCATCCGCTCAAGCGGCTTAGAAGCCAAGATTGAAGCCGAATGTGAATGAGCGCAATGCGGGTGTATTTCGCCCCACAAGTCCGTAGATGTTTGTGCCCGAGCCGTAAGCAAGTGCGTCCGGGTCGTATCCGCGAAACGGCGTGTTCAGCCATAGATTGTTTCCGGCAAGAGTAATACCAACGCTTTTGAGCACGGAACCTTCCAAGAGTGATTTGGGAAGCGCGTAGGAAAGTGAAACATTGCGCAGACGAATCCACGACGCATCCTGAATATTGAAGTATTTACTGCTATTGACACCTGCACGCCAGAAGGTCGTTGGGTCAAGATAGCCTGGAACAGTATTTGGTGAGCCATCCGGTGCAACGCCGTCGAACATTACCTGCACATAACGTACATCGGTAAAGCCCGTAACGCCGTTGCGATAGCCGTTACGCTCTGCCATGTCCACTGCTACACCGCCGATACGCCATTCAAGGAAGAAGGAGAGCGATAAGCCATTCCATGTAAAGGTATTGGTGAAGCCAAGTTGTGCGTCAGGGAAAGCATTACCCACCAGTACAAGAGAGTCTTTGAGGAATGGCAAGCCTGTTGTTTGATTGATAACAAGTTTGCCCGCGCTGTTGCGAGTGAGGTCATAGCCCCATAAATCACCTACTGCTCCGCCCTTCACCACACGGTTTGCCACTGTTCCCGCCGGGTCGCCGCCGAAGCTGATTTCATCAATACCATCAGGCATTGTTACCACCGTGCTGCGTGTCCGTGAGAAGTTTACCGTTGCGTTCCATGTGAATTCAGGGGTTTCAATAATTATTCCTCTCACGAGAGCCTCAATAGTGTTACTCTCAATGCGTCCGCCGTTTTGCGTGAAGCGTGCGTATCCTGTGGCATTACTGACGGGAATTTGGAATACCTGATCTTCGCTGGTTTGTGTGGCGTAGGTGAGGTCAAGCGAGAGGCGATCATTGAAAAAGCGGAAATCGCCGCCAATGTCAATACCTGTTGTGCGCTCAGGTCGAAGATTAAGCGAGCCTGCATTTGGGTCAACACGGAAACCGGAGACTGAGCCAAACGGAAAGCCGGGAGCAGACTGGTAGTATTCACCAACGCTGTACGGCGTTACGTCTTTGCCCACTTGTGCCCACGAGACACGCAGTTTTGCTAAATTGAGAATATCAGGAGAAATCGCATCTTTAAGTAGTTCCGAGAATACAAAACTCAGGCTTGCCGAAGGATAGAAAAAGGAACGGCTTGCAGCAGGCAGTGTCGAAGAAATGTCATTTCGACCACTCAGATTCAAGAAGAGCAAGTCGCGCCAACTGAGTTCTGCATTAGCAAAAAAACCAACGATACGACGGCGTGTCTGGTCCCGACCGGCAAAGAAATTTGCGGTATTGGAAAGGTCGTAAAATCCGGGAATAGCAAAGCGTTCGCCGCGTGAACTGAGATAATCGTTGTACAGGTCAGTGATAGCGTTACCAAGCACAATCTGCCCTTTGAGGTCTTCCGCAAATTCTGCCCGTGCGGTTACAAGCAGGTTTGAGTTAATCTCGCGCGAATTGATACGCTCTTCGGTGATAAAGCCGCCTACTTGCGTACCAACATCCAAGTTGCCCGGCACATAGCCTGTTCGTGCGTCGCTGTATGTGTCCATCGTAATTTGATAGCGTACCGAGAGCCATGATGTCGGTTCGTAGTTGAAGCCCACATCGCCGATGAGGCGATTCACATTGTCGTTGTAGCGAGAGTTCTTTGCAAACCAAAGCGGTTGGTCAATAATGCCGGCACTGTAGTTCTTCGGTGAACCATTCGGGAATTCGTAATCACGAATATCAAAGGAGGGTGACCAATAGGAGAGAGAGCTGAAGATAGATTTATCGCCGCCTCTGGGCTTCGAGCCGCCGGAATTGGTGAAGTTGATGGACGCATTCACAGAGAACACGTCGGAGACGTTCACTTTGCCTTTGAGCGTTGCCGTCGAACGGGCGAAGTCTGAGAATGGAACAATACCTTTTTGGTCAAATCGTGAAAGCGAGGTGTAGAAAGTCGCGGTATTGTTTCCCCCCGATACACTCAGGTTGGTTGTGAGGCGATTACCCGTTTCAAACATTGAATTCGGGTCGTAAATGGGTTCATTGATAAGTGTTCGTGCCGGACCGTTCGACTGGAAGGCGCTTCCTGAATACGGTTCGCGGGTGATTCCGGTAGAACCTTGTCCGTATTTCGTCTGGTAGCGCGGGGTTTTGGCAATATTGTCAAAACCGCCCGATGTGCTAAAGTTGATAGCGATTTGACCTGATTTTCCACGTTTGGTCGTAATCACGATTGCACCGTTTGCTGCGCGCAAGCCGTAGAGTGCTGTTGCGGCAGGACCTTTCAAAACGTTGATAGACTCAATATCGTCGGGGTTTACGTCCCCAGCGCGGTTCGTAAAACCGAATTGCTCACCTGCGCCACCGGCAATAACATTGGTGCCTGCACTTGGAAGTGGGTTGCCTGCTTGTGTGGCATTGCTCATCGGAATACCGTCAATAATGAAAAGCGGCTGGTTGTCCGCACCGGGAGAGAGCGATGTTACACCGCGAATGATAATGTTTGCACCCGCGCCCGGCGAACCGCCGCCGCCTGTGATAGTAACACCTGCCACACGTCCTTGCAATGCAGACACCACATTGGGTGTATTGGCACTCTGAATCTCTTTTGCGGAGACTTGTTGAACGCCATACCCAAGTGCTTTCTTTTCGCGCTCAATACCGAAGGATGTTACGACAACTTCGTCGAGCAGTTTGGTGTCAACTTTCATTTTTACATCAATTGCATCACGTCCTGCAAGTGCTATTTCTTGCGATATATAACCAACCGAACTGAATACAAGCGCTGTTGCGCCATCAGGAACGACGATTTTGTATTCGCCCTTGCCGTCCGTGAACGCCCCTGTTTTTGTGCCTTTGGCGATGATACGTACCCCGCGAAGCGGTGCGCCGTCGTCAGCCGAAGTGATGCGACCTGTAATGGTCTTCTGCGCAAACGCCGTAACGCTTGAGAGCGCAAACACCACCGATATTAAACCGAGAAACAATCGTTTCATCTGCGATACCCTTGGAAAAATTGATGAAAAGTGAGTTGAGAAGAGCCTTGTAGAGGTGAGCCAAAGAGAGAGGTCTGTCATATACAGACATTTTAGTTGCTGAATTTAGTGCGAAATTTACACAGATGCAAGGAAATTTCGGAAATAGATACGGCACAGTGAAAACTGGCACTTACAGCACCAAACGCAATGTCAAATTAGCCTTTCTTATCCCCAAAGTAAATACTGAATATTCAGTATTTTTCGCCAAAAAGGTATGTATTCAGGTCTTTCGTTAAGGAACGCGGATGACGCGGATTGAGCGGATAACGAGGGATTTGTTTCTGATGGGAGAGCGTGTAGGTAAAGCATCCGGCGTTATCGTTCTCTTCAAAAATCTGTGCAAATCCACCAAATCCGCGCTGTCCGCGTTCAATCTGCGCTGTAACCGATGACAAAAGGAAGCACCTTTACCGATTGCCGAAAAACTTGGCGACGGCTTCGATGTTGGAGTTCACGTGCAATTTTTGGTAAATGTTATAGATGTGTTTGTTCACCGTTTTGACGCTAATGCTGTTCCGTTCTGCAATTTCTTTGTACGAAAAACCTTTAGAAAGAAAGATTAAGATTTCTTTTTCGCGTCCGGTCAACTTTTGCACGAGCGGGTCGGGCTGGAATGCCTCCACAACCTTTCGTGCTATCTGCGAAGACATCGGCGCACCGCCTTCGCTGAGGTCACGAATATCTGCCACGATTTCGGCAGGTGGCGTTTTTTTGAGTAGGTAACCCGTTGCGCCTGCTTGGAGTGCTTGAAAGATGCGGTCAGAATCTTGAAAGATGGTCAGCATTAAAATCAAAAGCTCCGGTTGGAGCGCTTTCAGCTTCACCGTACATTCCGCACCGGACATACCCGGCAGCCCAATATCCATAAGCACAATGTTGGGTTTGAGCGCCGGTATGTTCGCCAGCGCATCTTCGGCATTGGCAAATGCGCCCACGCATTCCAAGCCATCGGCGCTGCCGACGAGCGCTTGTAAAAAATTACGATATTCGTGAGTATCTTCCACAATGGCAATCGTGGTCATGCTTGTTCCAAATCCAAATAAGGGGTGGGAAAAATCAATATGTCGAGCGTGATAGCCGTGCCGCACCCGTCTCCTGCTTCTACGCTAAACCCGCAATTACACTCTTCCATGCGGCGGCGCATATTGTCCAGACCATTACCAAAGCGCGATGGAGTGGAATTGTCCACCCCTTTCCCATCGTCGCTGATGCGAAGCTGGAAGCGGTACTCAGCAGCATGACGGTTCCGGGAGTCTACTTGAGCGATTGCATCGTTGTCAGCGAAGTTGAGCGAAATAATCGTTTCGCTTGCGCGGGCGTGTTTGACGGTGTTATTAAGCGCTTCCTTGACCGTCAGAAAGATATTGCGCCGGAGTGTTCCGTAAAGATGTACAGATGGGACGGTATCGGGTATATCGAAACGACAAGTAATAGATGCCTGTTTGAGATATTCTGTGGCATACTCTCGTATGTACGCCATGAGATTGTCCAGCGTATCGTTTTTTGGGTTGGTCATCCAGATAATATCATTCATACTGTCAATCACTTCCTGCGCCGCTTGCGAAAGCGGGTTGCGCGGCGGCGCAACCAACAGACTGCCATTGCGTGCAAGTTCATGTTCTCCGCCATTTTGAACTACGGTATCGGCATAACCGGAGAGCAAGAGTATTTTGGTGATACCCGGTCCGACTTCATCGTGAATATCTTGAGCAATTCGCCCGCGCTCGCGCTCAATGGCTAGTTCACGCCCCAGTCGTGCGCGTTCCAGCGCTCGTTCGTGTTCCAAACGCTCAATACGCTGCATAAAGCGCCGCCGTACGACTGCCCGCACCAACACCACGCCGCCGCCCGCGCCCGCAACGAGGCAAAGCGCGTAGAACCACGCCTCACGCCAGAAAGGCGGAACAAGGTTAATCCTTAGTGCTGTGCCTTGTTCGTTCCAGGCACCATCATTATTGCAGGCTTTCACGCGAAAAATGTATTCGCCCTGTGGTAGAGCAGCATAGCGAACTGTGCGTCCGGTGCCGCTTTGCACCCAGTCTTTGTCTATGATATTGGTTACGCCTTCCAGTTTGTACATATAGCGATTCTTCGCAGAGTTCGTGTAGTCAAGACCCGCAAAGGTGAAGGAAAGTGTATTCTCATCGTAGCGCAGTGTCAGTTCGCGCAAGTCTTCTACGGGTTTGTCAAATTGTTTTGGTTTGTCGTTGATGAGAATTTCTGTCAACATCACCGGCGGTGGATTGGTGTTGTCACGAACCGAGTCAGGGTGAAAAATGTTTATGCCGCCAATGCCGCCAAAGAGCAGCTCGCCCGTCCGCAGTCGTGCAAAGGAATTGCTGTTAAATTCATTTGCTTGCAAGCCATCGGAAACATCATAATTCCGAAAGGTGTGGTTTTCGGGGTCGAACTTGGACAAGCCTTTATTTGTACTCAACCAAAGATTATTGCGACTGTCCGGCAGAATACCGTAAACAACATTATTCGGCAAACCATTTCGCTCGCTGAACCGCATAAATGTCTCAGTGCGAGGATCGAAGCGGTTCAGCCCGCCGCCGTCCATACCAATCCAGATGTAGCCTTTGCTGTCTTCATAAAAATACTTAATTGTATTGTGAGCACTCAGCGTTGTTGAGTCCTTGGGATTATGCCGAAAATGCTTGATAGTAAAGCGCGGCAAGCCCGAAGTGTCGAAAGAGTTTGGCAAAGGGGAGAACATATAAATTCCCGCACCGTCCGTTCCGGCATAGACCGTACTTGATAATGAAGACGAGGAACGGCTGACAAAGACGCTACTCACATCGTGATTGCCCAGAAAATGTGCTACATAGCGCTCTTGGCGTTTACTGAAGACTTGTAGCCCGTTTCGGTCGGTTGCGAGCCACAAAAAACCGTGCTGGTCTTCGGTCAGAAAACGCATATAGTTTATCCATATTGCGTCGTCCGTCGGCGGCATCGTGCCTTTGCTCCCGAAGTAGCGAAAGGTCTTTGTGGCAGGATTAAAGCAGCCCAAATGATTAAAAGAGCCACCAAACCAGATAAGCCCGTCTTTGTCGGCGTGCAAGCAGAGAAGCGAGGCAATACCGCCCTTCACGACAGAATTTGCGTCTTTATACTCGGTGAATGTACCTGTTGAGCGGTCAAACTTCCGTAATCCGTGGTCATATTCCGCCACCCACAACGCACCATCGCGGTCTTCGGTGATACCCTTCAGAAAGTGGAAGCGTCCGCGTCGCTGCAATGACGGTGCGTCGGAGAGGCGATAGAGAAGAAATTTTTGTGGGAGTAGGATATTGACACCGCTTCCATTCGATGCCACCCAGAGCAAGCCGGAGCGGTCTTCATACATCGAAACAATACGGTTTGCGCCCAGCGAGAGCGGGTCGGCGGGGTTATGCTGATAAAGTCGGAAGGTGTTATGCACAGGGTCGAATAAGTTCAGCCCGCTCAAGGTCTGCACCCAAATACGGTTTTGACTGTCTTGAAAAATTCTTCCAACCATATCCATCATGCTTTGAATGTTCATCTCGCCCGGCTGGAAGCGCCTCCATTCATCTCGCCCGGCTTTGGTTTTCCCCGCAGACATCGTGCTGGATGGAGTATTTGGTGCGGCGGCGGGAATAAAACGATACAGCCCTAAGAGCGACGGATTTGCTCTTGCCTCGCTGATAGACCAGTAGCCGCCTTGCTTATCCACAAAAATAGGCATTAGCATTGCACGGCGCGGGTCAATGCTGTGAGGCGTATAGGCAAGAGGTGCAAAGGAGTTTGTTTTGGGGCGGTATTCATAGAGTCGTCGTTCAACGCGAAAGACATAGCGTCCTGTATTATCCACAATCCGATGGCACACTTTCCCCCGAAATACTTCTGCACTGTTGTCCGCGCTGACAAATTCCCGCAAACATTCCTGAGTGGCATCAAATTGAAATAAGCCATTGCTTGTTGCAACGACTAATCGTCCATCGGGAATCTCTGAAATGCCCCAAACGCTGCATTTCTGAGGGATGCGCAGACTATCAGGGTAAAAACGGGAAAATTTTCCGGTCGCACGATTCAGGCGATTGAGTCCATTGTATGTGCCCACCCAGATAGTTTGGGAGCGGTCTTCAAAGATTGAAATTGCCATACTACTGGAGAGCGACGCAGAATCCTCCGCATTGTGCTTGTATGCCTTGAAGGTGTAGCCGTCGTACCTGTTGAGACCGTCTTGGGTGCAGAGCCACATAAAGCCGTGATGGTCTTGTAGCATTGCCAGCACCGTGCATTGCGATAAACCCTGCTCGGTGCCGATACGCCGAAAGGTAAAGCGTTGTGCTTGGAGTTCGTGCGATATGACTCCAAGACCAACCACGCAAAGTAATATGCCCCGCAGCAGCCTGTACGATAGAACCCTGCCAACGGAACGTCTGCATGGAGGATAGTTTGCGAAGGGGCGATGCCACATTATTCCCGCCGTATTTTTCTTGAATGAACAATTTCTTGAATGAACAACAATTTTTGTGTAAACTTAGCAAACGGTGAGCTTTCACCGGGTGAGTTCACACTTCATCCTGAATTTGGTATGAACGAAAATCGGCTTTACATCTTGCTTGGTATCTTGTTTCTGGTGCTGGGCGCTCTTTTTGTACGGCGCGCGGACAGTGTTGGCGCGGCAGCATTTTTGTTTGCTGGCGCGGGAATTATTGTCAACGGCAGTCGGGCGCTTCGCAAAGGGCTGGTTCCGTCGTACAGCCCGTTTATACTCCTACTCAGACGCAGCGTCCTTATTTTGGCAATTATTTTGGCAATCGTCGTGATTTTTCTTCAAGAGCGGGGGTAAATTCAAAACTTCGCCGACGTGTCAGATTTGCCCAATCCAGTTTGTATCGTGCTTCTCGAATGTTGTCCGAAGGCGCTTCACAAGGTCATTGGGAAGTGCGCCTTTGTTGACAATTTCCACATTATGCTGAAGGTTGGTCGTGCTGCTTGTGCCGACAATCGCCGTTGCTACGCCCTCGGTGAAGACTGTGAATCGTAATGCCAACTCATCCCACGCCAAACCGCTTTCTTCCACGATTGTGTGCGCTTTCATCGCTATCATACGTTCCCAATACGGTTCGCAGTAATTCCCCACAGGGCGCTCAGCATAACGCCACGGAGCATTGCCCAGGGGGCGCTTAGCAATGACTCCTGTGCCCTCTTTTTGGGTGGTGGGCAATACATTCGCTATGCCGCGCTGGTCGAATATATTGACGGACGTTTCGATAGCAGAAAAACGCTTGAGCGAGAGAGCGTAGTCTAAATCTTCGTTCTCACCCGAATAGCCGATAGCGAGGACTTTTCCTGCTCTGAGCGCTTCATCAAGTGCGTCTATAAGTCCGGGTGTGTCCAATGTGGCACGAGGGCAGGAGTGCAAGAGCATGATGTCGAGATAGTCCGTTCGCATTAGGCGCAGCGCCATGTCTATGCCTGCACGTATGCCCTCCGGCGACCAGTCTGCATAGCCCGGAATACTGTATCCGCATTTCGAGGCAAGAACATAGTCCTTGCGGCGATACGAAAGATGCCGCCCGATACGCTCCTCCGACATTCCATAACCACGAGCGGTGTCTATAAACGTCACGCCCAGATCCACCGCGCGATTAAGCAGTGTTCCGGCTTCTTGTTCCGTCATCTGTGTTCCTCCTATATGCCCCGCTCCGAAGCCAAGTGCAGAAACGTTTATACGGCTTGTGCCGAAGGAGCGTTGAGAGGTGGCGAGAGGTGTCAAATTCATATCATTTCCTTTTCGATGTTGCGTGTAACAATTTTTCGACATAAACTTTTCCTGAGCAGACAGCATCAAATTTAGAAAGTTTTCCGTAAGTTTGAACGATATTTATTTCACAAATTTTCTTCCTTCATGAACGCATACAGCCGTTTTTTCAAACCAATTCTTTTCTGCGTCTGTGCTTTTGCACTCGCCGTTCTGCCCGTGCGCTCGGCAGCGCAGATGTTCCAGACAGGCGAGGTCTTAGAATATGAAGTTTCGTATTTGGGCATTTTGCTGGGAACAATCAAAATGACCGTTGAACGTGCCGACACACTGCGCGGAAACAATATCGTCAAAGCAAAAGCTGATATTGACACCGCACCCGGTATTCCATTTGTAGAATTTCATTCGGTCTTTGAGTCATGGATGGATGCTTCGGCACAGTATTCGCATCAGTTTCTTTCCAGCAGCAAAGCCAAAGCAGGCTGGGAATACACACGCTACGATTTCCTGCCGCAACAAGGCAAAATCCACATTGAGGAAGGTATTAAAACGACCAAGCAAAAAGAATTTGATATTCTTTCGCCAAAGCGCTGGAACGACGGTTTGTCGTTGTTTTTCTTTGCGCGTGAGTTCGTCAAAAGCGGTCGTTACGTGAATGTGCCGACAGCAATCAATAGCGACACCTCGCGGACGCTCATCAATTTCCGAGATATTCAACGCGAAAATCTTACCCTGAACAACGTCAAATACCCTGTCAGAACGCTGTATTTCAAAGGCGAAGCCAAATGGAAAGGCATCTACGGACTGGAAAAAGACTTTGAAGGTTGGTTCAGCGATGACGATGCACGTATTCCCATTCGTGCAAAAATGAAAGTCATTATCGGCAAAGTGGACATTCAACTTGTACGCTGGAAACGCGCCAACTGGAGTCCGCCGCAGGGTTCTTGATGACATAACGAATAATAACTAACATTCTCTTCTATCTTTAACATTGAGCGGGTGGCGAAGTATGGGCAAAGTCTATGAACCAATTATTATCGGTATTGACGGGGGCGGCTCACGGACGCGGGGCATTCTCTACAAGGGCACAAAAGAACTGGCGCAGACCGAGACCAGCACGGCGCGGGTCGGTACGGTTGGTGTGGTTGAATCCGCAGAGCGTATTCTGAATTTGATTAGCGAGCTCATTACGCTGGCAAAACTGCCAAACCGCGAATTGGATGCTGTGCTTATTGGCTTGGCGGGGACGTGGCTGAAAGAAGAGCAGTTGCGCTCCCAGCAGCTTATTTCCTTGCTTGCCAAGCGCGAGCGGAAAATTGACATTGACAAACTTGTTGTCACGAGCGATGCCGCGATTGCGCTTGATGCTGCTTTCGAGGGCGAGCATGGTATCGTGCTTATCGTCGGTACGGGTACGATTGCGATTGCTAAAACACCCAAAGGCGAGTTTGTACGCTGCGGTGGGTGGGGCATTGAGCTTTCCGACGAAGGAAGCGGTGCATGGATTGGACGTGAAGGCTTAACCGCTATGGCACGCGCCTTCGACGGACGCGGCAAGTGGACGACCTTTGCAGATATGATGATAAAATTCTTCCCGACTATCAATCCCGAACTTCCCCGTACGTTTGTCGCTGCTTACAACGAGCGTGCATTCGATTATTCCACCGTTACACCCTTTGTGATGGAGTGTGCCACCAATGGCGACGAAGTATGTGTGGAAATTATCGAACGTGCCGCCGCAAATCTTATGGCAAACGTAACGACGCTCTACGGCAAATACTTTAAAGGCAAAAAAGTACCCGTCGCGTGTGTGGGCGGTATCATGGAAGCCGATACGATTTTAGCAAAAATGGTCAAAAAAGGGCTTGCCAAGCAAGACGGCTTGAAAGTCATCGAACCAAAGGCTGTTCCGCTCTACGGCGCTGTGCGCATGGCACGGGAACTGGTAGCGAAAGACCAAGAAAATTTGTAGGCATCTCACGCAAATTCTGCCGACGAAAACAAATCCAAATGCCTGCTTTGCTTTGTCTCATGGCAAAAAGTAAAGTAGGCATTGATATTTCCACTCGTTAATGCTGCTTGACTCATGCCCCAATCCGTTCAAATCGCGCTTCCACTCCCAACACCACGGCTGTTTACCTATATCATTCCCGATGAAATCATTTCGTTCACCGGCAGTCCCACTATGACGCATTTAGTGGGATGTCGTGCGCTTGTCCCCTTTGGGAAGCGCATTCTGACGGGCGTGATAGTGGAAGTTGCCGACGTGCCGCCCGTGAAAGATGCAAAAGACGTGTTGGAAATTTTAGACAGCGAAGCCGTTTTCAGCCTGCCGATGCTCGCCTTTGCGAAGTGGATTGCGGAATACTACATGGCTTCATTGGGTGAAACGCTCCGAACAATGCTGCCTCAAGGGATGTCGCCGGAGAGCGTTGTCCGCGTGAGCGCTGTGCAGTATCCCACGCCTGAGCAACTTACACAGATGGAGCGCCGCGCACCACGCAGAGCCGCACTGCTGCACGAACTGCTCAAGCACGATGGCGACGTGAGTGTGGGTTACTTGGAGCACGTCGTGGGCGGCGGAGCGATAATTGCACAACTGGAAGCACTAGAGCAGGAAGGCTTTGTGGAGCGGCATCGCACTATGACGCGCCAAGTCCACGCCAAAACCGTCCGTGCCGTGCGTCTCGCGCCGCTTTTGCACGATGAAGATTTCCTTCGCTCGCTTATGGACGATCTCGACCGAACCTCTCCGAAGCAAGCGGCTGTGCTGGGTACGATGTATCTGCATTATTCCGACCCTGCGGCTCCGCCACTAACGGCAAAAGACGCGCTCAAAAATAGCGCTAGCGCCATTTCGGGTGCGGTGTCTGATGCCGTGCTGAAGGCGCTGGTCGAAAAAGGGTATGTTGTGGAATTTCACATCGAAGCACCGCGTCTGGAAAAATCGCAGAGCGCAGAAGTCGCTTCCTTGCTGGTCTCGAAGGGGGAAGCTGCCGCTATATTGACACCGGAGCAAGACCACGCGGTTGATAAAATTGTAGAGGCGATAAAAGCGCAGAAATTCAAGCCTTTTCTTTTGCACGGCGTTACCGGAAGCGGCAAAACCTTGATTTACCTTCGTGCTATTCGTGAAGCACTTGCCGCCGGAAAGACCGCACTGGTGCTAGTGCCGGAGATTGCGCTCACGCCGCAACTTATTGAACGCTTTCGTGCTGTCTTTGGCGAAGAAATTGGTGTGCTGCACAGCCACAAATCCGTCGGTGAACGCTACGACGCATGGCGACTGGCGCGGCAGGGGAAAATTCGCATCATCATCGGTGCACGCTCCGCGATTTTTGCGCCCTTGCAGAATTTAGGTGTTATCATCGTGGATGAAGAACACGAGCCGTCCTACAAGCAGGACGACCCAGCGCCGCGCTACAACGGGCGTGATTGCGCCATTGTGCGCGGGACGATTGAAAACGCTGTGGTGGTGCTCGGTTCGGCAACGCCCTCGCTGGAAACCATGTTCAATGCTCGCTCGGGCAAATATCATTTGCTTGAAATCACCAGTCGCGCCGACGGTGCAAAGATGCCGACTATTCACATCGTGGACGTACGCTTGCGCCGAAAGCAAAGCAAAATGAACGGCGTTTTTTCGGAAGACCTTTTGAAGGCAATCGTAGAGCGAGTGCAAAAACGCGAGGGCGTGATTTTGTTTCAGAACAGGCGCGGTTTTGCTTCGCGCTTTGAGTGCTTGGACTGTGGCTATATTCCCATGTGTCCGAATTGTTCGGTGGCGCTCACATATCACAAATTTCGCCAGCAACTCCGCTGTCACTACTGCGGACACAGCCACGAGGCGGAGAAAGTTTGTACGAATTGCGGTTCGGTCAGTATCAAAGAAATTGGCTCCGGCACGCAGCGCATTGAGGAGGATTTGCAAGAAGAACTCGCCAAGTCGCTTGAAATATATCTTGCCGAAGCGAATGACGGGAAGAAGCGCGACATCGTGATTCAGCGTATGGACTTGGACACCACTACGAAAAAAGGCTCGCACGTGCAGATGCTCTCGCGGTTTGCGAATGGAGAAATTGATATTTTGCTCGGAACGCAGATGGTGGCGAAGGGTTTGGACTTTGCACGAGTAACGCTCGTGGGCGTTATCAATGCCGATATGCAGATGTATTTGCCGGATTTTCGCGCTTCCGAGCGCACATTCCAGCTTCTGACGCAAGTGGCAGGGCGGGCGGGACGCAGCAGCGAGTTTCATGGCGAAGTGATTATTCAAACGGCGCACCCGAAGCATCAAACCATCGTCGCAGCAATGCTCGGCAGCTACGAACTTTTCTACAACGACGAACTGCAATTCCGTCGTGATGCGGTCTATCCGCCGTTTTCGCGCTTTGTGATGATTGAATTTTCCGGTAAAGACGAGCAACTGGTCAATGCGCAGGCGCAGCACTTCGCCTACTTCATTCCGCACGACAACAAGGCATTTACCCGCATGGGACCTGCACCGCCGTCCATTCCACGTTTGCGTGGGCAGTACAGACGTATCGTCGTGGTCAAAAACCACCGCGAATACGACCCGTCGGGACGCATCATGCGGCACGCACTTCTTCATGCGCACCAACTCTACAACCAAAAGCACCCCTCCAGCGCCGTGCGCATCACGATTGATGTAGATGCAGCAGGGTTTGTTTGAAGTAGTCGTAGAGTGTGTGAGGCATATCAATATAAAAATAAAGCAGCCTTTTTTGTAGATTGCGAAAATTCAAGAATAGTTATTTGTTGAGCTATCGAAAAACAGTGCAACCCCCAAAACCAAAGGGAGTTACGACAATGACAGAAATGGAGACACTTGCTGATGTACTGCATCAATTTGCAGGATTGACGGCGGATGATTTTACCATATCAATTCCATTGTGGCATCATAAAACATATAAGAAAGGGGAATACTATAACCAATACAGAAATGTTTGTACTCATTTAGGTTTTATCATTGAGGGTGTTTTTCGTTCATTTGTCGTGGACGAAAAAAGCGGGGAAGAAAAAAATGTTTTTCTCTACTCCGAAAACCAATTCGTTGTTACCTTCAAAAGTTTTATCAACCAAATTCCTTGCGACTATCACACGCAAGCCCTGACCGATTCGACCGTCATTTGCATTGGCATCTCCGACCTGCTTAACCTTTACAAGCAATCGCACAAGTGGGAAACATTCGGACGGCTCTTAGCGCAAGAAGGATTTACGGTCGTCATTAACCGTGTCGAAAGTTTTGTTTTCCGAACCCCCGAAGAGCGTTATCTGGATCTGATTCAGAATCATCCTACTATTTTCAACAATGTGCCGCTCTATCACATTTCCTCCTATTTGGGCATCCAGGGTCCATCCTTAAGCCGCATCCGAAAAAGAATTTCAGGAAAATAGCGATTTTAACTTCGGTTAAAATTTTTGCCATGCGTGAGTTGTACTTTTGCAGTGTACATTTTTCTAACGTACATTTTCTCAACAATTAACAACAGGCTCACTCATGGCAACATCCAAAACAATCGTACTAGTACACGGACTTTTTGTAAATCCCAAAAGCTGGGACGGGTGGAAAACGTACTTTGAGGCAAAAGGATATACGTGTCACACACCGCCAAATCCCTCGCATGAAGGCGACCCGGCAACATTACGAAAAAACATTGCGCCCAATCTTGCGAACGTAACCTTTGAGGATGTTGTCAACAACATTATCAAATTCATTGAGACTCTGCCCGAAAAACCAATCGTCATCGGGCATTCGCTCGCGGGCTTAGTTGTTCAAAAATTGATTTCGTTGGACAAGGCAGTTGCTGGGGTTTGCATTGACGGTGCTGCTCCGCAAGGCATTATCACAACGGAATGGAGTTTTTGGAAATCGAATTTTCCGGTCATCAATTTTCTCAAAGGAAATTCTGTTTTTGTTCCGACCAAAGAATGGTTTCACTACACCTTTTGCAACACCATGAGCAGGCAGGATTCTGATAAGGCATTTGATGAATTTGTTGTGCCGGAAAGCAGAAATATTCCCAGAGGAACACTCAAGAGTTTTGCGAAGATTGATTTGAAAAAACCTCACAAGCCATTGCTTTTTGTTGCCGGAGAGAAAGACCACATTGTGCCGGCATCCTTAAATAGAAAAAATTACAATGCCTACAAAGATGCCAATAGCAAAAGGGAGTATAAAGAATTTTCCAATCGGGGGCATTTTATATGCGGCGAAAAGAATTGGGAGGAAGTTGCGGATTATGTTGCTGAGTGGATTGCGAAACTTTAATTCAACGATTTACCAGTTTTCATTAGTAAGTTGCTGCAAAACTAATTGCCGACCCCAATTTTGAACACAGCTTTATGCCCAGTTCCACCACTTACATTCACACCAAGCCGGAGAGCTTCCAATCAAAAGTGATGAAGCTGGGCATGGCAGCCCTCGGTATGAAAAACAACATTGAGCGAAGTATGGTAACGAACCGCATTGATAACAAGGCGGCATCGGTTCCGCGCTCGCTCAGAAGTGTGGCTGATATTACGATTGCGGAGCAAGACGGTAGAAAAATATGGACGTTCAAGCCCAAGCACAATGCCTCCGAAACAGTAATTCTCTACCTTCACGGCGGGGCGTACATTCACAACGTTTCTCAATATCACTGGCGGTTCATCAAAGCATTGCTTCTCAAAACAAATGCAGCTGTCATCGTTCCCGATTATCCGCTTGCGCCCGAAGCGCAGTACGATAAAGTCTATGACTTTCTTGAGAGGGTGTATCAAGAGCTTGTGACAAAAACTTTAGCGCACAATATCGTTCTCATGGGAGATTCTGCCGGAGCCGGACTGGCTCTCGGATACGCCCAGCAGCTCAGAAACGACAACAAACCTCAGCTAGCGCAGGTGATTTTGCTGTGCCCATGGCTAGACATCACCGTAAGCAATCCCGACATTGCCGAGGTGGAGCCGCGCGACAAGATGCTAGGCAAGAAAGGGCTTATTTTGGCGGGGCAATCCTATATCGGTGCGCTCAACCCCGCCGATTATCGGGTTAGCCCTATGTATGGTGATTGTTCGGGGCTGGGACAAATTTCCCTTTTTATTGGCACGGATGATTTAGCGATTGCGGACGCACGAAAATTCAAAGGTATGCTGGAGAATTTGGGTATTGCGCTGAATTATTTTGAATATCCGAATATGTTTCACGATTGGGTTGTAGTCACGAGTCTGCAAGAAGCGAAACACGCGATTGAACAAATAGCAGCCTTGATAGATGCTACCGCCAGATTGAGGGCGGATGATTTTTGAGCTATTAATTATTTACCGCCCTCTATGCCGCATCGAAAAATACAACCCTCAAGCACGCTTGACTGCTTCATTGGATCGTACTGGGTTTTGGGAAAGGTCATCACATTTTCAGCGTCAAATGTGTAACACTTGCGCTGCCGCGTTTGGTCAGCGTGACAATAAAAACATTATCGTAATCCGCATCGTCAAATTGTTTGTAGGCTTCCTTGCCCACAAGCATATTGACTAATTGCGGAATAGTATTGGAATGTCCTACTACCAGCACGGTTCCGCCCACGTGTTTTTGGAGCAGTGTGTCCAAAAAAGGAGCGCTTGGTTTGGCGGCATACTCTTGGACAGAGAGGTTATGCGTTTTTGCTGTGGGCAATGCAGTATTCATTGTTCGTTTGTAAGGTGTTGAATATGCCGCCACAAGTGGTGTTTGGTTCAATAGCTGTGCCAGTTTTTCGGCTCGCTGCCCGCCGAGAGGCGAGAGTTCCGGGTCGTCGGTTTTAGGGGTAGTTGCTTTTTCCGCATGGCGAACAAGTATCATGGTCGTGAGCGGGGTGGTAGCGCTTTGTGCATGGAGTGCCCCGGCGCAGAGAAGCACTGCCAAAAGGCAATATGCAATTCGGTTCATCATTGCTGTTCTGAAATGGTTGAAAATAAGAAAGAAAAAAACTCCGCATTTGAGTATCTATGCGGAGTTTGCAGGAAATTATGACAAGTTTACGATAGCTTACATCTTCATGCGATAGAGTGTGCCGCTTTCGATGGCATACAAATATCCGTCAAGAGCGAACATATCATCTACATCGCTCATCAACCCTTTGGGACCAACTTGCTGCTCGTCGCCGGTTTTGGTGTTGGTTTTGAAGAGCGTACCGTCTTTTTCGATGCTCCAAAGCATACCGTTTGCACCGACCATAGCGACTGTTTTTTCCCAGCCGTCTTTGTCCACTGTTTCCCAATGTGAAGAACGCGGATTGGTTTTGTAGAGAGCGCCTTGCTCAACCGTCCAGAGATAGCCGTCCATGCCTTCAAAGAGTTTAGTGTGCTTAAATTCACCCTTGTCGCCGAGCTGTCGCCATTTGCCGCTCTTGTCAGTTTCATAGACGGTTCCGTCCGATTCAATCGTGTAAAGCATTCCGTTCATACCTACCATTGCTTCGGTATCACCGTAATCGGTGCTGACCTTTTCCCAGCGTCCTGATTTGGGGTTGCTTTTATATAATACACCGCTTTCGACTGTCCAAAGCCAACCGTCCAATGCTGCGAGATTATCCACGTTGCGGAATGCGCCTTTGTCGCCGAGTTGTCGGTATTTGCCGCTTGGGTCGGTCTCGAAGAGTGTACCGTCTTTCTCAATGCTATAAATAAAGCCATTCATTGGCACAACTTCGACGGTATTTGCCCAATCGCCTTTTTTGCCAACTTGCTCCCATTTCTGCGCTTGCGCGTTCAGAACAAATGCGAATGCCAACAGTGGCAATACCAAAAGTGTTCTCATTTTCATAACAATCTCCGATAAAGTAAAGTGAATAGTAAAAAAAACTGATATGATAACCAAGACCGATACCTCACTGAACCCTGTCTTGATATTTCCTTGAGAAGGTGTTTGTTGCAAAAAGGTTTAGAATAAGAAAATTTAGAGCAAGAAGATTTATACTCGTTCTTTTCGCAAGAGTGTAAGAGCCGAGCGAACTTGTCCGGCTTGCCGTGCCGGGGCAATGCCTGCAAGCACAGACAGCATGAGCGATATACCGCAGACAATGAGTACATCACGCCATTCCACGATAAGCGGCAAAATCGGAATCACGTAGCGCGTGGTATCAAGCGCAATCCAGCCAAAATTCATTTGTCCCCAGCACAATCCTGCGCCGAGTGCTGCGCCCAATGCCGTTCCGACGATGCCGACAAGCAAACTATGGCTAAAGAAAATCGTGACTATCAAGGTTGCTCGTGCGCCCATTGCTTTCAGCATTCCGATTTCCGAGCGCTTTTCGGCAACGGTCATCGAAAGCGATGCAAATATATTAAATACCGCCACAAGAACAATAATCAGCAGTACACAAAAAGCAGCAAGGCGCTCGAAGCGCATAACGTTGTAGAGTTCGCGGTGCAAATCAAACCACGTTTCGACGCGCAGCGAAGCAGGAAGCATTCGTTGCAGGAGGCTTTGTGCTTCATTGCTTTGCGATACATCTGAAAGCCGCACATCCAGCGATTGCGCCGCATCATCCGGCATCCTGAGCAATCGCCGCGCTGATGAAAGGGACGTGTATGCTTGCGTCGCGTCGTATTCTTTGGTGTTGGACTGGAACACGCCTGTAATCACTGCCCGTGCCGAGCGTGGCGGTGAGCCTTGCGTAATAGCGGTTTCAATTGCCGCAGGTGCGATTAACTGAACGGTGTCACCGACAACTAATCGCAGTTTATCAGCAAGCGCAGCACCCATCACAAGTGCAATGGCGGATGAATTGGTTTCCAAACGAAACTCACCGACCGATAACGTTTTACGGATACCAGAGACGGCATCTGCTGTGCTTGCTTCCATGCCGATTAGTTGAAAGGGCTGCATGGAGCGTCCGCTCACGCAAATCATTTTTCCGCTTGCCAGAGGAGCAAGGTGTGATGCGCCCAGTGGTTGTAAGGCGCTTTGCACTTGGCGTTGAAGGGAATCACTGAGCGTAATCCATTGGCTGCCTTTTGTGTTTGGTTGGGCGATAGCCGTGATGCGGATATGTGGGTCAAAGCCAATCAAGAAGCGGTCAATCAGTGCTTGAAAGCCGTTAAAAAGCGACATGACGATAACCAACGCCGCCACGCCCAGCGTTATGCCGCCGATGGAAATAGCAGTGATGACCGAAATGAAATTGAGCGAGTGTTTGGAGCGTAAGTAGCGGAGTGCTATGAAAAGGGCGAGGAGTAATTCTGCAAAACGTGAGGGCGCAAGGGACATTGGCAAAGGCGACGATGAAGGAAAAGCGGCACGGGGAGTCGAATCAGGCGTTTCATTTTTCATCCTTCAACCCTCCACTTTTTTCTCGTCTGTCGTCCGAAGCGTTTGCACAAAGCGAATGACATACAGAACAGAAGAAACGAGAAGCATCACCAATGCCGCATATATGCTTGCATCCACCGTCCACGATGGAGCGCCGAGCACAATGCAAGACATCATCACAATAATACAAAACACTGCTAATTTGCCGGGTACATTGGACGGCAACACATAACCCGTGCGCCGCGCAATGTACGTGCCAGCGAGCATGATAACAAAGTCCCGCGACAAAATGAGTACGACGAACCACAATGGCAATGTACCCTGTAGCACAAGTATTGTCGTAATAACCGCAACGTAGATTTTATCGGCAAGTGGGTCAATAATCTTGCCCATCTCGCTCACTTCGTCCAGCTTGCGGGCAAGCCAGCCGTCGAGGATGTCGGTGATGTACGCCAGCACCGCAACCGAGAAAGCAAGGTAGTTATGCCCCTGCCAAAGAAAAACGGCTGAGGGAATAGTCAGCAGCGCCCGAAACATACTCAAGCCGTTTGAGTATGTCCAAATTTTATCAGATGTTTTGTGGGCGCTGGTGCTTGACATTATTAAGGTATGGTTTGGGTGGTCAAAAATTGACAAGATTACTTCGCGTTGGCTTTGAACCAATCCACCGTGCGGGAAAGACCTTCTTCAAAGGTTACTTCCGGCTGCCATTGAAGGAGATTTTTCATCTTGGAAGCCGTACACACGCTGCGCTTCTGCTCGCCAGCTTTTGCCGGAGCGTATTGTGCTTTGAAGGGTTTACCGATTTTCATTTGTAAGAGTTGGAACATGGTGTTGACGCTATATTCCATACCGGTTGCAACGTTGTAGATGCCGCGAGCCGTAGAACCAAGCGCAAGCACATTCGCACGCGCAAGGTCGTTCACGAAGAGGTAATCGCGTGTTTGTGTGCCGTCGCCGTTAATAACAGGCGATTCTCCCTTGAGCATTTTGAGGGCGAAAATTGCAACTACGCCCGCTTCACCGTGTGGGTTCTGGCGCGGTCCATAGACGTTGGTGTAACGGAAAATAACGTTCTCGATACCGTGAACGCTTTTGTAATAGCCCAAGTATTTTTCATTGGCAAGTTTGCTTACGCCGTAGGGTGACAAGGGGCGTTTGGAGTGTTTTTCATCGGCGGGGAAATAATCTTGCTCGCCGTAGATAGCGCCGCCGCTTGAAGCAAAAATAATGCGACGCACCGCCGCCGCACGTGCCGCTTCGTAGAGATTTAGTGTGTCCACGATGTTAGTTTGTGCATCCAATTTTGGGTCATCCACCGATACACGGACGCTGATTTGTGCGGCGTGGTGGTTTAGAATCTCAATTTTTTCATCCTTCAAAAGCTGGGCAACCTTTTTGTCACCAATCCCCATTTTATGGAGTTTTGCTTTCGGGTTAATATTTGCTTTTACGCCGGAACTCATGTCGTCAATGACGATGACGTTGTGCCCCTCGGCGATGTAATGGTCAACGATATGCGAGCCAATAAAGCCCGCGCCGCCTGTTACTGCGATGTTCATAGCGTGGTTGCTTGTGTAATGATGGGTGGAATCTTGGTAAATATTTTACCAAATTTACGGATTTACACTGCACTTCTCCAAACTGTTATTACAGCAAGGGCGCTAAATTTATATTCCGGCTCTTCAAACGGGACTTTGAAGAAGAATTGAGAGAAATGTTTGGCGAATAATTCCAGAATGGGAAAACGATATGCTATAACGCTGCAATTTCCGCATTGAGAAAGGCTGTGTATGCTTTTATATTGTGCGTGGCAGCATCGTGAAGCAACTCTGCACCTCGTTTGGAGTCGCCGGCGGCGCGGAGGATGATTCCGGCATGATACCGAAGAACGGGGTTTGTGCTATGCAAACGCAACATTTGTTCTACGAGCGGTACTGCTTCTTGTGTTCTGCCGTTTTTGTGTAGTGCGTAGGCAAAGGTATCCAGTGCGTCAAGGTTTTGTGGGCGTGTATGGAAATCCGCCTCGGCACGTTGTAATGCTTCGGATATATTGATATTGTGATTCAAGCAAAATGCAGCATACTCGCGGTTAATATTCCAGCCTTCTTGCTCGTGTTGGCGGAATGCTTCCAATGCCCTATTCTCCATTTCTTGTGCGGTTTTTGTTTCGCCCATTGCGAGATAGACATCGGCGATTTGTTCCATAAAAGCGTGTTCCGGCGTGGTATGCAAAGCAGTAAGGAGCAAATCTACCGCTTTGAATGGTTCTCCCTGCATAGCTTTGATACGAGCCAGACCGCTTAATGCAAAAGGATAACCCGGGCGTTCTTGTAAAATGCCTTGAAAAATTCGCTCCGCATCGCTTGTGGCGTTCTTTTGGAGCAGCAGTATGCCGAGATTATGCAGCACCCACGCGCGGTTCTCCTGCCCGCTAACGCCTGCTTCCGCCGCAAGGCGCATTGCTCCTATTGCTCCGTCCAAGTCGCCATGCAGCTCTCGCAAGTACGACACCCGTGCATATGAGCGTAAGTCCGGGTGTGTTGCGGTCATTTTGTCTGCCGCACTGACGGCACGGTCGTATTCTCCCAGTTCTGTCAACGCATCGCAAAGAACACCATACGCTGCCGCATTGTACGGGTTCATTGCCACACAGCGCTCTGCCAGTATTCGCGCCGCCGCAAATTGGTGCAATGTCATTTGCAAAGAGGCTTGGGTCAAGAGCGCGTTAAAATCATTAGGAGCAAGTCGGAGAGCGCTTTCCAAGAGTACACGCGCTTTGGGAATATACTCGTGGTGATTGCCCGTTACGCGGGCTTCCTGCATAAAAAGCTGGGCAAGTTCGATATAATTTTTCGCAACGTCGGGTTTGAGGCGAATCTGCTCACGGTAGTAATCCACGCTGCGCTGGGCGTTCAGAAATTCCGATGACGGTGATGACTCACCGGAGCGGCGGGATATAGTCGGCAGTTCTACGGACTGCTTTCGCTGCAAACCAAAATATACGCCCGCCGTGCTGCCAATAATGCCTACAACGGCAACGCTAAGGAGTAGTTTTTTATTGAGTGTCATGGTTGATTTTTCGTGAAAAAATGAACGAAGAAACGAATACAAACAATACACACAAAGACTCAGCTGAAGAGGAACAGCTTGAATGGAGGCACTGCAAGCAGAACCCAAGCGCAGACATCGAGGAAGAGTCTACGTCTGGGGAAGGATGCTGAGTCTTAGTGTGTATGAAAGCCGCACTGTGCGCACAATGCGGCAATTATTCTCGTCTGCTGCCTTAGCGGTTCACAAGGACTTTTTGCGCCGCGACTGTTTGCCCATTGATCTGCAAACTCAGGATGTATGCTCCATTGGGTACGCTGGAAGTCTCCCAATTCAGTGTGTGCTTGCCCGCAAGAACTTGTTGATTTGTAAGAGTGCCAAGCGTTTTTCCGGCAGCATCGTAGGCAACCACACGCACGTCGGATGATTTGGTAACAAAGTATTCAACGTTTGTTGTCGCTACCGATGGATTCGGGTAGACGTTCACAAAGCCCCCAAGCGGTGCTGATGCCAAACCACCGAGTGGGTCGTCTTTCACTGCCACAACGACCGGGCTGGCACTTGTGAGGCGCTTCACATAATCATAGCCGCGATGTGGTGTTGGTTCATAGGGGAATACCGACAAAATAGGAACGTCATTTGCCGACGGTCCGGCGTTATAGGTCAGCTCCTTGACAAGTTGTGCTGAAGCAAGGTCTGTGTATGCACCTGATGTGGCATCATCAAAGCCAAGCCCGACAGCTGCAAGAACGAGTCCTCCAACTGCTTGAAGTTCAATCGTCGTTACGTCATCTTCCAAGCGGCGACCATTCGGGAAGCCGTCCATATGGGGAATAGCTTCGAGGTTGCTGTTGGTATTAAACGGCGCAGCCGTCAAGCCAATTGCCGCAGCGCGTATTAATCCCATGCGTGCGTTGGTGCGAAATTCGGCGGAAGCACGATCGGTAACGGGCGTAGCCATATTCAAGCGGAGCATATCACCGCCATAAATCTTGCCGTCCGGTGCTTGTGTGACGGGCAAAAAGTTATGAATAAACGGCTTTCCAGCGCTCAAGGGTCCGCCTGTCTTGCCCGTTGCAAGCTGGTACGGAATCAGATTCGGCACACCAAAATAGAAGATAGGGAATATATCCACAAGGCGCGGCTTTCCTGCTGCCACCAAGCCCGGCTGCAAGGGAACGGCAAATGCGGTGGCGGAAAGGTTGATAGCGGGCGATACTTTAGTAACAGCAAATGCACCGTCCTTACCATTGCGGAAATCAAAGCCTGCTGCGGTATAGGTTGGCAGCGTACCAATCGCGGGGTATGACTTTGACTGTACGCGAAGATTCGCAAATGCAGGAACCGCACCGCCAAATTGGCTGTCGTCCATGTACAAGGCTAATTCGGGATTAGCAAAATAGTCGGCGAAGCCCTGTTCATCGGTGCTGTAGGGCGTAACGGCATTCCAACGGTCTTTTGCGCCGATGGGAATAATGGCTTCATTTGCGAGCGGCATTCCTAACCGCGAGACCTGCACCCACGAGCCACTATACGATGGCTTGTCGCCTCGCGCTGAAAGTGTTTGAATTTGCGGACGCGCCGCCGATGCCCACACGCCAATCACATAGTCGCCATCAAGTCCATTTTTTGCTTGAGCGACTGTTTTTCCGTCCTTCTGAAGCATTTCAATCGGAATTTGCAGGCAGATAGCGTGTGTGTTGAAGCCTGCGACGGCATCGCGGGCGTTTGCTGGGTCATTCGCGTCGGTGCCAAATTTGGAACGGGTTTGTCCTAAATCGAACACACCACCCAAGTCCACGAAAAAGGCATCATCGCGTGGTCCACAGAAAACTGTTTCACCCGATGTTGCGGTAGTAATCGCCGCTTGAACGATGCTTGCGTAAGACGCGCCCTTGCCTGCCGCGCCGTCAATAGAGCGTGGTCCAATGTTCGCTGGTGGCACAACGCCATTCTGCACGATTGCGGTAAACGTTTTTCCGCCATCAGTGCTCTTTTCGCACGTATAGGTTGTTTTTAGATTTTCTTTGCCGAGCCGGATATTGAAAAACGTCGTCGAATCTTGGTTCGTTTGCCGAAAGGTAAAGCGGTAGGTAACGTCGTCCGTGGCAGCACCAAGCGCGGCTGCGGAGGTTTTATTTTTGATGTGGATTTCGTAACGGATATTTTCACCAAAGGTCGCATAATTCGGACCACCTTCAGGTAATTCCATGGGAATATAATTGGCAATAATCGTTACCGTGTTTGGCTTGTCCGGTGAACGAAAGGCGTACAAATCGGTGTTATCGGCAAGCGGGTCGTTGCTGATAAGGGGTGCGTCGCGGTGACTGGATGCGTCCACCGATGTAGGGCGGCTTACAATCAAATATCCAGCCACAACCGTTGCCACAAGCGTAGCAAGGATGACAAAACGTTTCATTGAAAAAACTCCGGTTTGAGAAGTGAATGCGCTGTTCCTCTCCATCGCCTTCTGCTCACGACCGGTAAATACTTCTGACTATACGCTAGTTCTGTGAGCTTGGATTTATGGCATACAAAATTTTTTCTTTGCCATGAGGTGCAATGCACTGTTCATGCAGTGCGCCGTTTGTTTGCCAAGACACACCCTGCTTGTCAAATTGAAATTATCAATTTGCCGCACAAACTGAGTAATTATGCTCCTTTTTAATTATATTCGCAGTCGCTACGCATTTTGTGTCGTTCGTAAATTCATGTTGTTCAGGATACTATCATTTCATTCAAACCGTTTATGTCCACAATCATCCCTTCCGCCGAGGCTACGCGCCTTGTCCGCGCTCCTCGTGGCGCAGAATTGACCTGTAAAAATTGGCAAATCGAAGCCGCGTATCGCATGATTCAAAATAACCTCGACCCCGAAGTCGCAGAGCGCCCGCAAGACCTGATTGTCTATGGCGGCTTAGGCAAAGCAGCGAGGAATTGGGCGTGTTACGATGCCATCTTGTCGTCGCTAAAATCCATGAACCCCGACGAAACCTTGCTTGTACAGTCCGGTAAACCCGTCGGTGTTGTCCAAACCCATACCGACGCGCCCCGCGTGATTATTGCCAATTCTAATCTTGTGGGCAAATGGGCAACGTGGGATGAGTTCCGCCGTCTGGACGCGCTGGGGCTGATGATGTACGGACAGATGACTGCCGGAAGCTGGATTTACATCGGGACGCAGGGAATCTTGCAAGGCACCTACGAGACCTTCGCCGAGTGTGCACGGCAGCATTTTGGCGGTACGCTTGCCGGACGCTTTGTGCTGACGGCGGGTTTGGGTGGAATGGGCGGCGCACAGCCACTTGCTGCCACCTTCAACGGCGCAGCTACGCTCTGCATTGAAATTGACGAATGGCGCATAGACAAACGCATACACGACCGCTATTGCGATGTGAAATGCACTAATCTTGACGAGGCACTGCAAATCATCACAAAGCACGTCGCGGACAAAACTCCAATTTCGGTGGGGCTTCTTGGTAATGCGGCGGAAGTGCTGCCGGAACTGCTTCGGCGCAATATCCGACCTGATGTAATAACCGACCAAACCTCTGCTCACGACCCACTCAACGGTTATTATCCGGCGGGTATGACGAAAGAAAGTGCCGATGCGCTCCGTACTGCGAACCCTGATGAATACCTGCGTTTAGCGCATAAATCCATCTGTGAGCACGTGGAAGCAATGCTGGAATTTCAACGTCGCGGCGCTGTGGTATTCGATTACGGCAATAATCTTCGCGGTGTGGCAAAAGAGTACGGCGTTGCCAATGCGTTCGATTATCCGGGGTTCGTACCGGCGTTTATCCGACCGCTCTTTTGTGACGGAAGTGGTCCTTTCCGTTGGGTGGCGCTCTCCGGCGACCCGCAAGATATTACAACTACCGACCGTGCCATTTGTGAGCTTTTCCCCGAAAATGAATCGCTGCATCGCTGGATAGAAAAGGCTTCTACAAGTTTGCGTTATCAGGGGCTTCCGGCGCGTATTTGCTGGCTCAAATACGGCGAACGGGCAAAAGCAGGCAAACTCTTTAACGACCTCGTGGCATCGGGTAAGGTTTCTGCGCCCATTATCATCGGGCGTGACCATCTTGATTGCGGCTCTGTGGCTTCACCCAACCGCGAAACCGAAGCTATGAAAGACACATCAGATGCGGTGGCGGACTGGGTCTATTTGAATTTCGCACTGAACGCCATTGGTGGCGCGACGTGGGTGTCGTTGCATCACGGCGGTGGCGTGGGTATGGGGTATTCGCTTCATGCGGGTATGGTTGTGCTGGCAGACGGTACGCCCGAAGCAGCGCGGCGCTTGCAGCGTGTTCTGACCTACGACCCCACGATGGGCATTTTGCGCCATGCAGACGCGGGCTACGAACGCGCTCAGGACAACGCACGAACGCATGGTATCACTGTTCCGATGTTGTAAAATTCTCTATTTCCCTCTCGCAAATGGCTTCACTTCTTCTCTACAACATCGGTAGCTTGGCGACTCCGCGCGCCGAAAATGCACCACGTCTGTCCGGCGTGGCAATGGGCACTATCCACACGGAGCAAAACGCCGCCATCCTTATCGAAAACGGTATTATCGCTCGTATTGGCGCTTCGGCGGAATTAGAAAAAGAAGCAAATGCCGCAGAACGATTCGATGCCAGAGGTATGACCGCAGTGCCGGGCTTTGTGGATTCGCACACGCACACCGTCTTTGGCGGAAACCGTGCAAATGAATTTGCTATGCGCTCGGCGGGCAAGACCTATCAGGAAATTGCTGCTGCGGGCGGCGGTATTCTTTCGACGATGAATG
This sequence comes from uncultured bacterium, assembly GCA_937899715.1. Taxonomy (GTDB): domain Bacteria; phylum Bacteroidota; class Ignavibacteria; order Kapaibacteriales; family UBA4661; genus PH2015. Next base: position 47,741 of record CALCNX010000073.1, on the reverse strand, counting down.
CCACGCGCACCGCCTCGCACGAAGAACTTTATGCTATCGGGAAAAAGCGTCTCGACGCAATGCTCCGGCATGGCACGACGACGGTGGAAATCAAAAGTGGCTACGGGTTGGACACCGCATCGGAACTGAAAATCTTGGAAGTAATTCAAGAACTTGCGCGGACGCACCCGATGACGATTGTTCCCACGTTCCTCGGCGCACACGCCTTTCCGCCGGAGTACAAAAACGACCGCGAAGGGTATATCGAGATCGTCTGCAAGGAAATGTTGCCTGCCGTCAAGGAGCGCAATTTGGCTGTGTTTTGCGATATTTTTTGCGAGGAGAATTATTTTTCGCTGGAGCAATCGGAACGTGTTCTGAAGACAGCACGGGAACTGGGCTTTGCATTAAAACTTCATGCTGACCAACTTTCCGATAGCGGAGCCTCTGCGCTTGGTGTACGCTTGGGTGCTGTCTCGGTTGACCATCTGGAATGTACCACGCCCAAAGGGGTGGAAATTATTGCCACTTCCGAAACCATTGCAACGGGGCTTCCGGGCGCATCGCTGTTTCTCAATCATCCCTATCCGCCATTGCGGGCGGTGATTGATGCTGGCGGGACGGTCGCGCTTGCTACGGACTTCAACCCCGGCTCATCGGTGACATTTTCGATGCCGATGATGATGACGCTTGCCTCTACCCAAATGCGGATGACACCGGAGGAGGCGCTTACAGCCTCAACGCTGAATGGCGCTGCGGCACTCTGTCTGGCGCATGAGCGCGGGAGCATTGAAGTTGGCAAGCAAGCAGATATTCTGCTTTGCGACGTTGCACATTTTTACGAATTATCCTACCATTTCGGCATGAATCACATTGCTCACGTTATTAAAAACGGAAAAGTCGTCGTATGACCAATTCAGAAATGACCAATTCGGGAATAACAAATCCCGCAGAACACTTGCGCGATATTCTTATCGAACCCGCTCCCAATCTCTTCTTCTCGCGGAATGATTCTGCCGACGTGCGCATGGGCGACCTTGTGCTTCGCAAAATGGAGGGGTATGTGCCGGAGGTGAAAATAGGAATTGTGGGTGTGCCGGAAGACGAAGGTGTGCACCGCAACAAAGGTCGTGTGGGAGCGCGTCGTGCGCCCACGGAGATTCGGCGGGCATTGTATAAACTTACGCCGCTCCATCCCGACCAATTCCCGCAAAATGATATTCCTGCGCTTAGAATATTCGATTTTGGCGACATCCGCGAAGGCTCTACGCTGGAGGAAACGCATGAGCGTCTTGAGTATGCGGTCGAAATCATCATGGAGCAAGGTATTGTGCCGATTGTGTTGGGTGGGGGACATGACATTTCGTACCCGAATTTTTGTGGAATGTCGCGGGCAGTTGAGCGTGTAGGCGTTCTCAACATTGATGCACACTTGGATTTCCGCCCGCCTGTGCCGGAGCGTCATAGCGGCACATCGTTCCGACTGATGCTGGAGGATGAGCGCAAAAAACTTCTCCCCGCAAATATGGTTGAATTTGGCATTCAGCCTTTTGCAAATGTCGCAGAACATTTTGAGGAAATGGTAAATCGCGGCGCTACTGTGCTGACGCTTGACCGAGTTCGTGCAAACGGCTGTGGGCAGACATTTGCAGAGGCATTGCATATCACTTCGGCAAATGTGGAGCGTGTGATGGTCAGCTTTGACATGGATGCCGTGCGGAGTGCCGATGCGCCCGGCGTGAGCGCCCCTTCGCCCGTGGGCTTATTTGCAGAGGATATGCTGCAAGCGGCATTTCTGGCGGGTAAACATTCGTCCGTGCAGTTCATTGATATTGCCGAAGTCAACCCTGAATATGACGCTGACGGTAGGACGGCAAAACTTGCCGCGCTTGTGGTGATGCACTTCCTGAGCGGTTTTGTTCAGCGCTGAGAAGTTGCTTCCTTTCCAATTACGAATTTTCTTTTCATCTCAATATTAGATTACCATGACGATTCTTCTCGACGGAAATTCCCTCACGCTTGAGGACGTAGCCTCTATTGCTTTGTCCCCCGAACACCGTGTGGAACTGAGCGCCGATGCCAAAACTGCCGTCCGGCGTTCACGCGCTATTGTTGAGCAATGGGTTGCATCGAATGAGCCTGTTTATGGCGTAACGACTGGCTTCGGAGAATTTGCTAATGTGCGCATTTCGCAGGAGGATTTGGAGCAGCTGCAGGAAAATCTTATTCTTTCGCACAGTGTTGGTGCAGGTGCGTGGCTTCCTCGCTCCTTTGTGCGGGCAATGCTTGTGCTGCGTATCAATGCTCTTGCCAAGGGCTATTCCGGCATTCGACTTGAAACCCTCGAAACGCTCGTTGCCATGCTGAATGCCGATATTGTTCCTGCTGTGCCGGAGCAAGGCTCGGTGGGCAGCAGCGGCGATTTGGTGCAGTTGTCGCACATTGCGCTGGCAGCGATTGGGAAAGGGCGTATTCTGGTAGAGACCGATGGAAATGTAGAAATAAAGCCGTCTGGAGACGTGTTGCGAGCGCACGGTATCGAGCCGATACGGCTTCAGGCAAAAGAAGGCTTGGCGATGATAAACGGAACGCAGATGATGTGCGCTTTTGGTGTGCTTTCGCTGCACAAGGCGTTGCATCTGGCAGAAGTGGCAGATATTGCCGGAGCGCTCACTGCTGAGGCTTTGCGCGGCACGGACACTGCATTTGACGAGCGTTTGCACAAAGTACGCGGTTTTGTAGGGCAGTTGCAGTCAGCACAGAATCTACGCGGACTCATGTACGGCAGCCAAATCCGCGAATCGCACCGCGACGCGGCGGTGGACAATCGTGTGCAGGATGCTTATTCGCTGCGGTGTATGCCGCAGGTTCACGGCGCTTCGCGTGATGCTATCGGCTATGTGCGGTCGGTGCTGGAAAAAGAAATTAATGCTGCTACGGATAACCCACTTATTTTTCCTGACGAAAACAACCCCGGGCAAGGCTTTCACCTTGAAGGCGGCAATTTCCACGGGCAGCCGCTCGCTTTGGCACTAGACTTTCTGGCAATCGCTTGTGCGGAATTGGCAAATATCTCGGAACGGCGCACAGAGCGTCTTGTCAATGGTGCGTTAAGCGGGCTTCCGCGCTTTCTTGCTCCCAAGGGCGGCTTGAACTCAGGACTGATGATTGCTCAATACACTGCCGCCTCGATAGTCTCGGAAAACAAGGTGCTGTGTCATCCCGCAAGCGTGGATTCCATTCCCACCAGCGCCAATCAGGAAGACCACAACTCGATGGGCAGTATTGCCGCGCAAAAAGGCTGGCGCGTTGTGCAAAACTTGGAACGTGTACTGGCGATTGAGCTTTTATGCGCTGCGCAGGGCGTGGATTTCTTGCAGCCACTCCGTTCAAGTGAGCCGTTGGAATCAGTACGGGCGACCATCCGCGCCACCGTGCCGTTTATGGACATCGACCGTATTATCTATGATGACGTAGAATCTGTGCGGCGCATGGTAGAGAGCGGTGCTATTGAGTCGGCGGCTGCAAAAAAATAATATTGCCGGTGGAGACTATTCTTGTTGCACGACCAGTTCCCATGCAGCATCGGCTACGCTTTCGGCTGAGACGAGTTTCATGCACTTGAAATGTCCTTTCGGGCACGATTCGCGCCCGATGTGCGTGCATGGGCGGCAGTCCACGGGAGCCTGTGCAATGCGGTGCGGCACACGAAATGGCGCAAACCCCAATTCCGGTACCGTCGAACCAAAGACCGCCACAAGCGGAACCCCACGCGCTGCGGCAAGGTGCATCACACCCGTATCGTTGCAGAGAAGTAGCGAACACGAATCTAACATTCGTGTGGTGTCCATGAGTGATGATGCGCTGTAAGCATTTTCTACGCGCACTTTCCCTTCTAAAAGCGATGCTACGTCCGCGCACAAGTCTGTATCCGCTTTCCCACCCAATAGGACAATTTCGGATTCTCTGCCCTCGCTCCGAAAGCGTTCAGCAAGTATGAGTGCGCTGTTCGCAAAATGCTCCGGTAGCCAGCGTTTTGTGGCGTGATGCGCTCCCGGAGCGAGAGCAATGCGGACAATGTCTGATGATGATATTGTTGTTGTTGCTTGACGAATATGCCGCACCTTCTCCTCCGGCAACCAAAATTCCAAACCCTGCCCGTCATCGTGTACATCCAGTGTTGCTGCGGTTTCACGGTAGCGTTCGGTACTATGCAGTGTTTTGGAATGAAAATTGCTTTTCAAATGCACAAGAGCAAGTTTATGGACGCGATGCTTCTTGATTCGGCGTACATTTTGCCCCAGCCCGCTTCTGATGCGGCGTGAACGGTGGTTGCGCTGAAGGTCGAGAATCCAATCGTAGCGCGTGTTGCCCGTCGTTTCTTGCAGCGATTGTTGGATTTCTTTTTTCCACCGAGAAAGTTCAGTACGAGACCATGAACGATTATAGGCGAGAACATTGCTGCAATGCGGATTGTAACGGAAAATATCGCTCCATTCTTCATTCACGCACACATCTATCCGCGCATCGGGAAACTGCGTGCGGAGTTCACGAACAAGCGCTGTGGCGAGCAGCACATCGCCCATAGAACTGAGACGAATGACAAGAACGGAACGAATTATTGGAAGCATAAAAACAAGACGTGAGTTTTTTCGTGAAATATCGTACTTTGCAAGTTCCTACGTTTTGTACTCGTGTGCAAATGGAATATTTTGCAGTCATTACTTTTTTACCCCTAACCAACAGCACCCATGCCGCCGAAACCAGTACAAGAAGATATTGTTGAGGTGATTCTCCGTGAAATACCGGAATTTGCCGGTAATGACAAACGAATGTTGTTGGACAAACAGCAGCTTTATACCGCATTCCCGAAGATGGGTGTAGGCGTGGGGCTGAACGCGGCGGTTATCAGGCAACTTGTCAGGCTTTGTAACACTGGGTACACGCAGGTAGTGGCAATCATTATTCGCGGCTTTTTGCGTCTGCCGGACGAATCTTCGCGTCAGAAAGATGCCGCCACCGTGGATGTACGAGTCATTCTGCTGAATGCCGAGGGCAAAGAATCAACGCATGACTACACGTTGCTTTGCCATTACCAGCCCTTGCTGAAGGCATTTGAAGTGATGAACATCTCCTAACTTGTCCAGTTCCCCACATTTTCACGATTCGTCGTATTATTTTTCGTATCATTCTTTGCATCCATTCTAGGCGCTATGATTGCTCAACTTCGCGGTTCGCTCGTCCATAAAACGCCCGTTGATGTCGTGATAGACTGCGGCGGTGTTGGCTATCAGGTTTCCGTCTCGACGATTACTTCCGATAAACTGCCCGATGTAGGAGCGCCCGTTACACTGCTGACGATGATGATTGTCCGCGAAGATGCACAGCAGCTTTTTGGCTTCCTGAGCGATGCGGAGCGTGATATTTTCAAATTGCTTATTTCCATTAGCGGTATCGGACCCAAAATTGCCATTACGATTTTGTCTGCCGGCAATTTGCCCGAACTGCAAGATACCATCATGCGTGGCGACCTCTCGCGCTTGCAAAAACTGCCCGGTGTGGGCAAAAAGACAGCCGAACGGATTATTGTGGAACTGAGGGACAAAATCGGCAAGGTCGAAGGCTTCGAGGAATCGCCCGAAGACGCGATTGCAAGCGCCACGCAGCGCGATGTGCGCGAAGAAACCCTTGCCGCGATGGTCAAACTCGGCTACCAACGCGCCGCCGCCGACAAAGCTATCAAGTCCGCTCTGCAAGCCGACCCGAATGTCCAATTTACCGTCGAGCAGCTTTTGCGCAAAGCTCTTCGCAACGTGCTTCGTTAATTCTTCCCATTTTTCTTCTGCTTCATGGATCGTCTTATTTCATTCTTGCAAAAAACATCTCAGAAATCCCACCGTAAGCGGTCTGTACGCTTTCTGGCGTATTCTTTTCCACTTGCTTTTCTCTTGACAACCCTTTCGGTCTTTGCTCAAAAAAACGTCGGGAAGCCTGAACGAATGCAGGAAACGGTGAAAGCAACGTCCGAAGGGCGTGATTTCTGGGTGTGTTTCCAGAAAAATGATAATGAATCGAAGCGCGACCCCCGCACAGGAAGGCTCCCGCAGTTGAATCAACTTTTTTTGGAATTATTCATTACTTCCAGCGAAGATACGCGGATTCGTATTGAGATTGATGGGCTTCTCTTCAAACAAGAAAGCCGGATACGGGGCGGAACGGTTGTGCCTGTACGCATTGACACTGCTGCACAGATTCGCTCTAGTGAAGTACCGGAGCGTCTCGCTGTGCATATTACCTCTGAAAAGCCTGTCAGTGTCTATGGTCTTAGCCATCGCTTTCAAACAACCGATAGTTTTATGGGCTTGCCTGTGGAAGCGCTTGGAACGGAGTACCGCGCTATTTCGTATTACCGATTGACAGAAAGTCTTATCGGGCAGCTTGCTGTGATTGCTACTGAAGACAGCACAAGTGTCACCATTACGCCAACATCTCTCACCGCAGCAGGCAAGCCTGCCAACGTGCCTTTTACTGTGCAACTCCGCAAGGGCGATGTTTATCAGGTGAGCGGCGCATCTGCGGGCAAAAGCCTGGCATCGGATTTGACCGGAACGCTTGTGCAAGCAAATAAGCCCGTTGCAGTCTTTAGCGGGCACAGTGGCGCATACATACCGATTCCCGAACAAGGGTATAATCACCTTGTAGAGCAGCTTCCACCTGTATCGGCGTGGGGGCGGCATTATTACGTCGGGAAATTTTTCGGGCGCACCAAATCCACAATTCGGGTCGTCGCAGCGGAAAATGACACAAAGGTTTTTTCCAATGGGCAGCTTGTTTCTGTGCTGAATGCGGGCGAATTCTATGAAGACGGCAACGTGACAAACCACACGCAAATCACGGGCGACAAGCGCATTATGGTTGCTCAGTTCGCACACGGTTTTGTCAACTCGCTGGATTCTATTGGCGACCCGATGATGATTTTGATAACCCCGACGCAGCAATTTCTGAAGCACTATCGCATGGCGACACCGATTCGCGGTGAGTGGCGGCATTACGTCAATATCGTTGTTCCCCGCCAAGCAGCGCCCAGTCTGAGAATTGACGGCAAACCGGTGAGCGAAAAAGCCTTTGTGCCCTTTGGTGAAAGCCGTTACGACCTCGCACAAATCAGCCTAGGCTTTGGGACGCACACGTTTGATTGTAATGAGCCGTTTGGATTGTATAGTTATGGTTTTGGCTATGGGCAAGATAGCTACGATGCGTACGGCAATATGATTGGGCAGTCCTTCCTGCAATTGACTGCCGTGAAGGATACCTTACCGCCTACGATGGATATTTTATACACAAAATTGCAGAATGGGTCACGAGAGAAAACACCCGCTCCAAGTAATGGTGTGCAGGCAACCGCAAAGCTGCCGCAGCGTACATCGTCGGACACGCTCACGGCAGAAGAGCAATTCGAGCAACTCCTTCAGCGCCGTGCATTGGCGAGGCTTCAGCTGAGCGATGAAGAAGTCGGCGGGCGGCTCTTGAAGCCACTCACGGCAGCCGCAAGCGGGCGGGCGAAGATACTCATACGTGATGACCGCGAGGATGACCGTGGGCTTGCCTCGGCACGAGTGATAAATTCAGGCGGTTTGGTGCTGTCTGAGCCAAGTATTTCCGCAGGAGCACCCCAAGCCGAACTCGTGTTCGATGAAGCACGTCAGACCGGAAGCGGGCGAGCACTTTTGGAACTCAGCGATATTGCCGGAAATAAAAGCATTTACACACTTTGCTTTGCGAAAGACCAACTCGGCACGGACAATCTTCTGACGCTTACACAAGGAGAAACAGATTATTGCCCCAAGCGTACGCTGTGGTATGCGGGTGTGTTTGGCTCTGTGAGCATTACGTCGCATGACGCAAGTTTTGGGGCGCTACCCGGCATACCTGCTGTGGGAACATTTTCCAGCGACCAAAGCGTGAGTATTCTGCCGACGGGTGTTGGTGTGGTGTTGGGGCATCGTATGTCGTCGTTGTTTGGCGTGTCGGCGCGTGTTGGGCTTGAGCGCTTGCCCGGAAACCTTCGCGCTGCTGACACTGTTGTAGCAGGCTCCGTGAGACTGTTGGATGGTTCGCTTGCCCCGCTTTGGCTTGCGCAGACGCTCAGTTTGCAAAATTCGTACTTGTCCTTAACGCTTGCGGGCGAGTTATTCATAACAAACAATTTTTATGCACTTCTGGGTGTGAAAGCCGCATACGCACTTAGCAAAGCAATAGATTCTCATGCTGAAGTGGTAACACCCGACAATTTCAAACTTCTCGACCGCCCGGAAAATAAAGCCCGTACGCTTATCGGCGAACTTCCGGCTTTGCAAACGTTGATTCCATCGGCTGTTGGAGGCGTGGGGATTACTCTTCCGATATGGCGTAATATCGCTTTTTGTGCCGAAGCGCTCTATTCGTATCCGCTTGGAAGCATTATAGATGGCGGTTCGTGGCGCATCTCGCAAGTTACGCTTAATATCGGTGCGAGGGTGCGGCTATGAAGATGCTGCGAAGCGTGATTGCTGTTTTTCTCAAAGATGTTCGTAGTGAAGTCAAGACGCGCTATGCGATGAATGCTATTTTGATGTTCGTGTTGACTGCGGTCGCTGTTATTGCATTTAGCTCGGCAGGAGAAAAAATCACTAATGGTATTGCGGCATCTATGCTGTGGATAGTCCTTTTTTTTAGTGCGATGACGGGCTTGCAGAAAAGTTTTGTGAGCGAAGAGGAGCGCGGCACATCGCTCATGCTCAGTCTTCATGCACCTTCGCTGGCTATTTACTTTGGCAAACTTCTCTTCAATATGGCGCTGACGCTTCTGTTGTACGGTTTGGCAACGATTGCATTTTTTGTGTTTATCAATGATGTCGAAATTCGTTCCCCACTGCTCTTCTGGACAAGTTTTGTGCTGGGAAGCCTTGCTACGGCAAGCGCGACGACGATTATTGCGGCTATCATTGCAAAAGCGAATACCAAAGCGGCACTTTTTCCGGTGCTATCGTTTCCGGTGCTTCTGCCGCTTATTCTTTCCGGTGTGGAAACCACGTACCAAGCGCTCTCCGGTGTTGCTTTCGCTGAGGCACGGAATAATTTTCAAATTATCGGTGCGTATATGGTCGTGGTGATTGCTGTTTCCTTTATGCTTTTTGATTTTGTCTGGAAAGAGTAGTCAATAATGGAGGCAAGATGAAGAGTGATGCGCCACTCACGACGGCAAGCAAACAAGCAAGTATTCAAACAAGTGTTCAAGCACTCGCTGAGGCGCTCTGCTCCGGCAATCGCCGTGCTTTAGCAAAAGCTATTACGCTTGTGGAAAGTGCTCGGGCGGAGGATGCGGATAAAGCGCAAGAACTCTTGAACACGATTCTACCGCACACGGGTAAGTCAAGGAGAATCGGCATTACCGGTGTGCCGGGTGTGGGCAAAAGCACGTTTATTGAGGCATTCGGACTCATGCTTATTCAAGCAAATAAAAAAGTGGCGGTGCTGGCAATAGACCCGTCGAGCGAACGCACGGGCGGCAGTATTCTGGGTGATAAAACCCGCATGATGGAGCTTTCGCGCTCCGATAGCGCTTTTATTCGTCCTTCACCCGCAGGTAAAACATTAGGCGGTGTGGCACGGCGCACCCGCGAAACAATGCTTCTGTGCGAGGCGGCGGGATTCGATATTGTGCTTGTGGAAACGGTCGGTGTGGGGCAGTCAGAAACAGCCGTTGCGCAGATGGTAGATTTTTTTCTTGTGCTGGCGCTTGCCGGTGCGGGCGATGAGTTGCAAGGAATGAAACGGGGCATTATGGAACTTGCCGACGGTATAGCTATCAACAAAGCGGAAGCATCGAACCGTGAAGCAGCCGAGCGTGCTGCGCAGCATATCCGTAACGGGCTGCACTTTGCAGCGCCAAAATACGAGGATTGGCAAGTACCTGTCGTGCTATGCAGTGCTGTGGAACGGAGTGGTTTGGAAGAAATTTGGGGAACTATGACGCGGTTTGCTAAAGAGAACCCCGAACGCATTAAGCAATTACGACGCTCGCAGGCAGTACGCTGGATGCGCGAAGCAGTCAATAACGGCCTTCAGCGATTGGTGGAGCGCGAGCCGGAACTTCGCGCTCTCAAGAGCGCACTAGAGCAAAGCGTGTTCGAGGAAACACTCTCGCCAACATCGGCGGCGGTACAGTTTTTGGGGGCTTTGGAGACGGTATGGAAGAAAAAGGTGGAATAGAAAAAGCCCCACGAGCAGTATTTAATTCGGTCGCGAGGCCTTCTTTTCCGAGGATGTACTTTTAGAAATGTAATGCCATTTTTACGTTGAAATTATTTTTGAAGTTGCGTAACATTTTTCTGAAAACCGCATTAGGTCTACTTTTGCCGAATGATACAATTTTCTTCAATCCTGTCCGCCCAAATAGCTTTGAGCAATTCTACAAAGTAAAACACGAAAAAACTTTAAGCAACTTCAAGGAAAAAGGAATCGAAGTTTTCCGCCAGGTGCTGAAAACAAAATAGAACCACAGCAATTTGTGAATATTTTCTACCCACCCTCTGTCTAATCCCTGATAAGCAATTCATTACTCACTGAACCTTCTCTGACGTTCTGAAGACCGACCTCAGCGATACAGACCTCATTGCAGCAACGCTCGGCGGCGACGGTGCTGCTTTTACGCTCATAGTGCGCCGCTACGAGCGCCCTATCGCTGCGACCATCACGGGTATGCTCGGGCGCTGCGACGAGGTAGATGAAATCGGTCAGCAAGTATTTATACGATTTTACGAAGCACTCCCGAAGTTTCGCGGCGACTCAAGCGTGAAAACATATCTGACGCGCATCGCTATCAACCTCTCGCTCAACGAACTCAAGCGCCGCAAGCACCGTTTTACGCTCTTCCGCCCTGTGGAAGATGCCGCCGATATCCGCAGTAATGATGCAGAACCGCACGGCGACATGGCACTCATCGAACAAGCGCTGGCACGGCTTTCCGCCGATGCACGGGATGTCGTTGTGTTACGCCTCGTGAATGGTTATTCCACCGAAGAGACGGCAGAAATCCTTGCTATTCCTATCGGCACGGTACTTTCACGGCTTTCGATTGCACGAAAAAAATTGCGCGATTTGCTTGCGCCGCACTTTACGGATATGATGGAAGAATGATGCCATTTTGAGGATATTCTTTATTCTACGAAACGAGATATTGCCATGAATCCCACAAACAAACCCAGTCTTGATGAGGCTTTCAAGAATTTCGCCAATGAAAGCCATTTTCAACCCCATTTTGCGGAACGCCTGCACGCGCGTCTCTATGCGCTCCGCGACGTAAGCATGAACCCTTTCGATGTGTTTGCGAACGAATTGTCCGCGCTCTTCCGCCCTGTGGTAATAGCAGGCGCGGTCGTTATCACGCTATTGAGCGCATACAATCTTTCTTCCGGCGATGAATGGTCAATCTCTGCCGCCTTTGGTATGGTGCAAAGTATGGATATGCACGAGGGCAGCGTTGATTGGGTGCTTCCTGACGAGTAGCATTTCGCTTGCCTGAACCGTAACACTCAATCTTTTATACTTGTACAATAACGATACCAATATGAATCCGAAACTCAAATCTGCACTTGTGCTGGGCGGCACGCTCTTGCTTGGCATGATTATCGGTGGCTTGGTAACAGGGACGGTGATTGGCAAACGCGCACAACGCACCGCACTTTTTCTCGGCAATGAAGAACGATTTGTTGCCGGAGCGATGAATTTTATCGAACCACTGCCGGAGAAGCGCGATACTGTCGCACGTGTTTTGCACCACTACGGTACGGCAATGGCGAGCGAGACACGAAATTACCGCAAACAACAAATTATGATACTGGACTCCATGAAGCACGACCTCATGCCACTTTTGACCCCCGAGCAGCAAGAGCGAGTCCGTAAGCGCTACGAACAGATGGAGCGTGGTAGAAAACGATTGTTCCAAACACCATGAGACACGAACTCACCACTCTACCGTTGCATAGTAAGACAATAGAATGTCGCTTGGGTTGCGGAGCGTGTTGCATTGCGCCTTCCATTTCATCGCCCATACCGGGTATGCCCTTGGGCAAGCCCGCAGGTGTGCGCTGCATCCAGCTAACAGCAGAAAATACGTGCGCTATTTTTGGTCAACCGGAGCGTCCTGCCGTGTGCGTAAGCCTTATGCCCTCCGAAGAAATGTGTGGCACAAGCACCGAAGAAGCAATGAAAACATTAGCACATTGGGAAAACGCAACAATGCCGTGAAGGTAGATTTTACGGCATTTATTTTGCAGTACCCAGAGAGCAACTTTTCATCAATTGTGAAATAACACTCATCAAATTATGATTCCCATTCCATTTCAAGTCATTGACTGGACAACGGTCGAAAAAACAGAACACCCAGGCGAAACAGGCACAGCCTTTTGGCAGACACTTCACTTTCAGGGGCTGCGTTTACGCATCGTGGAGTATTCGGCAGGATACATCGCTGACCACTGGTGCCAGAAAGGTCATATTGTTCACTGCTTGGAAGGAGAATTTGTGAGCGAGCTAGAAGGTGGCAAGGTTTGGATACTACGTGCAGGCATGACCTATATTGTCTCAGACGACATGAGTTCCCACCGCTCCACTGCCACAAACGGAGTAAAATTGCTTATCATTGACGGCGATTTTCTCAAATCAGAAACCATTTGAATCGTGTTAAGTTTTGAATGATGAGTTTTGAGTTTCTTCGGCATAATCTGTTGCTGAATAACAGCTTCAAAGAAATCACAGCCTAACACTCAAAACTCATCACTACCCTGTTTCTTAACGTTTTTTCTTTCTACCTTGGGAAGAACTTTGCGAACTTGTTTTCAAGGTTTTGAGCGCTTTACGTGTGATGCCTGCGCCAGTTCCGGCTTTTCCGCCTTTCGACTTTTTGCCTTGTGATGTTCCGCTTTTTGCACCACCGCCTTGACCGCTTTCGCGTCGTGCTTTCTGACTTGCGTGGTGTCCGGCGGCTTTTTTCTCTTTTCGCAGCGCGGTCTTGAGGACGCTTTCCACCGACAACGAATCATCGCCTTTGCCTTTGGCTTCTTTGGCGAGAAGTGAGGTTTCGGCACGCTTGGCATTGACTTCGGCGAGTTCTTCTGGTGTCATGGGCTTTCCGGTATAAAGGAAATCCAACTCGCGTTTTTGAAGATTAACCTTTGCAATCCGCACACGAACGCGCATTCCCATTTGAAACTTTCGTTTGGTGTACTTGCCCACCAAAGAAAATTCACGCTCATTGTGGTAATAATAATCCGTCGGTAAGTCCAGCACCCGCACCAAACCTTCCGCATAGAGGTCATCCACCATCACGAAAATTCCGAAATGCGTTACGCCCGTTATCGTACCGTTAAATTCTTCGCCCAGATGCGAGAGTGCAAGCGCTGTCTGGGTGAGTTTGATAGAAGCACGCTCGGCTTCGGTGGACAGGCGCTCGGTTGTGGAGCAATGCGCACTTACGGCGGGCAGATGCTCGGAAAGCTCACGAACACGGTCTGCGTCAGGCTTGGCAAGGGCAAATTCTTTCAGTAAACGATGAACAATCAGGTCGGGATAACGGCGAATAGGCGAGGTGAAATGGGAGTAGTAATCGAAGCCCAAGCCATAATGACCGATATTGTACTCGGCATAGACTGCCTTTGCCATAGAGCGCAGCATCACTTGATTCATCGCCATTTGTCCCGGATGCCCGGAGAGACTTTGCAAAAAGGCATTGATGTCTCTGGACGTGATTTTCTCCACCGTTGGGGCGACTACGCCAAATGACCGCACGAGACTGAACGCCAAGCCAAGTTTTTCGGGGTCGGGCTGGTCGTGGATGCGGTACATGAAGGGCAGCACTTTTTTGAGGCGATACTGCGAGGAGAGTTTTTTCACGTGTTCCGCCACCACGCGGTTTGCCGCCAGCATGAATTCCTCCACGAGCGACGTAGCATCGGTGCGGCGTTTGAGCATTGCTTTGACGGGTTGTTTGTTCTCATCCAGCACAAAACGTACTTCACTGGTCTCGAAGTCAATACCGCCGACGGAGTAGCGTTTTTTGCGCAGCACGTCCGCAAAAGAGTTTAACTCAAAAATCAAGGCTTTAAGAGGATCATCCGACTTACCGTCTATCACGTCTTGCACTTCTTCGTAGGTAAAACGGCGTTTGCTGTGAATGACGGTTTCGCGGATTTCGTAGGATTTAATCGCTCCGCGGGGCGAAAATTCTATCAGCACCGAATAAGCAAGGCGGTCTTCGTTTGGCACCAGCGAACACATATTGCTGGAGAGCGTGTGCGGAAGCATCGAAACCACGCCGTCTACAAGATACGTGCTATTGCCGCGCTTGAGCGCTTCCTCGTCTAATTCTGAGCCTTCGGTGACGTAATGACTCACATCAGCAATATGCACACCCAGACGGATATTGCCATTGTCCAGCTTTTCCAGTGATAGTGCGTCATCGAAATCTTTCGCATCCACAGGGTCAATGGTAATAATCGTGTGCTTTCGCATATCCAAACGCCGTGCAATTTCTGCTTTTGAAATCGGTACGGCAACCTCAAGTGCTTCTTGCTCCACTTTGGGAGCAAAATCACGAACCAGTTTGAATTCGCGCAGAACGGACGAGAATTCGACGCTGGCAGTACCAGCACGTCCCAGAATCTCAACCACGCGCGCTTCGGGTGATTTCATCGGGTCGTCCCAACGGTAAATCTCAACGACAACTTTATCGCCATCGCCTGCATCCATCATGCGTTTGGGATGCACAAGAAAATCCACGTGAATGTGGTCATCGTCGGGAATGAAAAACGTAAAATCGTCATTGCTTTCGAGTTTGCCCACAAAGCGCGTAGGAGCACGCTCTACGATTTCGACGACCTCGCCCGTGACTTTGGACTGCTTGCGCAACGCAAGGAGCTTCACACGCACACGGTCGCCGTTGAACGCCGTACCAAGATTGGGACGCTTGACAGTAATGTGCGGAAATTCTTTTGAATCTGTCGAAACAACACCGTTATAGCCGTCTATGGTCATAATGCCTTCAAACGTCGTGGCGTTGTTTTTCACCTCGCGCACTGCCTGTTTTGCTTTCACGGATGTTTCTGCCGGAGGTATTTCCACGCCGTACTTGCGGCGTGTGGAGCGATATATTGTTTTATCGTCCACGAGCCGCGCAAGTACGATGCGCAACTGCTCGTAATCAGAAGAATTGGTGGCGAAATGAAAATGCTCTGCAATGTCATGCAGACGCAGGGTGGCAGGAGCGGCTTTTTTCAGCAACTCAAGAATCTGGTTGTTGTCAGGGAACATAATGTGGTCGCAGAAAATGCCAAAGACACTGCTACGAAAATTAGTGTACGAAAATTGTAATTGAGCGAAGAAGGCGCAGCCAAATTACAAAATTTTTCGTTGTTTTCGGCTATATCAATAGGAAAGGGAATAAGGGGAAATACTATTCCTCATTAGTCCTCGAAACAGTTGTTACCTGCTATTTATGTACCCCAAAGTGACGGCTCATGGTAAAAGCATTACCTCGACATTACCCTTACGGCTTTCCACCAGATAGAGTGCCGTTCCCTTGTTTTCCAGTTTATTATTACTGAAGCGCAACCCAATGCTTCTTCAAAATCCACAGACACAACACACAAAAAAATAATGTGTCAGCGCTTATACGCTGACAGTGATTGTTTACATAGATACAGAACAAAGCCCCACGACCGCATCAATACTGGTCGTGGGGCTTTCATGTTTGCCCGAAAATGTTGTGTCAAATTATGGCTACGCTGCTGTTTCCTTTGAGCGACGACGACCTTTGGTCGGCGGCGGCGGCGGCGGCGCAGAAAGACGCTCCGGCAGATTGAGGTAGTATTCTTCGTGGTCGAAGATATTGCCCACTTCGGTGTGAATGACAATATCCTGGCAACGGCGCAAGCCCGTTCCGGCAGGAATAAGTTGACCAAGAATAATGTTCTCCTTCAAGCCCACCAGATTATCTACCTTCGCAGCAATCGCGGCTTCCGTCAGAACGCGTGTCGTTTCTTGGAAGGATGCGGCAGAGATAAAGCTCTCGGTGTTCAGTGCCGCTTGCGTAATACCAAGCAAAATCGGCTGAGCTATCGCAGCTTCACCCGGACGCGAGACCGCAAGCGCTTTTTCTTTCTTCTTCAACTCACCGTTCACTTCGCGGAAGCGTTTTTTGTGAACAATTTGGTTGATGTTGAATTTCGAGTCGCCTTTGTCCGTCACGACAATTACATCTTTCACGCGGTCGTTTTCGTCCAAGAATTTGATACGGTCAATTTGGTCGCCTTCAAGGAATTGCGAATCACCCGGGTCAATGACGCGACTCTTCTGAAGCATCTGGCGCACAATGACCTCAATGTGCTTGTCGTTCAGTTTCACGCCTTGCATACGATAGACTTCCTGAATCTCATTGGTGAGATATTCCTGCACCGCCGATGGACCTTTGATGCGAAGAATATCGTGCGGGTCAATCGAACCGTCCGTCAGGCGGTCGCCTGCACGAACAGTGTCACCGTCTTGAACGACCACGTATTTATTGAGCGAGATGGCGTATGATTTCTCGGTAACGCCGTCAAAGCTGATAACACGAATCGAACGCGCACCACGCTTCATCTTGGTGTCGAAAGCAACCGTACCATCAATCTCCGACACAACGGCTGCGCGCTGCGGTGAACGCGCCTCGAAAAGCTCCGTTACACGCGGCAGACCGCCCGTAATATCACGGGTTTTGCCGGAATCGCGTGGGATTTTTGCAAGCGACATACCGACAGTCACATATTCGTTTTCGTCTACCGTAATCTGGGCGTTAGTCGGAAGGCTGTACGCCTTGAGTTCCAAGCCTTGCTCATCCACAACGACCAATTGCGGCGAACGAGTACGGTCGCGCGAATCCATAATTGTTTTCGAGACGTGTCCGGTTTGTTCGTCAATTTCCTCACGGAATGTAACGTTCTCAATCATATCGCGGTAGCGCACATAGCCTTCACGCTCAGTGATAATGACCGCATTGTAGGGATCCCACTCGTAAATGAGTTCGCCTTTTTTCACGGTCTGACCGTCCTTGACGTGCATTTGTGCACCGTACATGGTTTCGTATTTGGTCAAAATGCGGTTTGAATCCGGCTCAATGATGTTGATAAGACCACCACGATTGACGACAAGCTCACGAGCGATGGTCATACCGGAGTCGTCTTCTGTTTCGGCATGAATTGTTTTCACGCGGTCGAACTGAACAATACCTTCAAACTTCGCTGTAATGCTGCTTTGTGCGGTGATAAGCGATGCTGTACCGCCAGTGTGGAAGGTACGAAGCGTCAACTGTGTACCCGGTTCGCCGATGGACTGCGCCGCAATCGTGCCGACTGCCTCGCCTGTGTCCACCATACGTGCCGTTGCGAGGTTGCGACCATAGCATTTCGCGCAGATGCCTTGACGCGACTCGCACGACAGCACCGAACGCACATATACGCTTTCGATAGCCGTGTCCTCAATTTTACGGGAAGCGGTTTCATCCAGCAAGTCACCTTTTTTGGCAATCATTTCGCCCGAAAGTGGGTCGGTAACATCGTAAAGCGATACACGCCCAAGGATACGCTCGTAGAGCGATTCTTTCACCTCTTCGCCGTCTTTGAGAGCGCGAAGTTCCATGCCACGAATCGTACCGCAATCGTCTTGCGAAATAATCACGTCCTGCGCCACGTCGTGCAAGCGTCGGGTCAAGTAACCCGCATCTGCCGTTTTAAGCGCCGTGTCGGCAAGACCTTTACGAGCACCGTGCGTGGAGATGAAGTATTCCAGAATGGAAAGACCTTCTTTGAAGTTCGAGATAATCGGATTCTCAATAAGTTCACCCGTCGAACCCGTCACGGATTTTTTCGGTTTTGCCATAAGACCGCGCATACCGGCAAGCTGGCGAATTTGCTCTTTCGAGCCACGAGCTTGCGAATCCATCATCATCCAGAACGTGTTAAAGCCTTGCTTGTGCTTCTGAAGCTCGTTGTAGAGTTTATCAGCAATACGGTTCGTTGCTGATGACCAAATATCAACAATTTTGTTGTAGCGCTCACCGCTTGTGATAACACCCGCTTGATAGTAGCTCTCGATTTTGTCAACTTCTCCTTGAGCGGTATCAATGAGCTTCACTTTTTCGTCAGGAATAATCAAGTCCTCAATGCTCACCGACAAGCCGCCGCGCGTTGCAGTGCGGAAACCGGTTTCTTTGAGTGCGTCCAAGAATTCAACCGTTTTTGCCATGCCTGCTTTTTGGAAGCAAAGACCGATGATTTGGCGCAAACGTCCCTTGCCGAGCGCTTCATTCAAGAAGCCGACTTCTTTAGGAACAATTTGATTGAATATCACCCGCCCAATGGTGGTCTCGATAATTTGACCATCCAAACGCACCTTGATTTTGGCGTGCATATCGGCAATCTCGTTGTTGAATGCCATGATAATTTCTTCCGTGCCGTAGAATATCATGCCTTCGCCTTTGACCTTTTCTTCTTCGGTCGAACGGCGCATCTTTGTCAGATAGTAGCAGCCCAAGACCATGTCCTGCGACGGTACGGTAATTGGTGCGCCGTTTTGCGTGTGCAAGATATTGTGCGATGCCAGCATGAGCAAAATTGCTTCCAACTGTGCTTCATGCGAAAGCGGCACGTGCACAGCCATCTGGTCGCCGTCAAAGTCCGCGTTGAACGCCGTACAGACGAGCGGGTGCAAGCGAATTGCTTTACCTTCAATCAAACGCGGCTGGAATGCTTGAATACCCAAGCGGTGCAACGTGGGAGCGCGGTTCAGCAGCACAGGGTGTCCTTGAATCACGTGTTCCAAGATGTCCCATACTTCGGTTGTTTTGCGCTCCACCATTTTCTTGGCGCTTTTCACGGTCTTGACGTGCCCGCGCTCAATGAGACGGCGAATAATGAACGGCTTGAAAAGTTCGACTGCCATGTCTTTCGGCAGACCGCACTCCCA
The DNA here is from genome assembly GCA_937899715.1 of uncultured bacterium. GTDB lineage: Bacteria > Bacteroidota > Ignavibacteria > Kapaibacteriales > UBA4661 > PH2015. Next base: position 28,727 of record CALCNX010000073.1, on the reverse strand, counting down.
TATTTTCAATGTGGGACCGACCACGATAACCGAACGACCCGAATAATCCACGCGCTTACCCAGAAGGTTCTGGCGGAAACGTCCGGTTTTGCCCTTGAGCATATCGGAGAGGGATTTCAGTGTGCGTTGTGATTCGGCGCGAGCAGTAGAGCGGCGGCTGTTGTCGAAGAGCGAGTCAACGGCTTCTTGGAGCATACGCTTTTCGTTGCGCAAAATTACTTCCGGTGCTTTGATGTCAATAAGGCGCTTCAAGCGGTTATTGCGGATAATCACGCGGCGGTAAAGGTCGTTCAAGTCCGACGTAGCAAAGCGTCCGCCTTCAAGCGGTACAAGCGGACGAAGTTCTGGCGGAATGACAGGAACAACTTCCAAAACCATCCACTCTGGATTGTTCGGCACACGTCCGTCATTGCGGTCGCGGAATGCTTCCAAGATACGGAGGCGCTTCAGTTGGTCAGCTTTTTTCTGCTGCGAGGTTTCCACTTTGACCATCTCGCGGAGGTCGCCAGCGTCTTTGTCAGGATTGACGCGCTTCAGAAGCTCTTTGATAGCCTCGCCACCGATGAGCGCGATGAATTTTTTCGGGTCATCGTCATCCAGATTGCGGTCTTCCGGCTTGAGCGAGTCCATAATGCGGAGATATTCTTCTTCCGTCAGCAAGTCCTTCATCTGGAGTCCGGTATTGCCCGGCTGCACGACGATATAGGATTCGTAATAGACGATGCGCTCAATGTCTTTTGCGGGCAGCCCGATGACAGCAGCAATTTTGCTGGGCTGCGAGCGCAAGAACCAAACGTGAACGACAGGCACAGCAAGCGTGATGTGTCCCATACGTTCGCGGCGAACGGATTTCTGCGTTACTTCGACACCGCATCGGTCGCAGACGATACCCTTGTAGCGAATGCGTTTGTACTTTCCACAGGCACATTCCCAGTCCCGGACGGGACCGAAAATTTTCTCGCAGAAAAGACCGTCTTTTTCGGGACGGAAGGAGCGGTAGTTAATCGTTTCGGGCTTTGTTACTTCGCCTTTCGACCAATGCAAGATTTCATCGGAGGATGCGATGCGGATGGAAACCCGCGAAAAGCCTTTGCGAGGAATGGAGCGTGATTGCATGTAATGTATGCCCTCTGCTTGTGTTTGAAGTGAGAATTATGATTTTTTTACGTTGTTGTTGTGAGTTTCTTGGCAAATTCTTTACAAAATTGCCTTGTAGTAATCCAAAATATGTTGGAATGCTGCCAAAAGTTCGCCAATTTGTCCGAGATAGTATTTGCGGGTATCCACAAAAAGCTCATTGCCTGTGAGCCTGAGAAAAAGCCAATCGTCGCCCGTTGTCACGCAACCGTAAATGGTTTCAAGCGGTGTACCTTTTTTCTCATTGTAGATTTTTGCGCCCAGCATTTGTGCGGCGCATTGACCGAGCCATGCGTCAATATCATCTCGCTTTACCTCAACAAGTTGCATTACAGGCTTGCCAATAACACGTTTCGAGGTGCTTTTTGCAAAAAGGAAATCACATTCGCCTTTTAAGCCTCGTTCTGCATCGCCAACAAGTGTCTCGCCTGAATATAGTGTAAAGAACTTGTTGTTACGTTCCCAAATTTCAATCATTACGGGAAAGACAATGGCTTCAGACCTAAATTTTTCCGATTGCCCGCCCAATTCTTGTGCTAAGTGTAGTGCAGAAACAAGTTTCGGACTTGGCTCAAGTGGTGGTAATACCGAAAAAATTTCCGTATCGTTGAGTGAAATACCAAACTCTGCTTCGATATCAGATAAGGAAAAATTGCTAAACGCCATAGCCGCCTTCGCTGCAATATCTTCTACTGTTGATTGAATTGTCTGAGCCGTCGCGCCTCGTTTCGCTAGGTCAAACGATGTCCGCCAAACTTTCTGTGCCAGCTCCACGCGCTTTCGCGCCGGACGCAAATACTCCTGAATGTCGTCATTGCTGTTCCACTGGCATTTGTCCACCAAGTCCGCTACGGCAGCATCGTACTCCGCCGCGACGATACGCAGCGCATCAAGCGTGGAGGCTGATTCAGGTATGGATTGAAGTGTGGACATAGTGTTTGCGTTGTGATTCAGATTCTCTTGGTTAAAAGCCCCAGCCGATGCTGATGCCGCCCCATAATGGGGCAGAAATAATGCCATACAAAAAAGGAGTATATGCAACTGCAAAATTAAGTCCACCTTCTAATGGCTGATAACGATAGGCAAGCCGACCTGTAAGGCATGGAAGTAAGTTATAGCTTACTATAGTTGTAGCCCCTATTATAGTGGTAACACCTAAACCAGCCTCGAAACGGTGCGCTCCTTCACCAATAAAAGCATTAACAAGAAGGGGAACAGTCCCGAAGTTGTTATTTCCTGATAGAAATGATACATACGAAACACCAATGCGCAACGAAAAATTTCGAGCTATTGTGCGTTCATAGTTTACTGAGTAAAACAGCCCGTTTCCTATTAACTCCAAGAAGACATTGTTTGAAGCCAAACGCCTGTCGTTCATGGTTACTTGTGCTGAATCTTTCTGCGTTTCTTGAGCAGACAAACCGTCCACACAGAGCAAAAACACAAGAATATGACAAAGAACGCGGTACTTCATAAAGAATCTTTTCCTATTCGATACACTGTCTTCTTTTGAAATGTTGATATTTGCTTCTTGAACAAAGGCAATAGTTCCAGTAAATACGACAATTTACTCATTGCTACATCTAGCACAACCACGGTGATGTCGTATTGGATGAAGTTTTGCTGATACTGAAGATTTTTATCAATAGTGAGTAGTATATCAAACTGCTCATTTGCTGCGGCTTGTAAGAGTTTGCCATTCTTTAAGCCATTCCAGCCCATTTCAGTAACGCTTTGTACATCAAACTCTAACAAATATGCTTTGAGTTTTTTTGTAACACACTCATCAAGCAAAATCTTCATGCAGTAATTCCGTAGAAGCAACAATCATTTTCTGAGAGATTTCGAGCAGCGCCACAACTTGTTCGCGCTGCACCGACGGAAAATCCTCTAAAAACTCACCAATCGAATCACCCGTTTCCAGATAATCGAACAGATTCTTTACTGGTACACGTGTGCCGTTAAAGACTGGCGTTCCGCCAAGAATTTCGCTATCTACGTTGATGATTTTCATAGTCTGGGATTCTCTCAAAATCTTGTTACGAAAGCGAGTGTTGAGCCTCGAAAAAACCATTCAAAACTCAACACTCATCATTCAAAACTTTATTCCTCCACGCGCACTTCTAGTGCCAGACCTTGCAACTCGCGGATAAGAACGTTGAAGGATTCCGGCAGGTGCGGTTGCGGCATATTTTCGCCTTTGACGATTGCTTCGTATGCCTTCGCGCGACCTTGTACGTCGTCGGACTTGAGCGTCAGGATTTCTTGGAGCGTGTGTGCTGCGCCGTACGCCTCAAGCGCCCAGACTTCCATCTCTCCGAAACGCTGACCACCGAATTGCGCTTTACCACCAAGCGGTTGCTGGGTGATGAGCGAGTACGGTCCAATTGAGCGAGCGTGAATCTTATCGTCCACCAAGTGGGAGAGTTTGAGCATATAAATCATGCCGACAGTCACACGGTTGTCGAAGCGGTCGCCCGTGCGTCCGTCGTAGAGAACCGTTTTACCGTCGCGAGGCAGTCCTGCTTTTTCGAGGTAGTTGCCGACTTCATCCCACGAAGCACCGTCGAAAATTGGCGATGCGAACTTCGTACCAAGTTTCGCAGCCGCCCAACCAAGCGCTGTTTCATAGAGCTGTCCCAAGTTCATACGCGACGGTACGCCAAGCGGATTCAGAACGATGTCCACCGGAGTTCCATCGGGCAAGAACGGCATATCTTCCGCCGGAACGATATTTGCCACGATACCTTTGTTACCGTGACGACCAGCCATTTTGTCGCCGATTTGGAGTTTGCGTTTTTTGGCAACATACACTTTCGCCATTTTCATAATGCCCGGCTGCAATTCGTCGCCCGTGAGCACTTTTTGGCGCTCAATGCGAATATCGTCCTTGATGAGCGCTACTTTTTGCTTGTAGCCCGTTATCAATCGGCGCAGAAGTGCCATTTTCTCTTTGTTCTCAATGCACTGCTCGGAGGCATCGAACTCGGCGAAATACTGCGGGTTCTCGTTGAATTTCTTGAATACTTCATCGTGCTTCAGCGCCGTGCCGGCACGGAAAATCGCTTCAGCAGATTTGGTGCGCATACCGCCCATGACTTTTTCGCCATCTAGCAATTTCGCAATGCGCTGTGCCGAATCACGGTTGTGGTCGGTGATACCTCTGTTTTCGCGTTGGTTCAGTTCGTCCTGACGCTCTTTTTCCTGACGACGCAAGTCTTGCTCGCGTGTCATCAGGCGGCGTGTGAAGAGTTTGGTATTGATAACCACACCCTTCAAGCCTGGAGGCGACTTCATGGAAGCGTCTTTTACATCGCCAGCTTTATCACCGAAGATAGCGCGAAGCAGCTTTTCTTCCGGTGTCGGGTCGGTTTCGCCTTTGGGTGTGATTTTACCAATCAAAATATCGCCCTCGCGCACATCCGCACCAACGCGGATGATACCATCTTCGTCGAGGTCTTTGGTTGCCTCTTCGCTGACGTTCGGGATTTCTTTCGTGAGTTCTTCCTCACCACGCTTAGTGTCGCGGACTTGGAGCGAAAACTCCTCAATGTGAATGGAGGTGAAAATATCTTCCGAAACAACTTTTTCCGAAAGTACAATAGCATCCTCAAAGTTGTAACCGCTCCACGGCATGAACGCTACAAGAACGTTCCGCCCAAGCGCCAATTCACCGTTTTCGGTCGAAGAACTGTCGGCTAACACATCGCCTCTTTTCACACGCTGACCGGAAACGACGCTGGGACGCTGATTAACACACGTGTCTTGGTTGGTGCGGAAGAACTTGATAAGCGGATAAACCACCACGGGGTTGTAATCATACGTTACAAGGCGCTCGTCTTCTGCCATTTGGTCGTCGTAGCGGACGCGGATGTAATCGGCGCATGAGTATTCGACCACTCCATCGTACTCCGCCACAATGATAGCGCGTGAGTCTTTCGCAACAAGGTGTTCCATACCCGTACCGACAACAGGCGCTTTCGGGCGCAGAAGCGGTACTGCTTGGCGTTGCATGTTCGAGCCCATGAGCGCACGGTTCGCGTCGTCATGCTCCAAGAACGGAATGAGGGACGCTGCAACGCTGGCAATCTGGTTTGTCGCCACGTCAAGATATTCTACATCTTCAGGAGTAACAATCACGAAGTCGCCGGAACGACGCGCTTTAATACGCTCGCCGACAAGATTATTTTTTGCGTCCATCGGCGTAGAAGCAGGCGCAATAATGCGGTCTTCCTCTTTTTCTGCCGTCAAAAATTCCACTTCATTGAGAACTTTGCCGTTTTTGACTTTCAAATACGGCGTTTCGATAAAGCCAAAAGCGTCAATGCGAGCATGAATCGAAAGCGAGGAAATAAGACCGATGTTCGGACCCTCCGGCGTTTCGATGGGGCAAAGCCGTCCGTAGTGCGTGTAGTGAACGTCGCGCACCTCAAAGCCTGCACGTTCGCGCGTCAGACCGCCCGGTCCAAGCGCCGACATACGGCGTTTGTGGGTCATCTCCGAGAGCGGATTGGTCTGATCCATAAACTGCGACAACTGATTGGTACCGAAGAACTGGTTAATCACGCTCGAAATGGTGCGGGCGTTGACCAAATCAGCAGGGGTCAGTGTTTCGGTGTCGTGAATGTTCAAACGCTCTTTGATGGTGCGAGACATACGCGCCAGACCAACGTTTAATTGCGCTCCAAGCTGCTCACCGACGGTGCGCACACGACGATTGCCCAGGTGATCAATGTCATCCACCGGCTTACGACCGGCGCGAAGCTCAATCAAATACTTGATAATCGCGATAATATCTTCAATCGTAAGCGTTGTCGTTTCGGGGTCAATGTTGATAGCGAGTTTGTTGTTCATGCGGTAACGTCCCACCAAGCCCAAATCATAGCGTTTTGCATTGAAGAAGAGCTTGTCGAGAAGCGCGACTGCGGTATCAAGGTCAGGCGCTTCACCGGAACGCAGTTGGCGATAAATACCTTCCAAAGCGTCTTCTTTTGTGCGCGAGGGGTCTTTTGCCAATGTTCGCGCGATGATAGGTTCGTCGCTGGAACTGGTATATTTGAAGAGTTTTACTTCTTGGATGCCTTTGGATGCGCGAATCGTCGCAATCATTACTTCGTCCAAAATAGTATCGCGTCCGGCAACAATTTCACCTGTCGTGAAATCAACAATATCGGCAGCCACACGGCGACCGGCACATTCGTCATTGACTTCTTTTGCCTTGAGTGATTCGGTCAAATTGAAGAGGTCAAGAATCTGCTCGTCCGATGAGTAACCGAGCGCACGCAGAAGCATCGTGACGGGAAATTTTTTCTTGCGGTCAATATAGACATACATCACTTGGTGAATGTCCGTTGTGAACTCTACCCATGAGCCGCGAAACGGAATGATACGTGCCGAAAAGACGCGCGTTCCGTTCGGGTGCATTGCATCCGAGAAAAACACGCCCGGCGAGCGGTGCAACTGCGACACTACCACGCGCTCTGCACCATTGATGATGAACGTACCGCGCGGAGTCATTGCCGGAACGTTGCCCAAATACACATCTTGCTCAATGGTCTCAATGAAGTCTTCCGATTTCGGATCTGCCTTGGAAGACAGACGCAGCTTTGCTTTGAGCGGGCGGGCAAAGGTCAGTTCGCGCTCACGACATTCATTTTCGGTGTATTTTGGGCGCTCAATGTAATACTCAATAAATTCCAATTCATAGATTTCCCGCGCATCGCTGATGGGGAAATTGGTCAAAAATGCTTGCTGCAAGCCGGCGTTTTTGCGGTCTGCAGGTTCAGCATTGTCTTGTAAAAATTCCTCGTAGGAATACATCTGTACCGAAAGCAGGTCCACAGGGCTATTGCGCGTGGGGAATTCTGCAAACGAAATACGCTGACCGAGTTGACCGTTTTTGTCGTTCATCGAACTCATGGAAAACACCTTTGGTAATTCGTGTTTGAAAAGTTATACGTTTTGAATTTGCGTTTTTTTTTGTGGTCGAAAGTGCGTAATGAAGGGCGGCGGTGTCGAGTTTTGCGAACGAGAACACACCATTCTTCGGATATACTTTAGACAAAGAGAGGATTTCCCGAATTACGCCGGAGTTCGGTGCGATTCGGGAAATCCTTGATAAAATTGCGTTTCGTACTAATGTGCATTGCGCTTTCGGGGCGGATGCTTTCAATGTATGCAGGCTTCAGATACGGCTTTTGCGTATGTTCCTTGCACACAAAATGTTGCTTCGCGGTTTGCGTGTAATCAACCTGCAAGTTTACGCTTTTTTGGGGAAAACACCAAAAACTTTTTGCAAAATCATCGTCGCTGCAATTTTATTCACGCTTCAATTTAAGTTTTAAGCACAGTTCCTTGACACGGATTAGACAAGATTTCACGGATTACACAGATAAGTTGGAGGGTAATGCCTTTCAATATCCGTGTAATCTGTGCAATCCTCTTCAATCTGTGTCAAAAACTCTCATCGTTTTCATGCGTAGTGCTGAAACGATATTGCCAAATCATAACGTGGTGCATAATACCTAGATAATACCCAAGTTTTAATTTTGTGAAGTTTTTAGAACGCATTTGTTCACAAACGCTCCTTCGATTATGAAAATACTATCACCAAAGACAGGTATTGCTGCACTTACATCAAGTGTTCGGCATAAAATCTTAGGGCTTGCGCTCCTGTTGCTTTTGCTCAGTGGCATTGTGGTTGTTTGTATGCGTCTGGAAATCCGTGCTTACGCGCAGCGAGATGATATGCGCCGAATGAGCGTACTGCTTCTGAATGCGCATCGCTTTGAGCGGGATTTTCTTACCACACGCGATAGTGCTTTTGTTCGGAATTTTTATACTACACTCGGTAGGTTTGACGCGCTCTTGGCAGAAAATGACCCCGATGACACACAACTCGAAGTTCTCGCCCGACAAGCAAAAGGCTATACCATTTCCTTCCAAAATCTCACCACAGCATTGGAACAGCGCGGCTTGAATGAAAAACTCGGCGCTGAGGGTGCTTTCCGAAGCAGTGTCCACAGTATTGAGAACCTTATTACCAAAGCAAATGAAATTCGCCTCCTGAATACGATGCTCCAAGTGCGGCGGCATGAAAAAGACTTTTTGCTGCGTGGTCAGGAAAAATATATCGTGAGTGTGCAAACGACGATTGACGCTCTCCTCGAGCAAACCCGTGCTTCCGGCATAGATGCTGCCACCAAAGCCACGATTGATACTCTTGCGGGCGAATACACGGTGAAGTTTTTAGCGCTTGTCGCCTTGCTGAAGCGTGTGGATATGCTGGACGCGCGATTGAACAACGAGTTTTTGGCAATGAACCGCCATTTGGATACCCTTGTGGAAGCAAAAGAACGTACCGCGCTGGCGTATCGCGCCGCTTCATTGGCAATCTTGGCTACCGCTTTTATTGTCTGTCTTTGGCTTGCACTCAGGATGTCGCGCAATATTGCGCAGCCGATTGTGCATCTTAAAAATGCCGCTCGGCGCGTAGCGGCAGGAGATTTTGCCACTTCACTCAACGTTCGCACTCGTGATGAAATCCGCGATCTTGGCGATGCATTCAACAGCATGATTCAAAGTCTCCGTACCAGCCACGAAGAGCTTCAGGCAGAAAAACACAGCGTCGAAAGCAAGGTACAAGAAGCCGTTGCGACGATTGAACAAGAACGCGCGTACTTGGTGAACAATGTCGAAACACTTCTGCAAGGAATAGAGCGCTTTGCAGGTGGCGACCTGACCCTGCGCTTTGGCACAAACGACACTTCGCACGAAGGAGCGATGGGAAAACTGTATACCGAATTCAATAAAGCGCTTGAGAAAGTACAAAATCTCCTGCTCACCACACACGAAGCCGTTGTGGAAGCCGCACAAGCAGGCGTAATTATTGCCGAAAAAGCGGATGATTTCTCACAAGGCGCTCAAGAGCAAAGTCAGCAAGCCACTATTGCAGCTCAATCGGTGGACGAAATGATGCGCAATATCACCCACACCATAGATTACATCAATGCTGCCGCCGTTAGTTCTCAGCACGCCAGCGAAAGCGCACGACGAGGTGTCGAGACGGTAGAGCACACTGCAAACGGTATCAATGCTATCGTTACGGCAACCAAAGAGATGGAGCATCAGATTATTCGCCTCACCGAGCGTATTGCCAAGATTGACGAAATCGCGGGGGCGATTCGGGAAATTGCCGATTTGACGAATCTGCTTGCGCTCAATGCATCTATTGAAGCCGCCCGCGCGGGTGAGCACGGACGCGGCTTTGCAGTCGTCGCCGATGAAGTCAAAAAACTTGCCGACCGCACGAGCGATGCCACAAAGGAAATTACTGAGACCATTAGCGGCATTCACAAAGAAGCAAAAGGCGCTAATACGGTCATGGCAGCCGCACGACAAAGCGTTTCCAAAGGTATTGAGATGACACAAACCATTACCTATATGTTTGAAGAAATCCTGAACGATGCGCTCCAAGTCTCCGACGCAATGCACGACGTGCAGAACCAAAGCCGCCGGCAACGCACCATGAGCGAACAAGTAAACGCAAATGTGCAGAATATCACGACGGTCGTGATGGAATCTGAACTCAGCATCAAGCACCTTGCCGAGATTGCCCGCGAACTCAAAATGTCTATGGCGGTCATGTACGAAAGCCTTCAGAACTTTACCCTTACAACTGTCCGCCAAATGAATGATGAAATTGAAAAAGCAGCGCACCCGGAATCGACAGGGCATCACCGCCCCAGAGCGCAAGCCATTCTGAAAAGTCTGGCAATGAACGGAACCAGTGGCATTAAGTCTTTGAGCGAAGTTCACGGCTCACCGTCAATGGGAACGCCCATTGGTGCACCCATCGGTGTACCGATAAAACGTCTCCCGCAATCGTTGACCGCCTAAGACATTGAAAAAACATCAAGAGCCTTTACGACAAACTCCATTATACCTCGCATGGAAGGGGAAACACACACAGAAGCCTACCTGAACGCCGTTCAGAGTAGGCTTTTTATTGTGCGGCACGCAAAAAAATGTTCGTAAATTGCCATTCCAAACAATTTGCCGCTCAAATCCTTTTCACAAGCCCCTTTGGGGCACTAATCGTTTAGTCTATGACCATTCTTCTCACCTGCGGCGACCCAAACGGCATTGGGTTGGAGGTCTGCACAAAAGCGCTGGTGCGGCTTACGGGCACAATGCACGGCGTTTCCTTTCGCTTGGCGGTGAACCCCGATTTGTTCTGGCAATATGCAGAATCTGTTGCACTGCCTGTAACGCCCACAGAATTGGGCTTTCGTGCTGATGATATTGAATGTACGATTGTTCCTTGTGTGGCAGCGCCCCGTCGGCTTGAGCTTGGCTTGGAAACACGCGAAGGCGGCATATTGGCGTTGGAAGCGCTCGAAATTGCTGCGAAAGAACTCTTGGACGGCACATCCGATGCGGTCTGCACGATGCCTGTGTCGAAGCGCGGTTTGCATTTAGCAGGGGCGATGTATCCCGGGCAAACTGAATTTTTTGCCGAGCGCTGCGGCGTGAAGAGTCAAATGATGATTCTTGCCACCAACGCCGCCCACCTTGACCCATACCACTCCGCAGTTCGTGTGGGGCTGGCAACCGTTCATATTCCGTTGCAAAAAGTGTCTGCCGCGCTGACCAAAGAGCGCGTCGAAGAGCGTATTACGGCACTGCACGCGGCATTGCGTCAGGATTTCGGCATTGCTGCGCCGCGAATTGCCGTTTTGGGACTGAATCCTCACGCCGGCGAGCAAGGCGCACTCGGCGATGAAGAACAAACAACGATTCAGCCAGCTATTCAAGCCGCACAAACGCAAGGAATCACCGTGGATGGTGCATTTCCTGCCGATGGATTTTTTGCACATGGGGAATTTCGCCGCTTTGACGGGATTTTGGCGATGTACCACGACCAAGGCTTGATACCGCTTAAACTCTTGGCTGCGGGCGGGGGCGTGAATTTTTCCGCCGGAATGCCGATTGTGCGCACTTCCCCCGACCACGGCACGGCGTACGGGCTTGCGGGCAAAGGCATTGCCAACGAAGGCAGCACGGTGGAGGCGATTGAAATGGCGTGCCAGATTGTTCGCAACAGGCGCAATGCAGGAGCGGCATAAGCAATGACCGCTCTTTATAGTTTCTTTGCTGTATCGGTGCGGGTCTTGCGCACGCTATCCTTTCTGAAGCCGTTTCTGCGGCTTGTGTCCTTGATGGTATCTGGTTTTCTTGCATTTCTCGTTGTGCTTTCGCTTCTTTTTCCGCTCCGGACCGATGTGCCCTTTGCACCGATTGTTAGCGCCCGCGACGGTACTGTTCTTCACGCCTTCCTTGCCGACGACGACAAATGGCGCATGAAAACTGAGCTTTCGGAGATTTCGCCCACGCTCCGCAGCGCTCTTTTGCAAAAAGAAGACAAATGGTTCTACTGGCATTTTGGGGTGAATCCTTTCGCCATTGTGCGGGCTGCCGTGAATAATCTCCGTTACCAAAAAACTACCTCCGGCGCAAGTACGCTCACCATGCAAGTAGCACGGATGCTGGAGAATAGATACACGGCTCAAAAAGAGGGCAATCGCAAGCGCCCGACACAGCGCGAACGAACGGTATGGAATAAAGTCGTTGAGGTTTTTCGCGCTCTCCAACTTGAAATCACTCATTCTAAAAGTGAAATTTTACAACTCTACCTGAATCTTGCACCTTATGGCGGCAATATCGAAGGCGTGAAAGCCGCTTCATTGCTGTATTTTGGAACATTGCCGGAAAAACTCAGTCTGGCGCAAGCAACCACGCTGGCAATAATTCCGAACCGCCCCACGACGCTCAAGCTCGACGAAAACAACGCCGTTATTCGCCGTGAGCGCGACAAATGGCTTGAACGCTTCCGTGCCGAAGGTGTTTTCCTAAGCACTCAGATAGATGATGCTCTCCGTGAGCCGACGGATATTCAGCGCCACGACGCACCGACCACGATTGCACCGCACTTTGCGTATCGCATGAAACGGCTTTTCCCGCTAGAATCCACCATTTCAACCACGCTCGACCTACGCGAGCAGCAAAGCGTACAGACACTTACGCAAAACGTCGTCCGGCGATTGAAAATATACGGCATCAGTAATGCTGCGGTGCTTGTGGTGAATAACGCCACGCGCGAGGTGGAAGCGTACTTGGGTTCGCCGGACTATGCCGACAAAGCCGCATCGGGCGAGGTGGACGGAGTTCGAGCCGTGCGCTCGCCCGGCAGCGCTCTGAAGCCGCTTGCATATACGCTTGCAATGGACAAAGGCTTGATTACGCCCAAGACCGTTCTGACGGACGTTCCCACGAACTTCGACGGCTACACGCCGGAAAACTTCGACCGCACCTATCGTGGCTTTGTGCCTGCCGAAAAAGCGCTTATTAACTCGCTCAACATTCCGGCAGTGAAACTCGTGCGTAGTCTTGGTGTGGCGGCGTTCACCGAAGCGCTGACGAATGCGGGCTTTGAGCAAATCCGCAAAGACGGCAAAAAGCTGGGTTTGTCCGTCGTGCTGGGCGGCTGCGGGGTTCGGCTGGAAGAAATGGCGGGTTTGTACTGCGCGTTTGCAAATTATGGCGAGTGGAAACCGCTTGTTTTCAAGAGAACTTACAAAGTAGGAATGACGAATGACGAGAACAGAGGAGCAAACAGCAAAACGCCCGGTATGCGCTTGGTATCGCCATCGGCGGCGTTTATGCTGGGTGAGATTTTGACCCAACTCACCCGACCCGATGTGCCGCGCAATTTCGGTTCCACACGGCATCTGCCCAAAGTGGCATGGAAAACCGGCACATCCTACGGGCGGCGCGATGCGTGGAGCATCGGCTACAATAAGCGCTACACGGTTGCGGTATGGGTTGGTAATTTTTCGGGCGTGGGCGCACCGGAACTGGTCGGAGCGGACATTGCAACGCCGCTTTTGTTCGATATTTTTAATGCCATTGATTACAACTCGCCGAACGATTGGTTTCAACCGCCGCCGGAATTGGATTTTCGCTTGGTTTGTTCTGAAAGTGGCTTACCGCCGAATGATTTTTGCCAGAACCAAGTTTCTGAGTATTACCTACCGCGCATTTCCAGCAATGCTAAGTGCCAGCACTTGAAAGAAGTCGCGGTCTCAGCAGACGAGCGTATGTCCTACTGCACAGACTGTCTGCCCACGACGGGCTACAAAAAGAAACTTTACCCAAATTTGCCACCAGAGATGCTTGCACTCTACACCGCACAGAACCAAGCGTTTGAGCGCATACCAGAGCACAACCCAGCGTGCAGCCGTGCTGTGGGCGGCACTGCGCCTACTATCACGTCGCTCACCGATGGCAAAGAATACCTCATTGAAAAAAACAAAAACGGGAAAGCCGCATCGGAACTGCTCCTGACGTGCCATGCTGCGAATGATGTGCGCACGGTGTACTGGTTTCTGAACGACAAATTTTTGCGCTCGGCTTCGCCCGAAGAACGCATTTTCTTCAAGCCGGAGCGAGGGCAAGTCAAAATTTCATGCAGCGACGACAAGGGCAGAAATTCCAATATCTGGATAACGGTTGCGTGGCAGTAGGGTTCGGTATTGAAGCGAGGAATATTTGTCAATATTTCACCACTTTCTGCACCGAACGCCGCCGTGCGCTCTGCACCTCCACGAAGTACACGCCCGCACTCAGCCCGCTCACATCCAGCGTCATTGCGCCGGAGGCATCCGAAAGCGTCCAAACCGTACTGCCAAGCGTGTTTGTGAGGCGGACGCTGTGCAGTTCGTTTTCCGGTAGCGCAAGTGTGAGCGCGTCGATGACGGGATTGGGGGAAATGGGAATGGTGCTTGGGAGCGTGAGGTCGCGGACGGTGGTGGCTGGGCTGACGACAAAAGTAGCTTGTGTCATATAAGTATTGTACCAAATTGGGTTGAATGCTGTCGAACTTTCAAAACGTAGCCAATGTGTTCCAACGGTACTGAAACTGTGAGGCGGTACCGAAAATTGCAATACTCCATCCCAGCGTCCCTTTAGTGTGGCAGAGGTTGACCATTTACCGATTCCAGTATAGACGCTCCATGCAGGGATAGCCGATACGAACCATCCTGGAAACAATTCCGTGTAAAACCGACCGTACAAATACATTGAAAGCTTAGCATACTGGGGCTGTGCCAAATTATTCCCTGAGTTAGGTAAGCCAGTAACATGAACCTCAAGGGTAAAGGGTAAATTGGTCGCAGATAACGAGGAAGGTGTAAAACTTTCTATTCTAAATTTAGGTTCTTGACTAGGTTCATATGTCGGCTGAATCATCGCACACTCCCGTGCCGTCAAGCCTGATGCGGCAACCCATTCGGAGAGTTCCGGCATTTGTATATCCGCCAGAAAATCGTATTGGTGCGCAGCATTGATGCGTTCTGCGAGGGCGCGTCCTGCTGTTTGCTCAATGAGATAGCCGACTGCACAGATATTGTCCGCAGCGTCTATGAAGCAGGGGCGGCGTTCATTCGGGAAAGCTAAATTTGTCGGGAAGGAGCCTGCCAAGCGGTATTCATGGAGTTTGTCCAGAAGTGCGGCGCGGCGCTCACGGAGTTGCTTCGGGAGGTGCGACACATCCTTTGCTCTCAAGAGCGTTTCCACATATTCGAGGTGCGTTTGGATGCGCAGCGCTTCAGCACTTGCGGACGTGGGAGGTGCGCCAAATTTTTTCACAAAACTGACATCGCCCAGAACGGCGTTGATGGTGTTTGTGTGCGCTGTTTCTGCTGAGAGCATGGTTGCTGCTTTCAAGACCGTAACAGTGCACAAAACGACAAGCACAAGGCAAGAGCGAAAAAGTGTTTTCATGGCAAGGGACATTTTGAAGTGTATAATTTTCCTACGAACCCACGGCAAGATGGCAAATTTCGCCCACTTTTTGAGCCTACTTTTATCGCGGCAAATCGTTTCCGAAGCGCACCGACGCGTTCAGATTGAATGTTGAGAAGCGATTTCCAATGTTCACCTCTGCGCCGATGTCCACCGCATACAAGATACGGGCACTGGCTCCAAGCACAATGCGGCTTGTGTTCTCGCCAACGACTTCAAAAGCAATCGGGACGGGCGTTATCGGGCGACCATCTATATCCGTCGCAATTTGCCCCGTTGCGGTGCGTGGCTGATACTGATAATCAATACTAAGACGAGAAGTTTCAAACAGGAATCCGGCGTATGGCGTAATGGCAAACACCGCACCACCAAACGTCCAGCTTGCCGAAATGCCATACGCTGCACCCGTAGCACGAAGGGCATTGGTGAGGGTGTACGACTGGTTGTAATAATTGAGTGCAATGCTGAAGGGGAGAGCATTGGTGTCCGCCGCAAACCACACAAGCGGGTTGTGCTGCACACCCCAGCCAAACATTCCGATATCACCCAAACTGCCCAGTCCAACCCAATTCGACACATTCGGCACGTACCGAATGACACCACGCGTTCCCATAATTGTCCCAATGGTCAGTTGTGGTGCGGCAAAGGGCACGGAGTTAAAAATGTAATCTTTTGTGTCCAATAGCCCGCGCACATCCAGCGAAATGGACTCACTGGCGGGCAGCACGACTGACACGGAACGTCCTGAAACGGTCGTGGAGAACGTGCGCTGTGCCTGATTTGCCGTGATGCCGATGCGCACGTTGTCGCTTTTGCTGCCAATTACGGTCGGACCGCTTATCTCCACTGGAAGCGATCGCGCCACGACTGAGCGCAAAATATCGCTTTGCGAGGACTGTGGTAGAGAGCTGTAACCGTTTGTGCGGGCAAGAATTGATGCGGCTTGGTCGGTGGTAAGTGTATAATCGGAAGCAACGCGAAAGGTTTGGTCGGTGGGGACTCCGGCGAACATTGCCACAGCGCCAAGCTCTACCATGAACCCTAGTTTTCGTGCCGGAGGTGCTTCATGGAACCATGCGCCATTGATGTTGGTCGTGAAACCTGCGGCAAGCGGTTGGATATAGCCCCGAGCACCAGTTTCGATAAGACGCTGGAGGCTTGTTTGAACGGTTTGCTGCGCAAATGTGCCTTGAGATAATGACCAAAAGAGAAGAGGTATCGTAAGAAATCGTACAAGCATTTGCATAGTTTTTGCTCGCAATAGTGGTTGGTAGAGATGGTTGGAAACCTGAAGCTACAATTTTTCGGGGTTTTCTGCCAACACTTTTTGCTGATATGTTTGTCATTCCAACCAAGGGATTAAACTTTTTTTCACGGAGAATCATCGAATTGATGTAAATTACAAGTGTATAACACAGTTCGCTGAATTACCCATGAGTTACGCCATTTCTGTGAAGCCTGAAGACGCACTTCTGACAGCATTGCGCGAAGCAACCGAGTCCAACAGCGCTGCGGCAAACGAATTCGTGCGGAAGTATCAAAAATTTGTCTATGCTACGGCATTACGATACTTAAAGTCGTCCGACGACGCTTACGACGCAACGCAAGAAGTGTTTATCAAAGCCCTGAAGAATATCCGTAATTTTCGCGGTGATAGTTCGGTCACAACGTGGCTCTACCGTATCACCATGAACGTTTGTTCCGGGATGAAGCGGAAAGAAAAAGTACGCCAGTTCGTGGGATTGGATGTGGTAGCCGAAATCGAACCCGACCGCAGTATTACTCCTGCCCAAGCAACAGAAAACAGCGACTTTAAAGTTCGCTTCGAGGCTATGTTGGAACAGTTGCCCGAAAAGCAGCGCCAAACCTTTATCATGCGTTATTTTGATGAACTTTCTTACGAAGAAATCTCCAAGATTTCTGGCACGAGCGTCGGTGGCTTAAAAGCAAATTACTTTCAGGCAGCAAAAAAATTGGCACAACTCATTCAGGCAGAGAAACAATAGGGTTAGAACGTAGCAAGCGGCTAACGCTTCAAGCAATATACCTTCCGAAGAAATACAGCGAATTTTTAGAAGTATCACCATGAATACCCATTTTTCGATATCCGGCGACGATGGTAGCGTACAGGGCGCACCAATACTGTCGCGCGAAGAAGTCGAAGCCTTTTTGCCCGATTACGCCTTCGGCGATATTACGGCAAGCGACAAAGCAAGGGTAGAAGCCTCTTTGGGCACATATCCTGACCTAGCCGAAGAACTTCGTCTCATCCAAGAGAGTTTTGAAGCCGTACAGCCGGAATTTGAAGCACTCGACCGTCAGCAAACGCAGCGCCTCAAAAACTTGACCGTTCATATTCACGACCGCCTTCAGCATGAGGCGGAAAAGCGGGCACACCGATTTCGTTTGATGAAGTTTTTCGTTCCCGCACTCGCTATGTGTGTACTGCTCGCCGTTATTTCGGTTCCTCAGGCGTTCAATACCAAGTGGAGCGCTTTCAGCGGACGTGCGGAGCGGAGCGAAAGCGCCATTCTTACACCGGAAGATATTCAGCGTCTGGAAGAATTACCGACCGACGAGAGTTTAGTAAATGCAGGCGGTGCATTCGCCAACAATGCGGGCATCATTGCCAATGGCGCAGACGATAATAACAAAGAAGCTGCACTGGCTGCGCGAAAGATGCTCACCAGAGAGACCATGAATGCCATTGCCGCGAATCGTTCTGCTTTTCAGGGTTATTTCGACAATTCCGATATGCTGGATAACATTAGCGACGATGATGCCGATGGCATTGCCGCGGCAATGACTGAAATGGAACAGCTATAATGCACCTAACGATGACAACTACACGACCGCTTGAATTCAAGCAGCAATATCATTTTACGGAGACCGTATGACTTTCGTCCGACTTTTTTGCCGCCAAACGTTAATTTGTCTTATCTGTATCGCCGTTCTGAACGGAAGCGATACCCATGCACAACAAGCAATCGCCGCGCCAGCAAACCCGCCCAAACAGCAAGAAGGTGGCAAAGCGAAGAAACAAATTGACCAGCTCAAAAAACTCAAACTTATTGAGGCGCTCAATCTCGACGATGCAGCAGCAGAGAAATTTTTTGTTCGCTATAATACTGAGCAAAAGAAGGTGGACGAAGCGCGAAAGTCGCTTGATGACACGATGAACGAACTGGACAAAGCGAAGAGTTCGGGCAATAACGAGAAAATCAAGCAACTCACCCAGCAAACGCTTGATAAAAACAAGAACCTGCAAAATGCCTCCAACGAAATGCTTCGTTCTGTCCGAGAGGTCTTGAATGAAAAGCAATATGCTGATTTCCTCGTGTTTGAAGCAAAATTTCAAAAACAGTTGAATGAAATTCTTCAGAACAAACGCGATGCAAAGCGTGATTCTCTGAAAAAATAGCGCTTTTTCTCCGCAAAAGAACAATAGCAATATAATCAGAAGCCCTCGCCGCTCTTCTTTGCAAGAGCAGCAAGGGCTTTTTGTTTTGCGTTAGCCCAGAGCGCCAATGTTACGACGTAATAATTTTCATCTCTGCCGGAAATGTGATAACTTGCGAATTGATGGTACTAATTTCTTTATGTGTATGTTGATAACGTGAGGTTACTGAAATGGAACTGTATTTAGATTCAGCGAATATCGAAGAAATTCGCCATGCCGCGTCGCTCGGCATTATTAGCGGTGTTACGACTAATCCGTCGCTCTTGGCAAAGGAAGACCCCAAAATAGATGTGCGCAAGCGTATTCTGGAGATTCACAGCCTTGTGGGCGGTCATTTGTCGGTGGAAGTTATTTCGACCGATGCCGATGGTATGCTGCGTGAAGCAGATGAGATTTTGAAGTGGTTTCCCGAAGCCACCATCAAAATCCCGATGATTCCCGAAGGTTTGAAAGCCGTCAGCAAGCTCTCCGACCAAGATGTAGAGACCAACGTAACGCTTATTTTTAACCCCGTGCAGGCGCTCGCCGCCAATAATGCCGGAGCTACTTACGTGAGCGTATTTGTCGGGCGCTTGGACGACACCGGCGCTGACGGTATGGAAGTGATACGCGACGTGCGTGAGATTTGGGACATTCAGGGCTTGTCGTCGTTGATTTTGGCAGCATCTATCCGTCATCCGATTCATATTCTGGAGTCCGCAAAAGCCGGAGCCGATATAGCAACCTGCCCCTACAAGCCGCTTATGCAATCGCTTGGGCACCCGCTTACGGACAAAGGTTTGGCGGCATTCTTGGAAGATTACAAAAAAATGCAGGATGAGATTGCAAAACTGAAAAGCTAGTTCTAAATCTCATTATTCTGAAAAACGACTATCTTTTTCTATCACTGTTTCACCCATCTTTGTTTGTCTATGGCAACAGCAGTTTCTACGTCCACAGCAGAATTCGGCGCGATGAAGAAAGCCGTACACTATGCTTCTGTCCTTGTGTCGGCAGTGTTTAGCCCGGTTGTTCTGCCGGTATTCACTTTTTCAGTCTTGCTTCTGCCCGATACAACCATCCCCCTTGACCGCAAGTGGCTCATTTGGAGCGTGTGTATGCTTTCGACAACGCTTATCATTTCGGGCTACGTGGTGTTTCTGAAAAAATCGGGACGCGTCGGTTCGCTCGACCTCGACCTCCGTGAAGAACGCACTAAACCGTTTATCGTTGGCGTGGCAAGTAATGTTGTGGGTTTTATAGCGGTCTATCTGTTGGATGCGCCGCCACTGGTAACGTGGCTGATGTTTTGCTATGTGACCAATACTCTGCTCGTGCAAGTAATCACGCGGCGGTGGAAGGTGAGCATACACGCCACAAGCATCGGTGGAGCCGTCATAGCATGGGCATTTCAGTTTGGGGCAATGATAGCTCCGTGGTTCGTCCTTGTACCCATCGTGGGAATATCCCGCGTAGTGCTGCACAAACACACGACGGGGCAGGTGATAGTCGGTTCGCTTATCGGGCTTTGCCTCACGGCGCTGCAATTACGCTACTTTGTTCGATAAACGCACCCTTGAAAAAATATAAAAAGCGCAGTTTGCTCACATAAAGCAAGCTGCGCTTTTGCATTGTGAGGGCAGCCAGCATTTGTCAACAATAAAAAAAGCCATGCTTCCCCGTAAATATGGAGCATGGCTTGGAGATGTAATGCTATCTCTGTGTTTTGTATTCCCCTTCTGATAGTCTGCATTTTCTTGGCGGCAACTTTTTTCCGTGTACCCCATTACATTTTCGTAAACGTTATCGTAAGTAGTGCGCTTGAACAGGTAGCGTCACCAAGTGCCAGCCCGTCAAAACAAAAGCAATCACACGAAATATTGACCAGAGTATCGTTAAGCGCTCAATCGTCCGGCGTTTTGAATTTATGTCCGATAGAATAGGTGTTGCGAGAAGGGATTCTGACGATTTCATGGCTGTATCTCCGAAAATATCGTGTTTGCAATTCTGCCCTCTGTCTGATACAAAAATGCAGAACTACGCTTTGTAAAACATGATGCTGATGGTCAGGACTTTCTATGCCAAAAAGTCATAGTGTTATTGAGAGTTATACGAAACACTACTATACAGAATTCCTATAGTAAATTTCCGTTTGCTAAGATTGCCCACTTCTCTATTTTAGTTTTGAATTCGTATTACATTTGAATTTTCTGCCCATATTCTCAGCACTCAATCCTAGCATTCATGAGCCTTCAAATAGAACAACCCCATATCTTCCCCTCCAACATCCTTGCAGGTGTAACCGAGCGCAATACGCACCTCTTTCCCACAACAGGTCTGTCGTTACTCAAAGGTCACATTTTGAACGAGGAAGAAGTGGCGGAGCATCGTCTGCGTCTGGCAGAGGCTATTGGTGTGGAGGGCAAAGCATTAAAGTTTCAGAAGCAAGTTCATTCTACCACCGTGCGCACACTTACGCATGAGAACCATGAGCAGCACACCAGCGAGCCTTTTGAGGAGTCCGACGGGATGGTAACGCAAACCCACGGTTTTATCTTGTGCGTAGGCATAGCGGATTGTGCGGCTGTTTTGCTCTACGACCCGGAAAATCAGGTTATTGCGGCGCTTCATTCTGGCTGGAAAGGGACGCATGGCAATATTGTGCAAGGCGGCATCAATGACATGAGCAAGAAATTCGGAACGAAAGCCTCGTCGCTTTTGGCGTATATCTCGCCTTGTGCTTCGGGGGAGCGCTATGTGGTACGCGAGGACGTGGCGCAGCTTTTCACCGCTCCGGCGCTTCAACGTTTGAACGACGACGAATATCTCTTCGACAACCGCCTTCGTATTACCGAGCAATTGCTTGCTGCCGACGTAAAGGCGCAACATATCGAAGTCGCTGCAGGTTGCACCATCAGCGACGAGCGCTATCACTCGCATCGGCGCGATGGTGAGCAAGCCGGAAGAATGGTGGCTTTTATTGGGATGAAATAGCAGATTGCGGACAATCATTTCTACGGCTACTCAATTTCTACGGATGCTCAGGCTTCACTACGCTATGATTGCAATGCAACGCCAAAAATCCAATTTTGTTTTCTGCCCATTTCACACTAAATTAGCAGACTTCTCGCGTAGTAACTTGATAGACCAAGAATTGCGCTTTTCGCAAGGTCGGGCATACCATATCGCATAGGATTGGTAACCCGCGATTCAATGTTCTTTGTTTGATTTTAGCAGAAAGTACGAATGTATGTCGCAGAATAATGGCTCGGAACCACAACGCTCAGAGAGCGCACGAAAAGCGGATTCCGTTACGACAATCACCACGCCGATTGTGAAGGGAACGCGGCGAATAGCGCGTGAAAAAGTGATGCAACTTCTCTCAGCGCAAGAGGTATCCGAAGTGCATTGGCGCGAAAATTTCCCTCATGTTTTTCCCTATGAATACCGCATAGACGACGCGGAAACACCAAATCGCCTGCTCTCCGAGCAAGAAGTAGAGCGCCTCGAAGCAGATTTTATCATTGATTGGGACGACGAGATGAAGCAGTTTGCGCTTGAGCTTCTGGACAAAACCGAGATTCACGCTGAATATGCTCTTGAGCTTATCGAAAAATTTTCGCAGAATTGGGAAGTCGGTCGTTTGGCGCATATTGACCGCGTTGTACTGAAGATTGCCATTGCCGAACTTATTAGTTTTGAACAGATTCCCGCCAAAGTTACCATCAACGAAGCCATCGAAATCGTCAAAAAATACTCCACCGATAAAAGCAGCCAGTTTGTGAATGGCGTACTGGACTCCGCCTTTGCCGAACTCACCGCAAAAGGACAAGCAACAAAGACCGGGCGCGGGCTGCTGGACGTAAACCTCAGCAAGCACCGTGAGTAAAACCAGTAGTGTAGTTAATAAAGCCGTGCATACCACCGTCATTATCCCCGCCGCCGGCTCCGGTACACGCTTTGGTGCCGATCGCCCGAAGCAATTTATTCCTCTTCTTGGTGTGCCGATTATCGTTCGCACCCTTCAGGCACTTGAAGCAACCGATGCCGTTCAGAACATCGTTATTGCTGCGTCGCCCGACTTTCATGCTCCTATCGCCGAACTTGCAGCAGAATATCACCTCACAAAAATCACCGCGATAGTCGAAGGCGGAAAAGAGCGACAAGATTCTATATTCAATGCCCTCCAAACAAGTATTAGTGTTGCTTCTGATGTAATTCTTGTGCATGATGCCGTACGTCCTTTTGTTACGCCTAGTTTCATACAGACAATCATTAACGCAGCATGGGAGCACGGCGCAGTCATTCCGGGACTGACACCAAAAGAAACAATAAAAGAATGTACCGAAGCGGGCTTGGTTCGGGCAACGCACGAACGCTCACGCCTCAGGGCAATCCAAACGCCGCAGGGGTTTCGGCGCGAGGTCTTGGTAGATGCTTATCAGAAGGCGCAGCAGCACGGGTTCCTCGGTACGGATGACGCAAGTGTGGTCGAATTTGCGGGTTTCCCGGTTCAAGTCATTGCGGGAGAAGAGAGGAATATCAAAATCACTACGCCACTTGATTTTGCGTGGGCTGAGTTTCTGTTGCGATAGAATTGCTTTAGGGTTTACACTTTCAGCCACGACATATCACGCATGGAGCCTGCTGTTTCGGGCATTTTCGATGCGAGTTTCACCAGTAACTGCTCTAGTGTTTGCACGTTTGCCGCAAGAATCTGCTCTTTAATTTCCGTCATTGTTTGATTAAGCATCAAGCGTTTATTGTCCAGAATCAGCACCGCATCGCACACGGCTTCGACAGGCTCCAGCACTTGGGAAGTGAAGAGTATCGTGATACCGTTTGCTTTCAATGTTGCGATGAGTTCCTTCAGCGTCGCGCTTGCTATCGGGTCAAGTCCGTTAAATGGTTCGTCCCAGACGAGAAGTTTGGGCGAGTGGAGCAACGTGGAAAGAATGCCGACTTTGCGGCGTGTGCCGGTGGACAAATGACGGTTTTGCTTCTTGCGAAATTCTTCTAACGCAAAAAGCGGTAACAGTTGATTGATGCGTCCCGGAAGAAGTTTTTTATCAATGTTGTACAAACGCCCCACAAACGTTAAATACTCCTCGACGGTCAAATGCTCAATAAGCGGGTCGTCGGCAGGAAGAACGCCGAATTGCGCCTTGATGTGATCGGAGTCCATCGTGAGTTTTTCGCCCAAAATGTTGATATTTCCTTGATTTGGCTCAAGCATATTGCACAACAGCCATGTAAGTGTACTTTTTCCCGCACCATTCACACCAAGCAAGCCCGTAACGGAGCCTTGCTGAACGGTGAAGGAAATATCTTCAAGAACGGTGTTGTTTCCTTTGTACGCAAATGAAACATTCTGAACATCAATCGGATTCATAGAGGTAGAGGTCAAGGAGTAAAAACAAGAAATTTTGTTGATATAGTTTACCGATACTTAGCAATATTTTTCATGCGATAGCCGTAGAGCCATGCTGCTGACAGAAATAAACCGCCGATAATTGTTATACTTATGAGTATCGGTATTATGCCGGATTGCCGAATAAGCGCAGTATCAAACCATGTAATTATTGATGATAGCGAAAACGAACTATGCCCGGATGTAGATTTTACGCTATTCATCAGCCCGATAAAACTCCACATCACATAGATGGTCAATCCCACATACAACACATATAACAAAACAGGGCGGTCGGCAATCAGGCAGTATATTTCGTGGCAACACATTACGAATGTACGAAGAATACCGCACCAAATCAACCATTGCAAAAGCGCTGCCCAAAGAGTCGGTGCAGTAAAAACAATAACCGCAAGCAGCACTGATGCGCCCGTTATTTGTGTCATCGTTAGTCCGCCTTCCAGCCAGCGCAGAAACGCCAGATGCAAGCGCGAAATCGGGTACGGACAGAAAAATATCGAACTTGACTGCCGAATGAAAAACGGTGCAGAAAAAATTTGCTGAAGAAGATATGCTATTGGCAGTATCAGCAGCAATGCTGTACGCACGGAATCCAACGAGTTTCGCAATTCCTGAACAAGATTATCCGGCAGCCGCACCGTTACAATGCCGAACATTGTTGCGACGGCTTGCAATACGACCACGACAAAAACAAGTGCGCGTAATGCAGAACTCACGGGTGCAGTGCGAAATGCCTCCTGCCAGTACGTCATGCGGAGTTCGAGTGCAATCCGAGCAAACGTGCGAAATGTGAGCGAGGGCGAATTCATGCGGTATGAGAGGGTGGTGTGCAGGATGATTGCAATGACGTTACTGCTTTTGCGGCGCACGTTGAACGGAAAGCACAACGCCTGTCCAGTGTTCCGCAAATTTGGCTTTGCTGTATCGGACGCGCCCCATAGCGGGGTCAATGACCGTAATATCGCCATCACGAATTTCTTCCACCACCACAAAATGATTTCCTTCCCAATGCACAATCATTGGCAGTGGAAGCGTCGTGATTTCCTGAATGGTCGTTTTGTAGCCGCTTCCGGCAAGATTGTATGCTTGCAAAGCGCGTTTGATTTCCAGTAAATTTACGCCGGATGTTTGTGTCGCTTTGAGCAATGTATCTACACCGTTTGGCTCGTAGCCAAACTTTTTGACAACATTTTTTACCGCCGCTATGCCGCAGTCGTTTTTGCTTTTTTGCAGGATTACGCCTTCTGCGCCAAGAAATGCTGTGGATGCAGTAAAGGTAACAGCCGCCACGCTGCCGCCAATAATAAGCAGCACAATCACTATCAACATCAGCACTTTTGTCGTCGTGGACTTCGGTTGTGTGTGCTTTGCCGTTGCCGAAAAATCTTGGCTCATCGTGCTGCTCCCGTCATGCTGGCGGTGAATTGTTGCATTGATGCTGTCAAGATTGTGCAGATAAGCCACAACCCGCCCACAGCACCAAAGGCAACACTCCGCCTCACGTGGTAAATGCTGATTACCCAATATGCCAGCACACCATAACCCCAGAGAGTAACGGGATTGATTTCGCCCAAGAACGCATACATAAATGCGCCGACGCTTACTTTTGCTGTCAGAAGACTAAGCCCAATACTCACATCAAGGTCTTGAACAGTAACGAGCATATTACGATTATTTTTCACAATGACGGCAAATGCCTTGATTAAGCCTTCAAACGCAAGAATAACACCGCTATACGCTACCAACTGCAAAACGCCGCTATATTCCACGTCGGGAAGTTCTTGCCGCGTATGCTCTTCTTTCATTATATGGCGCTGCTGCTGGGCAAACTGCAACACTGTTCCCAGAAAAAATGTGGCAAACGCCCATTTGATGGCAAGGGAAATAACCGAAGTGCCAATGCCAAATGCATAGAACATTGCGTATTCTCGCGTACCTGCTTCTGCGAAGGTGTTTGATTGTTTCATCGCGAAGTCCATGGTCAAAGGCGCGATAAGAACCGTTGCCAATGCGGAAAGAGCAAAAGCAGTCAGAAAAGGCAACAACGCCTTCAGGCGCTTAAAATCTGCGACAAAAGCACTCGGCGCAGCAAGTGCGTTCAAAATGGCTTCCATAAAGAGTGTCGAAATTGAATGGTCAAAAATTAGACTTTAGTTATACGTTACGAGATAGAAGTTTGTACATGGCAAAACGCTGCGTAAAAAGATACTGCGTCGAGGTACGCAGCAGCACCCACAACAGGCACGACAGCCCACACAACCACAGACAAGAAACAAGCACCCACGCATAGGGGTACATTTCCGCAAGAGTGACATAACTCAGCGCCGGAACGCCCGCGCCGACTGCCGTTGAAAAAACCAGGAAGAACATCATCGTACTTTCTCTATTCCATGCGCTGCCGAACATAGATTTCATCAGGCTATCGGGCAGTGGTGATGCTTTGCGCAAAGATGCGTACACATACAAGCACAGCGCCGCCGCTATGCTGCCGGAGAGCATGAACAGCCACAGTAGCGTTTCTTGCATCTGCCAAAGAAGGTGCAAAGGTTTTCTGCTAAAGCACACAAAACCAAGTATCACGGAGAACTCCGCCAAAAGAAGTACAGTCAAAGGCAGCACCAGTGCCTGAGCAGGGCGGAACATTGAAAAATTCGGTGCGTAGGTCATCATGGCAAATCCCCGCCGCCACCAGCCGTACATATTGGTTCCGATGATAATACCCGTCCAAGTCGGCAAGAAGAGAAAAATATATACATCTTCAACCTGCGGCGTTGTGTCATCTCTGCTGATGAGATGCGTCATAAATCCGCTAAACGCGAACAGATAAACTGAAAAAAGACAAAGCTGCCATAGCGCTCCATTGCGGGCGTAGGCGAGTAGGCTGTATCGTATGAGGGTGAGAATATGAGTTATCACTTCAGACCTTTCAGACTTTGGTACAAGTGGAATCGGGCAGCGTAGGCTTTTTGGGGAATAGAGCGCAACAGCCAAAAAAGTACCCCGCCAATAATAGCCGCATAGACAACAACAAAACCAAACCAGAACCATGAATAGTGTCCCAGCGTGTAGAATACACCAATAGGTATGGCAGTAGGCAGAAACGTTGAGACAATCCTTGTGCCGGGCGCTCTTGGGGGTTGCGGTGTTTTTTCACTAAAAGAAAAAGCATTTTTTTTGAGTGGAACTGCTTGACGGATAGATGCCATCAGTGCTTCATATATCGCAACGGCAACCCCGACAACAAAGCAAATAATGAAAAGAGCATACTTCTCCGGTGTGAAGGCAATGTGCTGGACGGCATAAAAGATGATGATGTCCAGAACGACAGCAACAAAAACACAATACAGCAATGGCAAAAGTGCCGACACTCGTCTTGTGAGAGAACTCGGGGAAATATACAGCAAAAAAGCGCTACCATACTGCCAGCCGAAAATATTTGTGCTTGTCGCCATCATTGCAGTCGTTACCAAGATTGTAGAAAAATAAACACCCAGCGCTTCATTATGAAAATGGACGGACGGATACTTCCAAAGCAGAAATATCGTCAATGTTTGCTGAACGACTGTTAAGAATGTGGCGAGCAAACTATGACTGCGTAGCAGACATAAAAGCTGATATTTGATGTATGTTGTATGCAATGAAATTCTGATATTCATCAACTTATTTTACCGAGAATATTAAATCTATTGTGATGCACTTGCATCGGCATTCTTTGTATTTGCTTGTCTAAATACAATAGAGCTGAGATACTCAATATTAGCATTATGGTAACCCACAGGGCAAAATTACTATGAGCGAGCAAGAAAAATGAAACTTGAACAACCCCGATAGCACAGGCAATTTTGCCCATAAACAACAAGGCAATGCTTGTCTCGGATGTTCTAAATGTAAAAGAGAATACATTCATCTTAGCTAATATTGGTGTGTCTATGGATGCCTTGATACAAAGAAGAATAGCGATTATTCCGCCCATAAATAAGCAGACACCGTATAATATCTTATATTTGAATGAATATTGAGAATTTGCCAATAGAAATATTGAGGTATTTATAGCAAAACTTATTGTTAATGCTGAAGTTGGCAGAATCAGGCAAAGATATTTTTTGAATACATTGTAAGGAACAATATGAAAAAAAGAAAAAAAAGAAAAAAAATGTGCAAACATATTCGTTCCTGTATGTAGAAGAGAAAAGAATGGTAATAAACTCAGCAAAAAGATTTGAGAGGCTTCATCATCTACCGTATTTGAGGACTTTCTTGATAAAAAGGAGGTCATCATGGCGGTATAAGGTAATGAGTTGATTATCAGCCAAAGATAGGAACTACGAAATAAAATAATTATGTGATACTTTACATATTCCAATTTTGTCATAATCGAAAGTATTTGTACTGTGGTAAACTGAGCATTTATAAAAATAAGTTTATGGGCAGAGGAAAATCAAAATATTTTCTTTTGTAAACTATCTTGGATTCACAATGGATATTTCAAAACAATCTCTGCATTTTGGTTTAACATACTTGCATCCTGAAACTTACTTGTAAAAAAACAAATGAGAGCCTGCCTCTACGGAGGCTCCCATTTTTAGCCGTTTGAATGATTGATTATAATATTTGGTCTGCCTTATTAAAGACAAAGAGCCATATCTGCAATCATTAATGCAATCGCAATACCTTGGCTAGGGGGAAAAAACATTGCGGCAACACTCACTCCTGCAATGATATTGCATAGCTTTTCTTGCTCACGACTGGCACCACCCACCACTAATATCAATTCGGAATCGGCAACATCTACAACAGCAGACTGAGGTGTACCCCATTGTTTGGACAGCAAAACCGTGATTTATAGATAATATTTTC
>CALCNX010000072.1 GCA_937899715.1 uncultured bacterium | reverse complement strand
CGAGATACAAGCTAGTGACTGGAGTTCAGACGTGTGCTCTTCCGATCTGGTGCCGGAAAGCCGATGCGCCTTCAGAATTCGTATCTTTCCACCGACGAAGTGGAGCGCATCTGCGAGCATATTGCCGCACAAGAAGGCTACTCGCAGCCCTATATGTTGCCGTCGGTCAGCGAAAAAACGCAGCGTGGCGGTGCCTCCGGCAGCGACGACGACCGTGATGACCTTTTTGAAGAGGCAGCGCGATTAGTCGTGCGCCATCAGCAATGCTCAACCTCACTACTTCAGCGCCGCATGAAAATCGGTTATGGACGTGCAGCCCGTATTGTTGACCAGTTGGAAGAAGCTGGAATTATAGGCACCATGGACGGCAGTAAAGGCAGAAGCGTTTTGGTGGACAGCGAAGCAGCCTTGGGCGCGATGCTGTGAGCCGGATGAGCACTTTTATCCAAACAATCGAAAACGACCTGAAAAACCCTATCGAACCCCTCATCATTCATTCGTGTTGAGGCTTGGCAAAAGCGAGAGCACATTTGTCAAGACTATGCTACGAAAATGTGCGCGGAGGGGCGCACTATCTCCAAAAAAAAGCCGATGTTGACGATTCCCGTCTTCATCGGTTTTTTTTCTTCGTTTCATTTTGGTCGATCAATGCAGATTTTTTGGGGAAGATTTCGCTAAAAAGTGCGTAATTTTGCGCCTACTATTTATCTTCTTTTTCCAGAAAGGCGCTCTACCGTGGAATTTTTACCGCAGAACCCAGATAATTCCTCACCACAGGCAATTAAGAAACTCTACACCCAGCGTGACCGCGTTGTCAGAGCTATGACCGAGGACGGTTTCTTCCGTCTTGCGGCGGTGCGTAATTCTAAAGCTGCTCTTTCGGCACAAGAACGTCATGGGCTTAGTCCGCTTGCTTCCGTGCTTTTGGGTAGGGCGATGTCGGGCGCATCGCTTCTAGCATCATTTCTCAAAAGCGAAGAGCGCATCATTCTTGATTTTTCCGGGAATGGTCCTGCGGGCAAGGTGTTTGCTGAGTCGCTCCACGTAGGCGAGGTGCGAGGCTATGTGCAGAACCCAGAATGTGTTCTGGATTTCTCCGATGCCAATGCTTCTCTTGGAAGTGGTTTGGGAATCGGGCTTTTGCGTGTATCAAGAGTGCTGTACAATCAATATGAACCTGTCGTGGGCGTAGTGGAATTATTTTCAGGCGATATTAGCACGGACTTGGCGTATTATCTCACGCAGTCGGAGCAGATTCCTACCGCCGTTATGCTTGATGTGAGCATTAACAAGGAAGGACAGGTCGAGCAGTCCGGCGGGCTGATGGTGCAAGCAATGCCAGGCGCACCGGAAAGTCTTATTCAGACGATGTACGCCAATCTCAAGAAAATAGAAAATCTTTCCGATATGCTCGCAACGGGCTATTCACCGCAAGAAATACTCAAAATAATCTCTGATACAGAACTCATCGAAATGGCAGATACGCCTATTGATTTCTTTTGCCGCTGCTCTCTCGACCGCTTCAAATCTGCACTCTCAACGCTTGGGGCGGAAGAAATCAAAGAAATGCAAGCCCAAAATCAGCGCGAACTTGTCTGCCGCTATTGCAATTCGCACTATAATCTCTCCGACGATGATTTTAACGATATTATCAATGGTTTACAGGCGAAAAATAATTGATCATTGTTGTCTGCTCTTGCTGATATTACTACGTTGTGCCGGAAACTTTTTGCCCTCTTAAAAAAAACATTATGCGTTACCAACCCGTTGTTTTTGCTGCTTTTGTAATTGTGCTTTGTCTCGGAATTGTCCCGATGCAGCGCGGTATTGCACAAGATATTCGCCAATATAGCCCCGAAGAGCGCTTCGCTCTTGCGGCAAAGAACTCCGTTTTTGTGGAAGGCTTGGGGAATGGTGGTTTGTATTCCTTCAATTACGACCGCCGCCTCGCGCCGACGTGGAATGTACGCATTGGTTTCAGTAACTATCGCGTGGATGTAAATTTATTCAATCTTCTTTCCGGTAGCGCAAGTGGAGTTTTTGTGCCGCTTGTGGGGAGCTATTTGTATAATTTCCCCGATAGTCCGAGTTATCTTGAACTGGGCGCAGGTATCTCTTCTGCATTCTTAGGCGCATCTGCTTCAACGGTTACGCCGACCGCCGCAATGACCTATCTTCCCATTCCGACGCTCGTGGCAATGTATCGGCTTATGCCTGCCGAAGGCGGCTTTTCCTTGCGTGCAGGTGTTACGCCACTTTTTCTTCCGGGATTCTTTCTACCGTGGCTTGGCGTTAGTCTGGGGTGGACATTTGGTGGCTTTTAGCAATCAAAAATCTTACAAACAGCACTAAAATTCAGGATATTCGGGTAGAGGCAGGAATACTTGCACGGTCGTTCCTTCGTCGGGTGCGCTTTTGATGGCAAGACTTCCCCCGTGCAATTCGGTAATGCGCTTGGCTATTTCCAGTCCCAAGCCTTGCCCTTGTTGCTCGTGGCGGTCACGGTCGAATTGCATATAGGCACCGATATTGGAGATTTGTTCGGGCTTCATGCCGCGCCCTTCGTCGGTTATCGAAATGATGTAAAAATTTCGCTGTATTTCTCCCGTGATGGCAATGGCAGATTTGGGCATAGAAAATTTACAAGCATTGCTGACCAGCTCGGCAATGATTTTTCGTAAGTACGCATCAGAAATGCAGAGCGTAACGGGTGCAAGATTCATCGTTAGAAGATGAAAATTGCCGTATATCAAGACTTGATGCTTTGACGCTTCGGCTATAATAGCATCGCAACCGGGCAGGGGAAACGATGTTAGTTCCTCCTTCGTTGCGGGCTGTCCCGCCATAATTTCCAAACGTGCCAGATAAATAAAATTCTCTACCAATGCACTCAAGCGGTGTCCCGATGAAACAATCGTGGCAATCATTTCCATGGCTTGTTCGCGGGAGAGGCTGTCATAATCCCCGGCAAGCAATTCTCCAAAAACGATGATAGAACTGAGGGGAGTTCGGAATTCGTGTGGGAGGCGCATCGCAATACTACGCCGAAGTTGCTCCAACTGCTGCGAGGACTGGCGGACAATCTTCTCGCGTTGCTGAATCCGTACCTCGATGCAGCGCAAAAGGTCTTCGGTTGAAAAGGGCTTGGTGAGATAATCGTCAGCGCCGAGCTTCATACCATGCCGAATTTCTGCGGGGTCGCGGCGAGCGGAGAGCAAGAGAACGGGAATGGTCGCCGTGCCAGCATGATTGCGCAATTCTAACAGCACTTCATAGCCATTCATGCCGGGCATCATCACGTCGCAAATGACAATATCCGGTTGGGTACGGGTAACAAGTTCTACGCCTTCGCGCCCATTCTCTGCGCCAAAGGTAACGTAGTCATATGTCTCCAAGATGCGCGAAATAGTACGCAGCGTCGTTTCGTCGTCGTCAATGACCACTATTTTTTTTCGATTCATGTCCCTCTTTCGCTTCTGTGCAATGCTGAATAGTCTCTGATAACACGCGCCGATGAGCGCGGATAGCATTATTCCATAGCGCTCAAACTACTCAGTTCTTATGTAATTCCAAAATAATTCCTCACAATGCAAATTTTTCCTGAGGCAAAAAAGCCGTACAAAACATTTTTTTGCTGGCTTTGTACGGCTTCGGTCTCAGTTATGTCAAAAATAAGTCGAAAATATGCCGTGATTACTTCTGAATCACCATTGCTTTAATCACCGCGTTCGAGCCAACGGTGTCTGAGTAGGCAGAAATGAGGTAAACACCGCTTTGCACGGGGCGGTGCTGTTCGTCTAGCCCGTCCCAGACGACGGTGCGGGAATTCGTCTGTGTAAATGCCCGCACGAGTAGTCCGTCAACAGTTGAAATTTTAACCTGCGTTCCTTCTGCCAGACCATCTATTACCAGTTCATTGTCTTGGGCGGGTACAAAAGGCTGCGGATAGCAGCGCATGGTCGTAAAATCGGTGTTCGGGCGAATCGAAAGCGTTGTTACGACCGACATACCATTATCGGTGCCGAAATAGATTTTACCGCTATTGTTATCAATGGCAATCGAAAGTACCGTATTGCTTGCAAGCTGTGAATTCTCCGTAGTGAAGCGGGCAAGAATCGTATCTCGCTGGCTGTCATACACAACGACACCGTTATTGGTGCCGAACCATTTGTAATTCAGAGCGTCCACCGCAATGGCGTTGTATGCTTGGTCAACGAGTTTGCGTGGCTTGTCAATAATTAGCGATTGATTGGAGGCTTGCGTGAGCACATAGCTTGGATTCACGATAGAATACATTGCGCGGGGTGTCCCTACCCATATCCGGTCGTCTTTGTCGGCAGCAATGCAGCTTTGTCCTTCGTTCAGTACGCCCGTCGGTACGCTGTACCACACGTCATCGCTGGTGTTATCGAAGGTGTTTCGTTCATTGAATGCGAGCATTTCAGTGCCACGCCATGTGCAGAACCATTTTGTGCCGGAGCGGTCTATTGCCAAAAAGTGGTAGCGGCGTTCTGCCAACGGGCGGCTAAAGCCCTTGAATACGCCCTGTGCAGTGCGGGCAACAATGACTTGTTCTGTACCATTTTGGTAATTCGGTAGCCAGAGTGTTCCTGTACGAGTATCCGTCTGTACTTGCCCCAGTACAGAGTAGCTATCTCCTGCCGAAGGGAGAATACCTGTGCCGACAGTGTTAAAATTGGTCAAGCGGAAATTAGAATCCGGTTGAATGAGAAGCGTTCCGCCACCATAACTTGATGCCCATACGGTGCCATTTGGTTGAGCATCAATTTGATAGTATGAGTTCACCTTCATTGCGGGATGCGTCTCGGCAGTGAAAACACGCCAAACGCTATCGCGGAAAACCGAAATACCCGTGGAAATGCCATCATTGGGAATAGCAGACTGCTGGCTTGACCCGGACACGCACCAAACGCCGCCTTTGGTATCGACCGTAATAGAACGAAAGCGATTGTCCACGGGCGAACTCAGGCGGATAAACTGCGACTGCGGAGATGTCCAAATTGCAAAACCTTGACCACTATTAATCGAGAGTCGCTTCTGTCCCGCGCTGTCTATCACCGTGAGCGAATTCATCGTGCGGGCGCTTGTGGTCAAGTTCTCTTTTGCGGTATTATAGAGAAAGTTTTCTGTGGCGATGAAAAGTTGATTTTGTACCGAAGCAAGGTTGCGTATTGGCTCGAAGAAAGTCGTAATGAGCTTCTCAAAGCGACTATTCGCCATTTGCCAGAGATTTGCTCCCTGCGCGGTATAGAGTACACCTTGCACTTCTGCAATAGAAACCGTGTTTGTGCCTGCCGCACCAACATCGCCCACAAACGGATGCAGCGTCCATGAAGCGGGATTTGCGTATGACCGTAGCCCCATTGCGGCGGAAACAACACCATTTTCCGTTGCTATCCAAATTCTGCCACCCGAAACGAGCATTTGCTTGGCAGCGCTTCCGGGCTGAAGTGTTGAGAAGCGTTGTACGGTCTCGGTAAAGACGCGGCGCTTGGGGTCGAATACCGTCAAACCAAAATCTCCGGCAATGAGGACGAGAGAATCTTGGAACACGAAGTCATTAATTTTCTTGCGCGTGAGATTAGCGGTGAGAATATCGGTGACGACGCTCCAGTTTTTGCCGTCATAAATGTTCAGTGCGCCATTGAACCCGCCAGCGTAAATGCTACCGTCTGTGGGACTAACAGCAATGGCGGTAATATCGATGCCGTAGAGAGCGTTGATATTGCGAAACTCCTGCGTGGAGCGGGTTTGGAGGTCGTACGAAAACACGCCGCCGGATGTGGCAGCCCAGACTTTGCCCGTGCGGTCGGAGACCGTCGCACGGACATTCTGCAGCGAAGAATAGGTTTGCCATTCGCTGACGCGCACTTGAGTAAGCGCATTGGAGGGCAGGAGAACAACGACACAAGCACACACGAGCGCCGCAAGGCGAAGAGCGCCACGCATTGAATTCATCATAGAGCAAAAAAATAAAGTGAGCAAGGACGTATTCGCTCAAGACCAAGAGCTACCGCGAAACGGCGAGCAAAGAACGAATACAAAGAGTTGAAAACGGTGTAGGCTAATGCTTCATCTGGGTGCTTGATGCAGGTGCTTTACGCAGGGGCGTTTGAGGAAAATAATAGAGCAAACAAAAATACAAAAAGTCTTGGAAATCGCTGCGAAAAATTTCACTCTGAAAAAAGAGCTTGTTTTGTTTTTACAAAAATTTGACTTCAAGATAATATGTTGTTATATTCGTTGCCTTGTTAAAAGTTGTTAAAAAATGGTTAAAATTTCGTTAATTTTTCTGCTTATGCTGTTCTTGAATTTTTTCTAACTTCATCGTCTTAAATTCAATTACATTATCATTCTGCTTCTGACACATTTGAATTTAACCCTAATTGTTTGTTTCATGGGCTTTAAATCTAAAGCTCTCAATTTATTTACCGAAGTATTATGAAGAAGTTCCGACTAAGTTTTTCCTTGTCAAGCCTTTGCTTCTTACTGGCGGTGCAATTGCTTGTAGCACAGGATGTCGTAAATATAACCGGAACGGTTACTGATAAAAAGCGTTCAACTCCTCTGCGCGGTGTAACCGTTAAGGTTCGTGGAGAGCAAAAAGGACAAATTACCGGGGTAGATGGCAAATATAGCCTTGATGTGAAGAAAGGAAAAGTTTTGGAATTTGCATATGTAGGCTTCAAAGCTCGCACAGTAACGGTAGAAAATGCTTCCGTTTATGACGTTGCATTGGACGAAGATATAGTTTTGCTGGAAGAAGCTGTGGTTGTGGGATACGGCTCCGTTAGTAAAAAATCATTTGTAGGCTCCGCCTCGACTGTATCAGCGAAAGCCTTGGAATCAAGACCAATTACCAACGTATCGCAAGCGCTTATCGGTGCTGTTCCCGGTGTTCAGGTACTCGCAGGCAGTGGACAGCCGGGACAAGGAGCGAGTATAAGTATCAGAGGTTATGGCTCAATTAACGCTTCCTCTGCTCCCCTTTATGTTGTAGATGGGACGATTTTTAACGGAAATCTTTCTGATATCAGCACACAAGATATTGAAAGCCTGACTGTTTTGAAGGATGCCGCATCCACTGCCATTTACGGAGCAAGTTCAGGTAACGGTGTTATTTTAATCCAGACAAAAAAAGGGCAGGGGCAAGGTGTACCTTCCGTTACATTTAGCACCAGCCATGGACTCAGTTCCAGAGCAATACCTGAATATGAAAGAGTTGGGGTTTATGATTATTATCCTGCAATGTGGACGCAATTACGCAATGGTTTTATCTACTCTGACGGATTGACGGTTGATGCTGCTAATGCAAGAGCAACGTCAGGGATTTATGATTTGTTAAAATATAATCCCTTCAAAGGCGTTGCTAACAATCAAATCGTTCTAAACGGTAGCTTGAACCCCGCAGCAAAAGAATTATTGTATGGTGATGACCTTGACTGGGATAAGGCTTTATCCAGAACTGGCTATCGCCAAGAGTATAATTTATCTTTAGGTAATAAGGCAGGAAATTGGGAAACTTACGCCGCATTGGGGTATTTGAATGAAAACGGCTATTCAATCAGAACCAATTACGAGCGGTTTTCCGGTAGAGGAAATGTTACCTATACGCCTACTAATTGGATGAAAACCGGTATCAATTTATCCGTTTTTAGAGTTGCAAGCCAGAATGCTGCTGATGGTTCCAGCACAGGATACGTCAACCCGTTTTTCTTTACTCGATACATAGGACCAATTTATCCTATCTATGAGCATGATGATGTGACTGGTGCATACACACTGGATGCTCAAGGCAATAAAATTTATGATTTCAGAAAGACAAGAGGAGCCGCAGGCTCATCCGGTAGACACGTATTAGCAGAGACAATGTTAAATAACAGAGTGTTTGGCAGAGATGGTCTGAATGCACGTACATTTCTGGAACTTAACCTGTTAGAGGGGTTAAAGTTTACGACAAATGTAGGCTACGATATTACCAACTCTGCGACTTCGCAGTATGAAAATAGAATTGTTGGTGATGCGGCAGGAAGTGGCAGAATCTATAAATGGCAAGCAAGGTCAACCACATTTACAATAAATGAATTGTTGGAATACACGACAACAATTGCTGATAAGCATAGCATAAGCGCATTAGCCGGACATGAAAACTACTATTATACCTATCAAT
Source organism: uncultured bacterium (assembly GCA_937899715.1). Lineage (GTDB taxonomy): Bacteria > Bacteroidota > Ignavibacteria > Kapaibacteriales > UBA4661 > PH2015. The sequence continues at coordinate 76,453 of CALCNX010000072.1, read as the reverse complement.
TTATTGAAGCCCAGAAATCCTCACAGATTTTGAATGGTATTGAGGAATTTGCAAACTATGTTATTAACGACGGAACGGGTTCATATATTGACAGCTACAGAAAAGAAAGCTTCTTTGGAAGGCTTAGCTACGACTATGACAGCAAATATTATGCTTCACTGTCGTATAGAAAAGACGGAACATCACGTTTCGATCCTGCTATGCGCTGGGGTGATTTTTGGTCGGTTGGAGGAGCATGGCGAATTACGCAAGAAGATTTTATGCGTTCCGCCGATTGGATAAGCAACCTGAAATTACGAGCTTCCTATGGAGAAACAGGTAATGACCAACTAATAGATGCGAACGGAAATAATTTGTATTATCCATATAAAGGTCTTTTCGGCTTAGGGTATAATAATTATACCGATCCGGGCATTTTGCTTACAGTTTTTGGCAATAGTAAACTCAAATGGGAAACCCAAGTAACATATGATGTTGCTCTTGAGTTTGCCTTTCTTAACAATATGATTCGCGGAACATTGGAAGTCTTTAATAAAGAATCAAGAGACCTCTTGTTTGATGTTCCTTTGCCAATTTCTTCCGGTGGATCAAGTATTAGTCAAAATATCGGAAAGGTTCAGAACAGAGGCATTGAATTTGATATTGAAGCCGATGTTATTGCCGATAAGAGCTTCCGCTGGACCATTGGTGCTAATGCAACGCTTGTTAAAAATGAGATTGTGCAGCTTCCAGAAGGTCAAAAGGAAATTATTACGGGAACGAAAAAATATATAGTTGGCGTATCTCGTTATGAGTTTTGGTTGAGAGATTATCGTGGCGTTGATTCTAAGGATGGGGCAGCTCTCTATACATTCGATGGTGTAAACCAAAGATATAGCGCCACAACCGAAAGAATTGTTGGTTCCGATACCTTAACAACATCATTACCCAAAGCAATGTTTAAATACCAAGGGAATTCCATTCCGACGGTAATGGGCGGCTTTAATACATCGTTCCGCTATGAAGGATTCTCGTTAGCGGTTGCCTTTGCATATCAGGTAGGCGGAAAAACATACGACAATGCGTATATTAGTCTAATGAGTCAAAATCAGATGGGTGGAGCACTCCATGTGGACGCTCTCAATAAGAGTTGGAAAAAAGAAGGTGATGTTACCACCGTTCCTCGCTTGGATGCAAGACAGGCAGCCAATTTTGATGGAGGATCAAGTCGATGGTTGATTGCCTCTGATGCGTTAGTCCTAAAATCAGTTGTACTGGGTTTTGCTTTGCCCGGAGACATTGCTGAGTCGTTGTTTGTAAAAAGTGCCCGTATTAATCTAAGTGCGGAAAACCTTTTCTTCTGGACGGCAAGAACAGGACTGAATCCGATGCAAACATTCCAAGGTACGGGATCTAACGGTTACACCAGCTCTCCTGCAAGAACCCTGACACTGGGACTTCAAGTGGGATTCTAAAATGAATTTTTTGAATGAACTTTTATATCAAATAACCATGAAAAACAAATATCTTTTAGGAATAATTTTCGCCTCAATGCTGACTGTATCCTGTGGATCAGATTACTTGGATACAAATCCCACAGGCAGCATTGGCGAAAGTACTGCAACTGAGTCGTTGGATAATATGAATTATATCCTTACAGGGGTTAATAATTATGCTTACCAATATCGGTTCGATCAAGGTTTCGGCGGTGGTGAGCCTAATTTTGGTATAGCTAGAGATATGCTCGGAGAAGACGTGATTAACACAACGACAGGAAATGGTTGGTTTATAGCAGAGACTCGTTGGCTTGGTCATCGTGTGGAAACAACTACTTATGCATCATATCCATATCAATTTTATTATCGGATAATCTTAAATGCAAATGTTATTCTTGATAAAGTTGATAAGATGGAGGGCGATCCTGCCTTAAAAGCAAGGGTCAAAGGGGAATCTCTTGCATTTAGAGCATGGGGGCATTTTAACTTGGTACAACTATATGCAAAGCGCTACAACAAAGCCACGGCATCTTCAGATGTAGGCATTGTACTTCGTGAGACAGTTTCCCAAAGCCCAAAGGCAAGAGCAACCGTAGAGGAAACATATGCTTTTATCAATAAAGATATGGATGAAGCCCTCAAAAACCTTGCCATATCAAATAATCCGAGTGTTAACCACATCTCATTAAAAGTTGCCAATGGCATCAAAGCACGAATTGCTTTAACTATGGGTGATTGGGCAACGGCGGAACAATTTGCTCAAAAGGCAATAGATGCCGCGGGTGGTAAGACCGGTCTGCAATCCGGCAAAGACTTATTGAGCGGATTTAATTCCATCAGCAAAAATAAAGAATGGATGTGGGCATATACACAAACAACCGACCAAAATCTTTTCTTTGGTTCTTTCTTTGCTTATATGTCATGGAATTATAATTCGACCAATATCAGAACAAACCCCAAAGCGATTAACTCGAAATTGTTTAGCGCTATATCATCAACCGATATTAGGGCAAAATGGTGGGATCAGGCAGGTAAAGGTTTGGCGGAATATCCCAGACCCGCAACGTTTACCAATAAGCCGTATCAGACCTACAAATTCACCGCTCAAGATCTTGGTAACAGTAGCGGCGATTTTCTTTTTATGCGTTTAGCTGAGATGTATCTAATTAAAGCTGAAGCTCAGGCTATGCAAAATAAAACAGCGGAAGCATCGCAAACGCTTTACGATATTATTGTTACCAGAGACCCAAATTATACAAAATCAACCAAATCGGGTTCCGATCTCCTCACGGAAATTTTGACCCACAGACGTATTGAGTTATGGGGTGAAGGATTCCGCTTCTTGGATCTGAAAAGACTTAATCTCCCTCTGGATAGGCGTGAAACCGGTAGCCCTGATCTTGTTGCGGTTAAAATGCAAGTCCCTGCCGGTGATAAGGAATGGGTATTCTTAATACCAAGATCTGAAATAGACGCTTCCAAGGGCTTAATAAAGCAAAATGAGCTATAACCCCCACTAAATGGTTAGACTACCAAGAATTGGAAACAGGCTATCTCCACAAGAGGGTAGCCTGTTTCTTTTTAGGTTATTTTCAGCCAATCGCATTTGCCTTTCTCCCAGCGAAATACGATATTGCCGCTCCAATATAAACCTTCATAACCTTCCCAACGTAGCCACGATTACCAACCTCCTCAATCGTCTTTTCATCCTTCTTCGCCTATATGTCTAGAATTTTAGTTCCACCAGTATCAGAACAAATCCCAAAGCTATTAACTCGAAGTTGTATAATGCTATATCCATAACCGACATCAGAGTAAAATGGTGGGATCAGGTAGGCAAGGGGGTGGCGGAATATCCCAAACCGGCAGCTTTTACGAATAAAGCATATCAGACTTACAAATTCACTGTGCAAGCGGAAGGTAATAGCTCCGGCGATTTTCTTTTCATGCGTTTAGCTGAAATAGACGCTTCCAAAGGCTTATTACAACAGAATGATTTGTAATCGGAGACTGGTTTTGGTACCTGAATCTTTCAAAAAGTGAAAACAGGCTCTCTCTAATTTAAGAGAGAGCCTGTTTTTTTATCTATGCCCTCTATCATCACACTTGCTCGTCGGTTGCTCTGTCTCGTCTCATATTATCGGTAACAGCTTTCATTATTAGATAAAAGAGTTTACTCAGACCATGTAATTAGAGCGTGTTTGCAAAGTCATTGCCGAAATCTTTCTGCAACCTGTACTATGTCTTTGATAAAGAGGGATTGATGGGGAGGCTCACAAGACACATCAAATCTTGTGTTGAAGATTTTGTAAACACGACTTATACAAATTTTCTACAAAAATTTGACTTCAAGATAATATGTTGGTATATTCGTCGTCTTGTTAAAAGTTGTTAAAAAACAGTTAAAATTCTGTTAAAATTTTTTTCACCACTCCTACCCTTGAATTTCCCCTAATTCATTTTATTTCACCTATTCTATAAAAGCGTTATGAGAGGTAAAATACTTCTGGTCCTGGCTTTGCTTGTTGGCTCCTTTAGCGTTGCTTTAGCGCAAGGCGGCACAGTGAAAGGTAAAGTTTCGGACAAAAAAAATGGCGATGGCTTGCAAGGCGCACGTATTACACTGACGGCGCAGGGCGCTTCTGCTGCAAAGCTCGGTAAGATTGCGGGCAAAGACGGCGAGTACGAAATCAAAAACGTACCGTCCGGTAAGTACTCGGTTGAGGTAAGCTATGTAGGCTATAAGTCTGCTGCTCAGACTGTTACTGTGGATGGACCTGTAAATGTAGATGTGAATTTTGCCCTTCTTCTTGATGTTCGCGGATTGGACGAGGTCGTCGTAACCGGCGTTGCTTCGCGGACACAAAAAGGGGTTGCAGAAGTAGCTGTTTCGCGCGTTGATGCGGCTAACTTAACCGACAAAGTTGGTTATACTTCGGCGGCACAGCTTATGCAAGGCAAAATCTCCGGTGTTACGATTACGCCAGCCTCCGGTCAAGTCGGTGGTGGTATACGTTTTAATGTTCGTGCTGGTGCCGGTCTTTTGGGTGGTGATCCAACTGTCTTTATTGATGGTGTCCGTGTGGCTTCGGGCAATACTGGTGGTTATGCCACAGGCGGACAGCAGGTAAGTGCTCTCGCGGATTTGAATCCCGCAGATATAGAGAACATTGAGGTTCTCAAAGGTCCAGCAGCGACATCACTTTATGGTCCGCAAGGACAAAACGGTATTGTACTGATCAAAACCAAACGCGGACGCGGTGCAGAGCAAGATCAAGTTCGGATTAACTATCAAGGCATTTTCGGATTTAACAGAAATCACCGTGATTTCACAGCAAAAGATATAGAATCATGGAAAGAAGCTAATTCAATTTTCCGCGACGGACCTATCCAACAACACGGAGTAAACCTGCAAGGTAATTCGGGGATATTCAACTACTATGTTGGCTATGAGAACCGTGCAGAGCAGGGTTTTGTCGTTCAAAATCAATTGAATCGCCAGTCGGTGCGCTTGAATTTGGATGCAACAACCTCGAAAAACTTTTCCATCAGAGCCAGCGCTAATTATGTAGACAACATGGTTGACCGCCCGCAAAATGACAATAACGTTATTGGTTGGCAAGGCAATACCCGACTTTTCTCACCCTATGCTCCTCCTTCCGGTGCAGCAGGTGCGGCTGGTTTAGCAGTACCGAATGGTTTTGCCGACCCTGTCGGTGGGGCACGTTCTACATACGGTTTTACACAAAAAGAGGCTATCGAAAAAGCAGAAAACTCACAACGAACGCAGCGTTTTGTTGGTTCGGCGGAAATCCAATACTCACCCGAATTCCTTCCCGGGTTGAATGCTCGCGCACTTGTGGGGACAGACATCCGCAACGTGAACAATAGTATTTTCTTTCCGGCAAACTATGCTTATGCAGGTGTAACGCGCGGTCGTCGTGGGCTTTTTACTATTGGTGCCGAGCGTCTTAACGTTGAGGCAAATATCTCATACGACTACAAAATCATAGAAGGACTGAGCGCTACAACAACCGGTGGTGGACAAGCATGGAACGAAGTAACGCGGACAATACAAACCGATGCTCAACAATTCCCAACAGAACTTATTCGTGTGGTAGATGCTGGAACGGCAACTACACGTGTAGTAGCAGAAACATTCACGAATGTGAGAAATGCTGGTTGGTTTGTGGAGCAAAAATTTAATTATAACCAGACCTTCTTCTTAACCGGTTCGGTACGCCAAGATTATGCTTCTGCATATGGCGCAGAGGCTCCAAACATTTTCTATCCGGCAGCAAGTTTTGCTGCACGTTTAGACAAACTTGGATTTTTGCCTGAAGTGATCAATCTCGCAAAATTCCGTGCTGCATACGGAGAAAATGGACGTTTGCCGGGCTTGACAGACGGGCAGTCGCTTCTCTGGACAAATGGTGCTTCACCATATGGTGCTGGTGCTGCAGTCAGTATTGCAGGCAATACGGCAATTCAGCCCGAACGGACACGGGAAATAGAATTGGGCTTGGAAATGGAGTTTGATAATGCATATGGCTTTGAAGCCACCTATTATATCTCAAATTCCACCCAGTCACTTGTGAACCTGCCTCGCCCTCCGTCCACAGGCTTGGGCAATAAGCCGTCAAATATTGCAGCCCTTGACGGGTGGGGGTTTGAGTCCATGATCTATGCTCGCCCGATTCAGTCGGCTGACTACTCACTTGATTTACGACTTATCTTCAACTATGCTGACAATCTTGTGAAAAGTCTCGGCTACGAAGCAGGTGGTCCTGCGCAGTTGACCGATAATCGTCAATTTATTATTCCTGGTCAACGCCGTAGCCAATTTATGGGCTTACGCCCACTCACGCCGCGCTTTCAAGCGAATGGATATTATGACTGGGTAAATCAAGGACGCAATGGTCTTGAGATTGACACTACAGGCATGGTTCGTAATGCAGCAGGAGGTATAGTAGGTTATGCTATCGGCTCCGGTGTTCCGCTCTATACGGGATCCTTCTCAGTAGAGTTCCGTTTCTTGCATGATTTCACCATCTATGCCCTTGCAGAATACGCATTGGAAGGATATGTCTTTAACAATACTGCTCAGTTTGCTACAGGTGTAGCATACTACAACAATCCTCAGTTCAATCGCTTGGCTACTCAGCTTGGCATTTATGGTGCCGGTGTGTCTCCTACCAATGGTGCAGCGGCTCAAGAGCGTGGACCGGGAGCTCAGGGTTTTGGAACGGCTGGTCTTTTGACAGTTGGTCGCGTACCGGGTGTTGCAGTTCTTACTCCGGGAACGGCAGAATATCAGGCTGCTGCTATTGCATTCCAAAAATTGGAGCCGCGTATAGCGTCAATGCAAGCTAATAATTATACCGAAAAAGCGAATTGGCTACGTATTCGTGAGCTTAGCCTTCGCTACAACGCCACTAATCTTATCAACAGCATTGTTGGTACACCTGCTATTAAAAACTTGTCGTTATCTCTCACTGCCAATAATTTTGCACTCTTTACAACGTACAGTGGACCGGAAGTGGAACTTAATACGAATCCCGGGGCTGCTAACGGTGTTACCACTTCCGTAGACTTCTTGACACTGATGCAGTCACGTGTAATTAACTTTATAGTGAGCTTCGGCTTCTAATCCACCATTTCCTTAAAGAATACAATATCTTGTAGAACTATGAATTTCAAAAAATATCTTCTCGTGATAGGTGTTGTGCTGGCAGGCGTGGTCGGACTTCATTCCTGCGCAGAATATGCCAAAGGTGTGGCTGCACCTATTGACCTCATCACTGATGCTCAACTTAATGATGAGTCGCAAATACAATTTCAGGTGAACGGGATACAGCGTCAGTTTTCCCTGCGCTATGCCCAAATGACCACTCTCGCTGGTGATTTATCCGATGAGTTCTTCTTTGACACACGTGTTCCCAATGCAACATTCCCGCAATTTTCCGAAATTGATGCGGGTATAATCGCGTTAGACAACAACTCCGTTAATAATCAATGGGCTGCTATAGGAACGATGCGTTTCAATGCTGATGCGCTTGCTAATCGTATTCCCCAGATTAAGTTTTCGACTGATGGTGCACGTGCAGCTGCCCTCTATACTGCTAGTCTCTATGGTGGTATTGCTCGCTTCTGGTATGGTGCGTACTATGGATTTACCCCTAATCAAGGCGGTGGTGTCATTGATGGTGGTCCGTTCATTCCGTCACAGGCAATGTTTGATTCGGCACTTGTTAAACTGAATATTGCTTTGCAGAATGCTTCTACCGATCTTCAGCGCCGCACCGTCAATACCATTATTGCAAGGGTCAATCTTGCTGCGGAGCGCTATCCGGCAGCCCGCACGGCTGCACTCCTTGGTATGCGTCGTGGTGATGCCTCGTTAGATGCTCTCTACGATGATGCAACTATCAACAATCAATGGTTTTTCGATGGTGGTAGAAATCGTTCCCAAATAGTACCAGATCCACGATTTGCTCAGTATATCGCAGCGGATTCGCTTGAAGGTCGCATCTTCCCTGCACGTATTGTCAGTGGTGCTTTGACTTATACTGGAGCAGATGCTGAATTTACTGCGTCCCTAACTTCACGCCGACTGCTCTTACACGGACCGGTAACAAATAGTGGATTGACATTCTGGATTCAAGGCAGATTCCCGAACTTGGGTTCGCCGGTGCCGTTTGTAACATGGCAAGAGAATGAACTTATGTTAGCGGAAACAGCTCTGCGCGTGGCAAATAACCCCGACGCAGCGCTGACAAGCGTGAATAATGTTCGTACTTTCCATAATCTTACAGCCCGTACAACAACAGCGCTTGATTCTGTGTATATTGAGCGTGATAAGCAGCTTTTCTGCATGGGTATGCGTGTTATTGACCAGCGTCGCTTTAACCGTTGGCATATTACGACAGCAAATGCTTGGCGCTTCTTGCCGATTGGTTTGCCTGAACGCACTACAAACAAAAACCTGCCCGTCCAATAAGACCGATAGCTGATTATTTGATAATCAGGCTGCTCCCACAAGGGAGCAGCCTGATTTTTTATCTCCCCATCACACACAATCTCATTTGCCTTTCTCCTGGCGAAATGCGATATTGTTTCTTTCCAAACTCAGTTCCACCCACTTCCATCTGTCGCCGCTATGATTACCAATCTCCTCAATCGCCTCTTTCTCTTGCTAACCTCGCGCCCCGTCCTTATCGGCTTTGCACTCGCAATGGCTTTGGGTGCGATACCGATTATCGGCGAGCAGTGGCATTTTTTGCAGGGCTTCTGGAACACGCAGCCCACGGATGAAGTGCTGGAAGATATGGAAAGTATCATTGACGGTGTAGGCGGGATTCTGGTAGCGGGCGGCGTGTTCTTGGAGGAGCGCGAAACACTTCGCAAAATGGCGCACCGCGTAGGAGAAAAGGTTGCGGCAGAGGAAGTAAGCCACACGCAGGAATATTTGAATGAAATAGCACATCAAAACGGCATGGGTCTGCTCTTGGTGGGATTGTTTATGGAGATCGGTACGTTGCTCGTCAAAATGCCATCGAAATTATTGGATACCAACCAAAATGAAAAGTATATTTTTGCTGTTTGCCTCTTGCTCACGGGCGTAAGTTTATTTATCTTGGCAGACTTCCTGAAAGATTACATCAAGACGTATTTTCAGGCAGAATTCAAGCAGCATTAATCTTCTTTCTTCCTTTGCTCTATGATGGAACTTCTTACTTCTCCCGCAGCATGGCTTAGTTTTCTCATGCTTTCGGTAATGGAAATTGTGCTCGGTATTGATAATGTGATTTTCATTTCGCTTGTTGTTAATCATTTGCCCAATGCGCAGCGTCAACAAGCCAGAGTTATCGGCTTGGGGCTGGCGTTGATATTTCGCCTCGTTTTGCTTTCATTTTTATCGTATCTCTCCGGCATGACCGCCCCATTTTTCGAGGTGATGAATCATGGCGTTACGGGGCGAGATGTGGTACTGCTTGGGGGCGGTTTGTTCCTTATGGCAAAGACCACACGCGAGATTCACGACAGTATGAGCGAAGGCGGTGCAGCGGGCAATCTGAAAGAGCGTTCTACGCTGGTGGGGGTGATTGTGCAGGTCGTCATTCTTGATATTGTCTTTTCGTTTGATTCTATTCTGACCGCTATTGGGCTGTCAAACCAAATTCCCGTGATGATGGCTGCAGTAGTCGTATCGCTCCTCATCATGCTTGCATTTTCCGGCTTCATTAGCGACTTTATTGACCGCAACCCGACGATGAAAATGCTAGCTCTGTCCTTCCTGATGCTCGTTGGCTTTTTGCTGGTGGCGGAGAGTTTTCATGTTGAGGTTCCCAAAGGCTATATCTACTTTGCAATGGCATTTTCATTCGCTGTAGAAATACTTAATATGCGGATTCGCGGGAAATCTCCAGCGTCTTCGTCGAAAGTATCGGAATAACTTTCAATCATTTCTTTCTTTTTCATTATTCGGGACACACTATGAGCGCTGCTACTATTCGTGCTGTTGAAACAGAACGAGACCGTATGCGATTCATCAAATCGCAATGGAATTTCTACAAGGGTGATAAAAACTGGGTTCCACCGCTTATTGACGAGCGAAAAAAACTTCTCAGCGTGACGAAAAATCCATTTTACCAACACGCCAAACTGCGAATGTTTCTCGCCGAGCGCGGTGGAGAGGTGGTGGGGCGTATTGCGGCTATCACGAATGACAATCACAACAAGCGTTTTAATGATAACGTAGGATTCATCGGCTTTTTTGAGAGTGAGAATAATCAAGAAACCGCCAACGCACTCTTCCGTGCTGCCGAAGCTTGGCTAAAATCCGAGGGTAAAGATATAGCACGAGGTCCCGTCAATCCTTCGATGAATGATGAAGCTGCGCTCTTGGTAGATGGTTTCGATTCGCCGCCGGTGATTTTGACCACATACAATCCCGCATACTACGTGACGCTGTTTGACAATGCCGGATATGTAAAAGTGAAAGACAACTATGCCTACATATTGAAGCACGAAGACTACAAGTCCGACAAAATGAAGCGCCTTCAAGAGGCTATCCGCGAGCGGAATAAGATTACTATTCGGGAAGTGAATTTCAAAGACAAAGCGCAGTTCAAAAAAGATACTGACACAATTAAAGTCATTTACAATGCCGCGTGGCGCGAGAATTGGGGCATGGTAGAATTTACCGATGCTGAATGGGACGCGCTTGTCAAAGATTTGAAACCTGTCGCCGACCCGCATATTATCTTTCTTGCTGAAGTAGCAGGCAAACCTGCAGGCTTTTTGCTTGCTTTGCCTGACATCAACCGCGCTATGATTCACAATTCCGGTGGTTCGCTCTTGGGTGCGGGATGGAATCTGCTCACGAGACAAAAAGAAGTAGATTTCTGCCGTATTGTCATCATGGGCGTACTGCCCGAATATCGCAAAACAGGCGTAGATGCGGTGATGTACTACGAAATTGGTGATCGCGCTTCAAAAAAATACCCTGGTGGCGGCGAGGCATCATGGATAGACGAAGCAAATGCGGATATGAACTTGGCGTTGACGCGCACAATGAAAGGGAAAATTTACAAAACGTACCGTCTTTACGACAAGGCGCTTTAATACTTCTTTAATCGTTGTTACTTATGTCAGTGATTCTGATTCTTTGAGCGCCTCCAATGCGCCTTCGACTTGATACATCCGCCGCGCGAGTTTGACTTGCTCGGCGGTATGTTTTTTATAGCGGTCGTGCTCGTCGGCAATTTCAGCGAGATAACGTGTGCGGTTGGGCGGAATAATGTAGATTTTTTTACTCATTTCCTCCGATACTTCAAATCCTGTGTGCAGTTCTGCTCCAGTCTTTGCAGCAATCGTTTCCATCAGAACGCGGTAGAGTGTGTTCATACCGGGGTCGTTGAATTGCGAAGCCATCGTGCCGTACACGGGCATTTCGTCGGGCTTCTTGTCCCAGAGTCCTCGTGCACGTTGATATTGCTTTTTCACGTCGCGCAGTGCGTCAAGTGCTCCGGCTTTGTCGAATTTGTTAAGCGCAATCACGTCGGCATAATCAATCATGTCAATTTTCTCCAACTGTGTGGCAGCGCCAAACTCTGGTGTCATCACATAGAGTGATACATCCGCAATGTCAGTAATCTCCGAGCCGCTCTGCCCAATACCCGCCGTTTCGATGATAATCAGGTCGTAGCCTGCCAATGTGACCACTGGGAGCATCGCTTTGATACTTGTGCTAATGGCGGCATTGGATTGGCGTGTTGCCACCGAGCGCATAAAAACTCGCGGGTTGTGAATGGCATTCATGCGAATTCGATCGCCCAGCAAAGCACCGCCTGTCTTGCGTTTGGAGGGGTCAATAGAAATAATTGCAATGCGTTTATCGCTGAAGTCCATTAAGAAGCGTCGTACCAGTTCATCCGTCAAGGAAGATTTACCTGCGCCGCCTGTGCCGGTGATACCGAGAATCGGCGTTTTGAGCGTACTTGCCTCTTGCTCCATCGTGTGCAATGTTTCGCATTTGCCGAGTTCAATGAGCGTCAGAAGACGCGCCAGAGCCGCATTATTGCCTTGCTTTGTCTTTCCTAGCAATGTGGCTTCTGTGCCGTGCGCAAGCGTGGCAGGCGAAAAGTCTGCTTGCTCCACGAGGTTGTTAATCATGCCTTGCAAGCCCATCGTGCGCCCATCTTCGGGTGAATAAATGTGATTGATGCCGTAAGCATGAAGGTCGGCAATTTCTTCCGGCAATATCGTTCCACCGCCGCCGCCGAAAATCTTGACGTGCTGCGCCCCGCGTTCGGTCAGAAGGTCGCGCATATACTTGAAAAACTCATTGTGTCCGCCTTGATAGCTTGTAATTGCTACTGCTTGTGCATCCTCTTGAATTGCTGCATCCACAATTTCTCCCACTGAGCGGTTGTGTCCCAGATGAATCACCTCAGCGCCTGTGGATTGGATAATACGGCGCATGATATTGATAGCAGCATCGTGTCCGTCGAAGAGCGAGGCAGCCGTAACGATGCGGATGTTGTTTTTCGGTTGGTAGGCTTGCATAATGCAATCAAGGAATGAAATGTGAAAGAATAAAACCGAAGTGAATCAGTGGAAATATTACTCCGTCGGTTTGAAATGTTCTTTGTACGCCACCTGAGCGGCTTCATAGTCGTTCACACGCCCGATGTCGAGCCAGTATTCGTGCATGAGATAGCGCCCAACTTTCATGTTCCGTGCAAGTAAATCCTTAATGAGTGTATCAATGCCATAGTAGGTGTCATCGGGGATGATGTCGAACAGTGCAGGTTTCAAGAAATAAATCCCGGACAATATCTCAAATTTGAAATCCGGCTTTTCTTCAACGTTGGTGATATAATCGCCCTCGGTGGTAATCTTCCCAAAGGCAAAGGGAGTGATAATTTCTTTGGTCATCACCACAAAGTTTGCGTCTGATGCGAGTGCAAAATTGTACGCCTTCGTAAAGTCCAGCGCGGTCAGAATATCACCGTTCATCAGCAAGAATGGCTCTGTTAAGCGGTCTTTAAGCAAGGTGATTGGTCCACAGGTTCCAAGTGGTTTATCTTCTTGGCTAAAAGTCAGCTTTACGCCGTACTTAGAGCCATCGCCCAAAAAAGCCTCCACCATTTCGGACTTGTAATTTGTGGCAACGTAGATTTCATCAAAGCCATGCGTTTTCAGCATTTGGATTTGGACTTCCATCATCGCCGGTTCGCCTTCGCCCAGCGGGAGAAGAGGTTTGGGAATAACATTCGTAAACGGGCGGAGACGTGTGCCTAGTCCACCTGCAAGGATAACTGCTTTCATGGTTGTTTTTCGTGCTTGAATACGTGATTAGCTATTGATTGTATTTATTCGTCGTTGCCTTCGTTTTCATCTTCTTCAAAGTCGGTATCTTCAAAAATTTCTTCCACACGCAGCGTACAGCCCACGGAAGTCAGCGTGATATTCTCGGCGGCAACCTCAACAAATGCGAGTCTTCCGGCATCATCACGACGAAAAAGCATCACCTCATCGGCTGTGTGCGAGACAACGAGGTACTCTTGCACCGATGGAATTGCATCGTAGATGAGGAGTTTTGTTGTACGGTCATACTCGACGCTACTGGGCGAGGTTACTTCCACAAGAAGCGTCGGATTGACGAGTGAATGATGCTTGCGAAGTTCCGGCTTGCCGCAGAGTACCACTACATCAGGGTACAAATACGCCGGGATGCGGGCTGTGTGAACGCGGGTGTCGCTTGTTAAGGTGCGACATTTGCTCCCGGCAAGTTTATTGCCCAAGGCGCGAATCAGGTTCCCACACACAACATTATGCCGCAAGCGCCCGCCTGCCATCATTTGCCAGCGTGGGTAGAGTACACCTGCGATGTACTCGGTCTTTTCCATTGCCTCAATCTCGTGCTGCAAATATACGTCTTCGTGCAGATAAATATTTGCCGATACGGGGTGAAATTTTTGTACTGCGTTCATAGTTTTTACTTCCGCTCTCGTAATTACTCGTGGCGTGAATCCAGTTTGTCTGCATACCACGCATACATTCGTGATAGACCTTCCTCAAGACCAATCTTGGGCACAAAACCCGTGAGTGTCTTGATTTTGCTGGTGTCAGGGCAGCGACGTGCCGGAGAGCCGGGCGTGTCGGGTAGTTCATTTAAGGTAATTGTTTTGTCCATGACCTTCGCAATCGTTTTCACCAAATCGCGTATGGCGATTTCTTGCTCTTGATTGCCAATATTGATGATTTTGCCTTGAGTTTGTGCGTGTTCCGTGACCAAGATTGTTGATTGTACGGCATCATCAATGTAGCAAAACGCTCGTGTATGCGAGGGTGAGGCAACGTCAATCGTACCGCCGTCATTGTCTCGTATTTTGATAAACATTTCGGGAACAACGTGCAAAAATCCCATGCGCGGACCATAGACGTTGTGATAGCGTACTATCGTAAAAGGGATGTTGTAGAGCCGACCGTAATTGAAGCAGATAGATTCGCCGTACATTTTGCTGAGCATATACGTCGTGCGCGGCGACGAAATGTCATCCAGCGTGAGTGGCTCTGTTTCGGGCGTTGGAACGGTAATGCCGAAGTGCTTGAGCGTTCCGGCGTAAATCTCGCTTGTGCTGGAAAAAAGAATCCGCTTTAAGTTCGGCAGACGTTTTGCATATTCAAAGAGCAGCAGTGTCGAAATTGCGTTCACGTACAAGACTTTATCGGGTTTTTCCATGACGTTCCGAACACCAATGACTGCTGCCAGATGGTAAATATAGTCAAAATTGGTGGGGAGAGTTTCAAAAAAAGCAGCGTCGGTAACATCACCTTGTATAAATGTGACATTCGGGCGGTCAAGAACTGACTGTAAGTCAGCGTCTATGCGTCCACGAGCGAAATTATCCACGAGGGTAATGGTATTAGACGAATTCTCTGAAAGAGCGCGTGTGATAGCTTGTCCGATGAAGCCCGCGCCGCCAGTGATGAGGATTGAAGCCAAAATGTATGATGAATAATCGTAAAAAAAACTGTTACTTTGTCTGCTTTTTTGCGCCCTGCATTTTTTCCAACAAATCGTTCAAATCCCGAAACTGCTCGGCGAGACGCAAACGAATAAGCATTGCTTGATTTTTGTTGATGTCCTGCCCAGTACCACTTGCCATGCCGGTACTTGCATCCTGCCCCGTTGTTTCTATGATGTAGAGGTCGTTGGCAGTGTTCATAATGTTGTCCAGCATCGTCCGCACCGTTGCATCGGGAACTTTGCGTAATTCTTCTTGCAGCACCTGTGCCACACAGCCGATGTTGATTTGGCTGGGGCGCGACATTTCAAGCCGTTGTTTGTTGCAATCAAAGGGCGACATCATGCCGGGCGGGTTCCGAAAGGCAAAGGTGCTTGTTGGCAATACATTTTGCTGCTGCAATGACGGATTGCCCACCAGAGCCGTTACGCGCCCCAACAAGCGCCGCGAATCGGTCATAGCAATTTCCACACGGGAACGCCCCGCCGTGACCGTCACCGTCGGCATGGTGTAGCGGCGGAGCGAATCCAGATTGCCCACTACGTCGCAGTGCTGCTCAATCAATGCTGCCGCCTTCGCATATTTCAACTCGTTTGCTTGCGAAAGGTCTATGCAGCCGTCTTCGGTGCGCCCGACCAGCATCTTCACGTAGCCGCGCAGGTAGTAGGCTTCGCCGCTTTGGTCATTCAGGCGCAGCGCAGCATCGAAATCAAAAATTGCTTCGGCGAATTTTCGACGCTGAAGATGCAAACTTCCGCGATAGAAAAATGCGTCAAAAGCAGCAATACTGCGCTTTGTGGCGCTATCAGTGACGCTAATGGCGGCGGTGAAATCATTCATTGCGTCGCTATTTTGCTTCAGCTTCATGGCGCAGAAGCCGCGCTGCGTCAGGGCAAGTGCGTTTTCGCCGACACCGACGCGCAAACATTGTGTGTAATCGCGCCGCGCTTCCTCGAATTGCTGCATGGTTTGGTAGAGCGCGCCCCGCGAGTACCACGCCGACGGATTAAGTGAATCCAACGCCACAACCCGCGTCCAGTCTTGCAAAGCGCCTTCAGTGTTGTTCAGATGCTCAAGCCGCAGCTGCGCACGGCTTTGGTAGGCATAGACATCCTTGGGCTGCAAGGCGATGATTCTGTCATAATCCCGCGCCGCATCGGCGAAGTTGTACAACTGCGTGTTCAAGGTGGCGCGGACGTTGTAGAGTGTTGCGTTTGCCGAATCGCCAGCTATCATTATGTTCACTTCGTTCAGCGCACCACGAAAATCAAGTTTGCTAATTTTGGGCGTGACGCGGCGCTGCAATTCCTCCTCCGTTGGGCTGAGTTTCGCAGCAGCTTTTGGAACAATGTTCATAGCTTGGTTGGATGCGGTTTTGGGTGTTTGTTGAGCATGAGCATTCAACATCGAAAGGGAAAACCACATCGCAAAAACACAGCGACCAATACGGACAAATTTCATGGCAAAGTATGTGAATGTTGAGAGTTTCTAACAGTAAGGCTCACGTGTTGCAGTTTGAGTGCCAGCTATGCTTTTCGCAAAATCGAATCATCGTACGGAAATTTTGAGCTGATGACCCAAGTGTATTTCTTTGCTGGATTCTTCGACGGAGAGGCGCTTCATGGCTTGATTATTGCCAGAATTTGTCGACACGCATGAGCAATATCGCTGCCTTTGGTTGCGCGAAAACCTACCGCCGATATCGATACCGCTCAAACGGCATTCCCGACGTTAACCGAAAGTCGTTGCCAAAGCCCGTGTAATCCACGAAGACAAACTCCCGTCCGTAGGTCGGATACGACCACGTCCAGATAATGCGTCCGTCGCGGCGAAAATCCCGTGTGTATTGTGGGGGACCGAAAATAATATAGACCATGCCCATATCACTCATCCAGCCATCGCCGAAACTAATGGCGCGAAAATTACGATTCGCGTAATCCACACGTTGATAGTATTCTTCAAAGGCTTCGTTGCGGAGCGTAGCGGGCGTGGGGTCGAGGTGCTGCCAGTATTCAAAAAAGCGGCGCTGTTTCTCGTCTTCCGTGCTGCTGTTGTGCATGGTTGAAATTTCTTGTGGCGAAGCAACATAGCGCATTTGCCGGATGGCTTTGGTAAGGTCGTCACCACGTAACATTGCTAGCATTCCCAATCCCTTCCAGTCGAGGCGCATTGTTCGAGCTGATGCTGCGATAACATCCCGCTCTGTATATTTTGCTGATGTATCGGTGCGGAGCGCTAGAATTCTGAGTGTATAAGAGCCAATAGGTAATTGTGCCGGAAGCGCAATTTTAATATACTGTTGCTCTCTCGCCGCCGCTACCGAGCGTCGCAATCGTTTACTCAGAAAAGGGCGCAAGCCTTTTTCATCAATAACTTCATAGACAAAATCCAACGAGTCCAAACCTGCCCCGAAGGCATTATAGGTCTCAAAAAAAGCAAAAAAGCCCTCTTGTGTGAGTGGCGAAACGTCATCCGCCAGATACGGAGTGAGATTGATACGCTGACCATTTGGTACGACGGAACTGGCAAACATCACGCTACTCATGGCAAATTGTGCGGCACCGGTATTGAGTGCTTTGAAGGAGCGCTGCAAATTGAAAGTGCGTTTGCTCAGAACGTCTGCAATTTCTGTGATAATGGTGTATGTGCCCGGTGTAACATTAAGGGTCGTTTGTGTGTAGTCGAAAACACCCGTGGAGCCGAGCGTTACTTCCAAGCGCTCCTCTTTTATCGGGTGTTCTTTGCGAATAGTTTGTACTTCTCTGCCGGATTGGTCTTTGAGAGTGATAGTCATAATATAATCGCCGATGAAAATGCTATCACGTTTCATAAAGTTGAGCGATTGGTAGGGGACAACAACAAATACGTCCACGCGCTGCGTCGAGTCTTGCTCCCCCTTGAAGAATAGCACGTCCATAAAAAATGCCTGCTGGCTTTGGGGCGCTTGTTCGGGCTGCGATGGTGCGGTTGGAGTCGTCAGTGGGCGATTGACCTGCGATTGCAATGGAATACAGCAAGCAACAAGGATATATAAACAAAAAAAAGCAGGCTTCAGCATTCTGAACAAACCTGCTTTATATAGTTGTTGGCGTATTTCTGTCTCTTGTACCTGGAGCATTTGCACTTGTGGGGCGATTGTAGGCATAATACTTCTTCAAAATGATGACAGTAAAAAAGATTCAAATGGTATTGATTTTCACCTGTTCACAAGATTTATGGTATTGGCAGCTATTGTACTGGTAGCGTTTCTACTGCTCCGCCCAGAGCATAGCCGTTCCCACCACCGTTGCTCACGATTCCATGTCCATTAGAAATGTCCTCAGCGGCTGCATTTGCCAGCACGGTTGCCATTTCGTCCATGACAAGTTTCGTACGAAGAGGCTGCTCTTTGGTAAGGGCAATATCTTTGATGTAGAGTTGTAAACTCACACGCTGATGATGCAGGATTTCTTCGATAGTATAGACTATCGAAAGCGGTTCTCCGGCATTGCACAGGTCTAGTTTGTCGCCAAGGTTAAAGCCAATTGCCTCAAAGACAATGTTTTCTTGACGTGCGCGGAACCGAAGGTGGTTTTTTCCAACGATGCTGGCTCTGCCGGAGACTTGAATGTTCTGGGTTAAGAAGCACGGCTTATTATTACCGTAGCCAAAAGGAGCAAATTGGCGCAGCAACGAGAGAAATTCCGGCGAAAGCTCGTTGAAGTTCAGTTCTGAATCAATCACCACCTCCGGCACGAGCATTTCTTCCGAAAGCATCGAACGGGCAATGCGGTCAAATTCATCACGAAGCGGCTTCACGTTTATTTCTTCAAGCGACAAACCTGCGGCGTACTTGTGTCCGCCGAATTGCCGTAGATATTTTTGACATTTTTTCAGTGCTGCATGAACATCGAAATTTTTAATACTTCGTGCCGAGCCTTTTGCTATATTGTCAATGCTGGTCAGCATAATCGTTGGCAAATGGTACTTTTCCACAAGGCGCGACGCAACTATGTTAATAACGCCTACGTGCCAATCGGGATGATGCAAAACCAATGAACGCCGATTCTCCCGCGCAATCAGGTCTTCTGCCATGCGCTGTGCCTCGGTAAACGTTTTATCATCAATAACTCGGCGACGGTAATTCTTGCTTTCAAGGTCTTGCGCAAGTCGGAACGCTTGCAAGGGGTCTTCGGTTAGCATAAGTTCAACGGCACGCTCCGCATCACCCATGCGCCCAGCGGCGTTAATAAGCGGTGCAAGGTTATAGACAATAGTCGAACTGGCAATCGTTCCTTGCTTGATATTTGTACATTCCATTAAGCCTTTCAAGCCCGGCAAGGGCTTGGCATTCATTTGCTGCAACCCAAAATGAACGAGTGTACGATTCTCGCCAATAAGAGGCACCATGTCCGCAGTGGAAGCGATAGCAACTAAATCCAAATACTCGTATGCCACTTCCAACTCTCCGCGACGCTCACAGAGCGCTTGGACGAGTTTGAACGTAACACCACAAGCGCATAAGTGTTTGAAGGGATATGAACAGGTTCCTTTAATGGGGTTCAGGAGAGCAAACGCATCGGGGAGGGAGTCAGAAGGCTCGTGGTGGTCACAGACGATTACATCAATATCCAAATCGCGGGCATACCGAATTGCATCTATTGCCGTTACACCGGTGTCAACAGTAATAAGCAGGGATATACCGTCATTGTAGCACTCTTCTACGGTTTCTATCGAAAGCCCGTAGAATTCGGTGAAGCGCTTAGGAATATAATAGTCCACTTGCGCCCCAATGCGGCGTAAGTAGCGAGTAAGCATTGCTGTGGTAACCGTACCATCCACGTCGTAATCACCGTAAATACGAATATGTTCCCCTTCCGCAATTGCCTTTTCAATACGACCAAGTGCTGTATCCATACCATCCATGAGAAATGGTGAATGGAGATTCTCAAGCGCAGGCTTGAAAAAGCTATCTATGTCGTTTGTAGTCGTCATTCCACGCGAAATGAGTATTTTCGCAATGGGTGAGGGAAATGCGTCTGTGTCGGCGGTTGTTATATGGATGTTTGGGCTGTCACTTGCACGATTCAGTGTCCAGAGTGAGTTCAAAGAAATTTCTTTCAGTTTGTTGTTCAACTGCCACAAAATTAGCAAATTTTCATTGTTCTACAAAGAACATTTCACAAACAGAATCTATGACTTGGGCTGTAAAAGCCTGATTTTTCAAATGATAGAACTATGGCGAGCAAAAAACAAAATCCAAAGCAAGACACACTGTCAAAATCCCGACGCACGGCAAAATCATGGACAAAAGCAAGTTCGGAAAAACAGTTTTACGAGAAAAAAACACATTGGAATAACGACGACGAAGCCGTTCCCGACCGCGCTGTGTCTATGAGTCCACGACTAAAGAACATTCAGCACAAAATCACTATTCCCACGCAGAACACTTTTGAAGGGTGGGTTATTGATTCGACCGGGCGGTCATTTATTGTGGAAAGATTGTCAGATGGGGGTGAGCGCGATTCGCACCTCTACGATTGTGTTGTTTCACGTAGCATTGTTTCCGAGAATCCCGCATCCACGCTCGTAGCAGTGGGTGACCGTGTTGTTTGTCGTATTGAACCTGTCTCCGGCGAAGTCTCAATGCTGCCGGGTGTGATTGTCGTTGTGAAGGAGCGCAAAACGAAACTTGCACGTGAGTCCGCCGGACGCGACGGTATGGAGCAGGTCATCGTCAGCAATGTTGATCAGGTGGTGATTTTGATGTCGGCTGCTGACCCTTTCTATAATCGTCGTCTTATTGACCGCTACTTGGTTGCCATTGAACTTGGTGATGTTGAGCCGATTATCTGCATCAATAAAATGGACTTAATGGATGAAGCATTTGTTCGTGAGGATGTGGCTATGTATGCGGAGCATTTGGGAATTACAACGCTATTTGTGAGTGCCGAGAAAAGAAAAGGCTTGGAAGCGCTTCATTCGGTGCTTCAGGGCAAGACCACGGTGTTTTCAGGTCCTTCAGGTGTGGGAAAGTCAACGCTGGTCAATTTATTGCTTGGGGAGGAGGCGCAAATAACGACTGAGGTGAGTGCGAAGACGCAAAAAGGCTTGCACACAACAACATTTAGCAAGGTGTTTCGATTGCCGCAAGGAGGTTATGTTCTTGACACGCCGGGTATCCGGGAATTTGGAATATGGGGTTTAGACAAGGAAGATTTGGCGTACTATTTTCACGACTTTGATGAAGACCGTCTGCAATGCAAATTCGCGCCCTGTACGCATACGCACGAGCCAGGGTGTGCTGTCAAGGCTGCTTTGGAAAAAGGTGCGATAGACCCGGAGCGTTATGCAAGCTATCTGAATATCCTTGAGACGCTCCCTTGAATTGATAAGGTGGTAGGGCAAAAAAAACAATGGGCAGAATCTACAGTTTCCCATAAATCCAGCCCATTGGGGTCTCCTATGCGATCTCGTTTCGTCTCCCCTGCGAGATAGTTCCTTGGTGTTGGATGAACGTGGTGGAGTCTTCGTGCTATTTTCTAAGATCCTTATCGCATTGCGTTAAGCTCTTTTCAAGAGAATTATTTCATCTTGTAATTTTCTGTTGAATGCTTTGTGAGAGTAGCGGGATATGTAGCTACAAACTTTTTATACACCAATGAAGATAGTTGAGATAGTAGCTAGCAGAACATAGGGGTTAGACAGTACATATACTCAGTAGCCTTCTGAAGTCAAATATACAAATTCTTTTCCATAATATTCAAGCAAATACTAAAAAAAATCTCAATTATTTGATAATTATGCCTGCGACGCTAGATTACGTCGAGAAGAAAGGAACTTCTAATGGCAGCGTAAGTTGTACGGTTGTGCCAGTACCTTGTTCACTTTGAATAAGAAATTTACCACTATAAAGATCCAGAATTTTTCGTACGAGTGCCAGCCCCAGCCCAACGCCTTGTTGTTCGTATTGCTGGCGGTCAAATTGCGTAAACGCTTCAATGCTCCTAATATGCTGTTTAGAAATGCCACGACCTTTGTCTTGAACAATAATACTGTAATATTCCGATGTTTTCGACAAGACAATGCGAATAGGCGAGTCCTGTGGAGAAAACTTGAAAGCGTTATTAAGCACTTCCCGGACAATCATCTCCAGATAATAGGGCTTAATAGGGAGAATCGCATCGCCGATGTTATCTTCGATAGCAATATCGTGATTTCGTCCGTTGCGGGTTGCTTCTTCAAGGGTAAATTCTTGGATGGTATCGCCCGAATACATTGTGAGCTGCGAATACAACTGCTTACGCCGCGCTGCGTCTGCTTCAATAAGCGTAAGTTGCGCATAGTGATTGAACTGCTCAATCAGGCGGTAAAGACGGCGAACGGAAGTATCAATTAACTCGCTGCACAAAAGAATTTCTTCTGTATTGAGCGGGTCGAGATTGCGCTTGATGAGGTCGGCGCAGCCCATGATAGCCGTCATCGGTGTCCGTAACTCATGAGGCATCGCGTAGGCAAGATTTTCTGTCAGCTGCTTGATTTTATCATGGACAGCAGATTGCATCATTGCGTGCTTGCTCAGTCGTGTCTTTATCGTCGTAACTAGCGAAGTTGGGGTAAAAGGCTTGGTGATATAGTCATCCGCACCCAAATTCATCGCGAAGCGAATATCGTCAAAATCAGTCTTGGCAGACATAAAAAGAAATGGGATAAGCGCTGTGGCTGGGTCTTTACGAAGCTCGTTCAGGAGAGTATAACCATCCATGCCGTCCATCATAATATCGGAGAGAATGACGTGTGGAAGGTGTGTCTGCGCAAGCGGGATTGCTTCCAGACCATTTAATGCTTGCAATACATTATAACCGTTTACCCGAAGGCTTTCGGCAATGCTTTCCATGACAATGGCGTTATCTTCTACTATGAGAATTGTTTCCATAGAATCTTTAGAGTCTTTGTTTGTGCGCAAAGCACCGAGCGGCGAAAAGGGCGAAAATCCCGATTGTGGTAAAGCGCTTGATAATCCGAAAGGAAGCATATCTCAAAAAATAATATATAATAACTCTATGCTATGAAAGTATCAAGCATATATAAAACGCAATTTCCGTGTTTGTCAAGCCTGCAAATGTAAAGTGATAGCGTAATAGCCAAAGTCAGCCACATTAAAAGTATCGAGAGTAATCGCAGAAGTTGTAAAATAGCCATTCTGCAACTTTCTACCTAGCATTTTTCTGTTACTTTTTCGTTGTTTGAAATATAGAAAAACTTCTTTGCTGAAAAAATCATAGACTGCTTAGAGTTTGACGGTATCAGTTACGCTGTTCTTTTAGCCAATATTGCGCCTCGGCAACCGACGAAACACGCTGAATGTTCATCCCTTGCACTTGACGCATCAGCACGTCCAGAGAGAGTTTGCCGATCAGTGTCTGCGGGGGAACAATAGCTAGATTGCGAACGCCAGCAGCCTGTAAGCGCGGGAACCATTCGTTGAGCGACCATTGCTCATCTTCGCTGGTTAGAAGAAGAAGATTGCTCATATCGCCGATAATACTTGCGCTACCATGTTCTTTTGCCATATCAAGCGTGCTGTTGAGTATATGACGGAGTTCACTGCCAAGAGTTGCAGTATCCATCAAATAAGGGCTTGAAACGTCTTTATATGCCATTTGAACTGCTTGTGCGGTTGTGTTCCACTCTATTGTTGCGAAGTCGGAATCAAAGTGTTTCATTTGTGGTGAGAATAAAGAATAAAATAGTCGGAATTATGAAGATAGCGTGAAATGAGATGAATTGCTGGTGCTAGCACTTTCATTCATAACGTTTCCCTATGCCAAATTATATGCCAAAAAGATTTTGAGCGCATTTAGTCAAAAAAAGCCTGTTATTACGAGAAAAAATATTGATTGTTCTCATTCCTCTCACAAAAAACCTCTCATTTGTGAGAGGTTTTTATAAAAGAAAACTCCTTATGCGATACAAAGCTAGAAAAACTACTGAGGAAGTGAGCGTGCAGGAAGAGCGACAAACCGCTTCTCTTGACCTTGTGCAGAGGACAAAGTAAATTGTCGTGTCAGTTGGTCTAAGTCCTCTGCCTGTTGGAGAAGAGCCTCAATGCTTTGCGCAATCGTTTGTATGCCGCGAGTAGATTCTTTGACCACAGAGGAAATTGCGGACATACTCCGCGCCATTTCTGCACTAGTGGCTGACTCTTCCTCGCTTGCGGCGGCTACTTGCGACATCACATCGGAGACCTTATTCGTTCGATTCAGAATTTGCGTGAGCGCGTCAGACGTTTCCCCGACAAGTTTTTGCCCCTCTGCCACAAGACCTCGCCCTTCGGTCATTGTGCTAACAACTTCCGTTGTGTCGCGCTGAATTGTCCCTATCATACTCGAAATTTCTTTGGTGGCTTTTTGTGTGCGCTCGGCGAGTTTGCGCACTTCATCGGCAACAACCGCGAACCCGCGCCCCGAATCGCCAGCCCGCGCTGCTTCAATGGCTGCATTTAGTGCCAAAAGATTCGTCTGGTCGGCAATTTCGTCTATCACGAGTACTATCTCACCAATTTTTTCGCTTGATACACCCAAGAGTGTGATTTTTTCTGCCGACTGCAAGACCACGCTGCTCAATTTTTCGACGTTTTGAATCATGTTGTGCATGATTCGCTCGCTGCGTGCCGCATCGTCATTCGCTTGCGAAGCCTCGTGTGCCGCAAGGGTGATGCGTGAGGTGCTTTCGCCGATAGTGATGGACATTTCTTCGACTGAGCCGGCAACTTGCATTACTTCGGTGCTCTGTGTTTTGAGTCCGGTACTGATTTGTTCTGTTGCCGAGCTGATTTGCTCTACCGAATCAAGGGTTTCGCGTATTGATTCTACGACGCGCTCAAGCATTTGCCGCACATTCTCTACGCTGTTATTAAATCCCTCAAAAACAAGTTTGATTTCATCATCGCGCTCCGATGTCAGGCGCATCGTCAGGTCTCCTTGGGCGAGGCTATTGGTAGCGCGAAGGATATGCTCTACATTACTTGCTAAATACGCACGCTGCCGCTCCAGCCGACGAACGTTCTCGGCGGCGATATGCTCGTTTTCTGCCTTGAGTGTGGCGAGCTGTTCGTAGTCTGCCTTTGCGCGGGCGACGGATTCATCGCGCAATGTGTGAATCTCTTTCAGGGTTCGGTTTTTCTCCGTCTCGTAAAGGCGGATAATAAAGTAACCCACGCTCACAATACCAATCACCGACACAATGCCCTTTGTCATCTGTTGTGTGATGGTCATACTGAGCAGCGTGTTCGGATATTGCACGATGTCCAGCCGCGCACCCAGAAAAATGAGAATGTTCCAGACAATAAGTGTAATAACCCAGTTTCGTCCTGATGCTAAACCATTAAAAAGCATCGCTACCATCGGAATCGTCCCGAACCAGTATTTTGAATAGCTGGCAGGGCCGCCCTCAAAAATGACAATCGTGGAAAATGTCATCAGTAGCATGACGCACATAAAGTTACCCGCCACCTTGAGCGACCCCGACGAGCGCAGTACAAATGGCACCGACATCGAAAGCACCACAGAAATTCCCAATGCGGCACCGGTAATCATCAGTTTCATGCTGAAGTACTGAAACATATAGTACAGCGCAAAGGCATCAAAAATAAGCGAAATGCCGATGATAAGCCGGGCGCGACGGAATTCATCATGGTCGCCGCGCAGCGCATCGGGAATGAAACGGAGTATAAAATTGTTCATGACACGCGAGAAACAAGTGAAACAAAGAGTTCTTATTCAGTTTTTATATCGAAGTTGAACGGACACATATACACAGACAACCTCTGATCCCTTATAAAATGGTCTTTAGACCACAACTTCTGTGCACAACGTTCAGCGCGATTTAGTTCTATTCAATTTCTATTTTTATTCTTCGGGAGGAATGCACACTGTGTGCCAGTCCTGTTCACGAAGATATGTTTGCGCCAAAGCCAAAATATCGTGTTCCGTTACCGATTCTATCGCCGATACTTTTTCTGCAACGCTCTCGAAACGCCCCAAATAAAGTTCGCTTTTGGCTAAGAGCGTCATACGCCCCGACAGGCTCTCCAATCCCATGATTAGACTTGATTTTAACTGCTCTTTCGCACGGCGCAATTCCACTTTGCTGACAGGCTTTTCTAAAAGTAAACGGAGTTCTTTTGTGACCAAACCCGTGACTTTTTCGCGCTGTGCCGATTCAAAGCCTGCATAAACACTGAAGATGACGCTCTGACGGATTTCACTAAGCGCAGAATAAATACTGTACGATAGCCCATGCTTTTCGCGCACAATCTGGTTCAAGCGAGAACTCATGCCGTCTCCCAGAATGATGCTGAGTGCCGAAAGCGTGTAGTAATCGCGGTCGGACATTTGCGGTATGAGGGCACCAAGCGAAAGATGCATTTGCTGTGTGGGCATGGCTTTTTCAAGGCTTCCACCGCTTGTTCGCTTGGGGAGTGGGATAGAACGGAGGGGCTTCGGTGCTTTCGGGCTTTCGGCAAAGAGTGTTTCGACGCTTCGCACAAGAGCGTCGTGGTCAATGTTCCCCGAAGCGCCAATAATAATGCGGTCTGCGGTGTAGTGCCGCGCATGAAATGCTCCAATATCTTCTTTTGTAATAGAGCGCATTGTTTCTGCCGTGCCGCTTATCGGATGCGCATAGGGATGCGCTTTTTTACCTGAACCAAAGAGCAGTTCGTCCAAATAATCATTCATCATTTCTTCCGGTTCATCCTCCAGCGATTTTACCTCTTCCAGAATGATGCTGCGCTCTTTCTCCACGTCAGATTCGCGGAAGACCGGATAGATACACATATCGGCAAGAAGCTCTAGAGAGCGCTTCAAATGGGCATCAAGCGCACGTGCATAATAACACGTATGGTCCTTCGTCGTAAAGGCATTGAGATAGCCGCCGACGGATTCCAGTTCGTTAGCTATTTGCAGCGAGGAGCGTTTGCGCTTGGGTGAGGACGTACCGCGAAAAACTAAATGCTCAATAAAGTGCGTAATACCGTACTCGCTGGGAGCTTCATCGCACGAGCCGACATCAATCCACGCACCAAGCGCAAACGACTGCGCCGAAGGCAGTTGTTCGCTTACAACACGTATTCCATTCGAGAGCGTGGTTTTTTGCGGTGTGTCGGCGTGTTTCCCAGCGCTTACGCTTTCGTGAGGTTTTGAACGTGCAGTACTTTTTGATGCTGCGTTTGAACGATGTTTCATGGATGTTTTTTCAAGGACAATCAATAATGCAAGACCGCCAACATACAGAAAATTTACCGTTTATACCAACAATTCGCGTTCACGATTACCGATATTCATTGCCCGAAGAGCGTATCGCAGCCTATCCGCTTGCTGAGAGAGACGCAAGCAAACTGCTCATTGCCGATATGCGAGGCAATGCTTCGGATGCCGTGCAAATCCGCCATTCTACCTTTCGTCGCATCGCTGGCGAAATCCCTTCCGGCGCGCTTCTTGTGGCAAATGACAGCCGCGTGATAGCGGCACGAATTCGGATGCAAAAGAAAGCTACGGGCGGAAATGCCGAAGTGCTCTGCTTGCAGCCGCTCTCGCCCTCGTCGGAGCCTGCACTCGTGCTTCAGTCCACGGGACATTGCCGCTGGCAGTGCATGGTGGGTGGGCGAAAAATTGCAGTTGGTGATACGCTCATTGCCTCTACCGCTTCTGCCTCACTTATCGCAACGATTATCAGTAAGGAGGGTGCAGAAGCTGTGGTCGAGTTTTCGTGGCAACCGGAAGAATTGACTTTTGCCTCTGTGCTGGAACAGTTCGGACACATACCGCTCCCGCCTTACATCAAGCGCGATGATGATGCCGCCGATAAACAACGCTACCAAACTGTCTATGCCGCTCACGACGGCTCGGTGGCAGCGCCGACAGCCGGTTTACATTTCACCGAGCGTGTGTTGGAAGATTTGGCGCAGAAAGGCATTCGGAGAGCGCACGTCACCTTACACGTCGGCGCGGGCACATTCAAGCCGATGAGCGGCACAGAAGCCCGTGAGCACACGATGCACGAGGAGTGCATTTTCGTCGAGCGTAACGTTATTGCCCAACTTGCCGAACAGCTTGAGCGCAGTGAGCAGGGGCATGACACGCGGGTGCACAAAGAACCGATTATAGCGGTCGGTACGACATCCTTGCGAACACTGGAATCGCTTTATTGGTGGGGAGTGCGCTTGCTGACCTCCGATAGTGAGGCGCAAGAGCGGGATACTATGGACGTTCGTCAATGGGATGCTCTCCGACTCCAGGATACATTCCGCGAAAAGTTGCCATCACCCGCTCTGGCAATGCGTAGCA
Organism: uncultured bacterium; assembly: GCA_937899715.1. Lineage (GTDB taxonomy): Bacteria > Bacteroidota > Ignavibacteria > Kapaibacteriales > UBA4661 > PH2015. Next base: position 48,112 of record CALCNX010000072.1, on the reverse strand, counting down.
TACTGAAATGGCTACAATCAAGGCAAATGGATGTTCTGACGGGCGAAACACAGATAATGATTACGCCAGGCTATTCCTTTGCCGTTTGCGATGGACTTATCACAAATTTTCACCAGCCCGAAAGTACGCTCATGCTGCTCGTGGCGGCATTTCTGACAGCAAATGGCGACACGCACTGGCGCAGTATTTATGAGGCAGCACTGGCGAATGATTACCGCTTTCTGAGCTATGGCGATTCTTCGCTTCTCTGGCGGGCTTGAGCGCTTCTTTTCAGTGTGCGGCATGAAAAATGCCAAACTGTCAAATTTTATTGTACTAGCTGAAAAATTTGTATAGTTTTGCGCCATCCTTCCCGCTTCGTTGACAAGACGATTTCCCTTTTTCCTCACCCGTTTTTCAGGAGTTTGCGGTATGATTTTCAAAAGCCCATTTCCACCGTTGGACTTGCCCGAAGTTCCTTTACACGAATTTATCCTTGCTAAAGCGGCGCAATTTCCCGATAAACCTGCACTCATAGACGGTCCATCGGGGCGCACTATCACCTACAAACAGCTCGCGGGCGGTGTTCATATGGTCGCTTCTAATCTCGTGAAACGTGGGCTAAAAAAAGGCGAAGTCGTTGCTATTTACAGTCCTAATGTTCCAGAATATGCCATCATTTTTCACGGTGTTATCAAAGCCGGTGGCACAAATACGACTATCAACCCGCTTTACACGGTGGACGAACTGACGCACCAACTCAAGGATGCAGGCGCAAAATTTCTTGTTACTGTTCCACTATTCCTTGCTCATGCTGTCGAAGCAGCCAAGCGTGCGGGCTTGCAGGAAGTATTCGTACTGGGCGAGGGCGAAGGTGCAACGCCCGTGTCGGAACTCATGAAAGGTGATGGAGCGTTGCCGGAAATTCAGTACGATGTCAAAAACGATGTCGTTGTGATGCCCTATTCAAGCGGTACAACGGGCTTACCCAAAGGCGTAATGCTCACGCACCACAATCTGACGACAAACGTTCTCCAATTCATCCCGCTTGAGCAATTGAATGAAACAAGCGTCATGCTTGCTGTGTTGCCCTTTTTCCATATCTACGCCATGACGGGTTTGCTCAATGGAGCGCTTGCCGTCGGTGGAACAGTAGTCTCCGTGCCGCGTTTCGACCTTGAGCAAGTTTTGGGCATTATTCAGCAATACAAAGTAACAAACTTTTTCGTCGCTCCGCCAATCATGTTGGCATTTGCAAAGCACCCGATTATTGACAAATACGACCTTTCCAGCTTGAAAATTATCACATCCGGTGCGGCTGCTATGTCCGTGCCGATTGCCGAACTTTGTGCGCAGCGTATCGGCTGCGTGGTCAAGCAAGGCTACGGTATGACAGAAGCCTCGCCCGTAACAAACATGAATACGCCGCTTCGGGAAATTAAAATTGCGTCCGTCGGTCCGCTTGTGCCGAATTTGGAAGGCAAAGTCGTTGACCTTATCACGGGCGAAGAACTTGGGACAAATCAAAATGGTGAACTCTGTTTCCGAGGTGCAAACGTGATGAAGGGCTATCTGAACAACCCCGAAGCGACGGCAAGCACACTTAAAAACGGCTGGCTGCATACGGGCGATGTTGGTTACGTGGACGACGATGGCTACTTCTACGTGGTTGACCGCTTCAAGGAGTTCATCAAGCACAAAGGCTATCAAGTAGCTCCGGCAGAGCTTGAAGGCTTACTTATTGGGCATCCTGCTATTGCTGATGCTGCTGTAATTCCCGTCCCCGACGACGAAGCTGGCGAAAACCCGAAAGCGTTCATCGTGAAAAAAGGTGAAATTAACGAGCAGGAAATTATGGATTATATCGCTGAAAAAGTCGCGCCCTACAAGAAAATACGCGAAGTCGAGTTCGTTCAAGAAATTCCAAAATCGGCTTCCGGCAAGATTTTACGCCGCGTTCTGATTGAGCGTGAGCGCGAAAAATTGCGCCAGAATTAACGTCATTGTTAAACGCTTCTGCTACGCACCATTCCCCTCGTTTGTCCACGTGATAAACGAGGGGTTGTGTGTTTCAAGTACAAAGCTGTTTCTATATGACTCTCTTTGTTCACTCTCCCTGAATTCATGCGCTCTCTGAAAATTTCTGTTATTGTCCCGCTTCTGAATGAGGAAGAATCCTTGCGTGAGCTTGCTTCTCGCTTGGAAACTATTCTTAGCGCTCTTTCGCACGATTCCTACGAAGTACTGTTCATAGACGATGGCTCCACGGACGCTTCCTATCAAGTCTTGAAGGAACTTCATGCTGCAAATCCTCGCTTCCAAGCTATTCGCTTTCGCCGAAATTACGGCAAGTCGGCTGCACTGGCGGTCGGGTTTGCACGGGCAGAAGGTGACATCGTAATAACGATGGATGCTGACTTGCAGGACGACCCGAACGAACTTCCGGCTCTTTGCGCTAAGTTGGAGGAAGGTTTTGACTTGGTAAGTGGTTGGAAGAAAAAGCGCTACGACCCCTGGCACAAGACCATGCCGTCTAAACTGTTCAATGCTGTAACTTCCAAAATGAGCGGTGTTACGCTCCACGACTTTAATTGCGGCTTGAAAGCGTATCGGAGCGAGGTTGTGAAATCCCTCCAAATCTATGGGGATATGCACCGTTACATCCCTGCACTGGCACACTGGGAAGGCTTCAGAGTGACGGAAATTGCCGTGCAGCATCATCCCCGCAAATTCGGAGTATCGAAGTTCGGTGCAAAGCGCTTTGTTACAGGCTTTCTCGACCTCCTCACTGTCGTTTTTACTACCAAATACATCAAGCGCCCCTTACATCTTTTTGGTGCGATTGGCGCAATTATGCTGCTTGTTGGGCTGGGCATAGAGACAACGCTCACTGTGGAATGGTTCATGGGGCTGACGTATTTTTCTAATCGCCCACTGGTACTCTTCGGCATTTTGCTTATTATTGTCGGCGTACAGCTTATTTCAATGGGCTTGCTCGGCGAAATGCTTGTTAAAAATTCTTCCACAGGAACAGGGCAGTATCTCATTCGAGAGCAGATTGTACGCGGGGAAGACGCGTAGCTCGTTTTTTAGTCACCACCAAAGACCTTCATGGAATCAAAACCATCGCCTGCATTACCGTTTATTCTTCTTGCCGTTCTCTCGCTTATCTGGGGAAGTTCTTTTATCCTGATGAAGCGCGGGCTTATTGTCTTTACGCCCATGCAAGTAGCCGCGCTGCGTGTGGCTATTTCCGGCGTATTGCTTGCACCATTTGCCATGCGTGCGCTACTCTCGCTTGAGAATAAGCGCCTTATCCCGTACTTTTTGCTCTGCGGAGCGCTTGGTAATGCTATTCCGGCAATACTTTTCACAACAGCGCAGAAACATATTAACAGTTCCACTGGGGCACTACTTAATTCCCTAACACCAATTTCAACACTGCTTTTGGGGGTGTTCATTTTCAAAGTGCACACGAACAGAGCACAAACAATCGGTGTTTTTATCGGTTTTCTTGGCGCAGTAGCACTTGTGCTTGCGGCACGAGGTGAAATTGCTCCGGGCGAAACCTCATGGTATGCGCTTTTGCCGGTAGTGGCAACAATATGCTACGGCATGAATGCCAATCTCATCAGTCGTTATCTGAAAGGTGTTCCGTCGCTGACCATCAATAGCCTTGCGCTCTTTGGCATGACGCTGTTTTTTTTGCCGTACTTAATTTTGAGCGGTTTTTTTACCGACGCATTGCCACTAGCACAGACGCAGCCTATGTTTAGCGTGGCGCTTACGAGTATCATTACGCTATCGGTCTTGGGAACGGCGCTTAGTAATGCGCTGTACACGCGGCTTATCCAGATTTCCAGTCCTGTTTTTAGCTCTTCGGTCACATATTTGATTCCTGTTGTGGCGATGGCGTGGGGCTTGCTGGACGGTGAGCATCTTTCGGTGCTCCATTTCATCGGCATTGTAATTATCCTTGCCGGAATTTATCTTGTCAACAAACGTTGACGTACCAATAACAAATGATAAGACGCTTTTTATGCTTACACTCCTTTTTATCGGTGATGTCGTCGGGCAAACTAGCTTGAATGGACTCTTGAAAGCACTTCCGGCGCTTGCTACCCAATATCTGCCACATGGCATTATTGTCAATGGTGAAAATATTGTTGATGGCAAGGGGCTGAGTGAGCGCGAGGCGACAATGCTTTTCCAAGCGGGCGTCCACGTCATTACGACGGGCAACCACGTGTGGGAAAATTGGAAATCCCGACCGCTTCTTGTGAACGAGCCGCGTGTGCTGCGTCCGCATAATTATCCGGCAGAAAACCCCGGAAGTGGCGTTGTGGTGGTGACCATAGCAAACGGCTTTCGCGTGGGTGTGATTCAAGTGCAAGGGCGGACGTATATGCAGACCATAGACTGCCCGTTCAAAGCGCTGGACGCAGCCATTGAAGCCGTTGCAGCAGAAACAAATGTTACCATCGTGGATTTTCATGCCGAAGCAACCGGTGAAAAAATGGCACTTGGTTACTATGCGGATGGGCGCGTTAGTGCCGTTCTGGGAACGCACACGCACATCCAAACCGCCGATGCGCAGATACTGCCGGGCGGAACTGCTTATATTACCGATGTTGGCATGACCGGTCCTTCTGTGTCAGTGTTGGGCATGAAGATTGATGTGGCGCTTAATCGTTTTCTCCTTCAAACAGCTCATAAATACGAGCTTGGCGAGGGAGAGACGCGAATATCGGGTGTTGTGCTGGAGGTGGACGAGACCACAGGGCGAGCGCACAGTATTAAGCCTTTTTCACTTCCCGAATTCTCTTCGACAGCGCTCTAATCCTTGCTCTGTTATTCTTTTTCTTCGTTATTCTTCACAACATTATGCCTCTTGGTGTACAATTACTCTGCATGGCGCTGGGCTATCTTATCGGTTCTTTCCCGACTGCGTATCTTTTTGCGCGGGCGATAGGACGTACCAGTCTTGAAACAAGCGATATTGACGCAGCGCCTCACAATGCTACTATCCAATACCTTTGGGAACGACAAAAACTCCTTCGGACGCAGCTACTTGTTGCGCTTATTGATGCCGCAAAAGGCTTTCTTGCGGTCAAGGTAGGTGCGATTCTCGGCGTGAGTCTTAGCGGTGTGGACACGTTTATTGCCCCTGCGCTCACGGGATTTTTTGCCATTTTGGGGCATAATTACAACATGGTCTTTCGCAATGTACAGCACTATGGGCGCGGCTTGTCGCTTGTGGCGGGCGTGATGCTGGCGATTAATATTGTTCCTGCTGTTATTTTTGCGCTGTGCTGGTTGACGGGGTATTTTGTGATTCGGCGTAATCTCTATGTGGGCGTGATGACGGGCGCACTTGCAACACCCGTGCTGATGTACACTGCGCCAGAGCCACTCGTGCGGTCGTTTATGCAGGTTCGCTGCGATGCCATTGCGCCATTTACATTCTTTGTATTTATCCTCGCGCTACAAGTATTTGTGCGGCATTTGGAACCGATTCGCACAATGTTTGATGTGGATGAAAAAACGCCGGACTAAACTGCCGATATTTTCTATACAACAATGAACACTCCTCTTCGCAAGACCTTCTTTTTCGACCGCGATGGCATTGTCAATCAGCGTATTATGGGCGGCTATGTGACGAGCGTAGAAGATTTCGTCTTCCTGCCGGACATTTTTCCGTTGTTTCGGATGGTAAAAGAGGCAGGATTTCTCGCAATTTTGGTGACAAACCAACAGGGAATTGGCAAAGGTTTGATGACCGAAGACGACCTTGCGGAGATTCATGCTCGGATGCAGGAACGCTTCAAAGACGAGACGGGAAGCGGTTTCGACGACATATACTTTGCCGGAGAGCGCGATTTATCGTCCAGAAGCGGTTGCTGTGGCGATATTATGGCGGGAAGCCGCCGCAAGCCCGGTCCTGCAATGCTTTTGGAAGCGCATGAACGCTGGGGAATAGACTTTGCTGCGTCGTGGATGCTGGGAGACAGCCGCTCCGATGCAGAGGCGGGGCGTGCCGCCGGAGTGCGAACGATTCTGGTTGGCGGTTTTTTGCAGGATGAAGCGAATATTGTTGTGCCGTCGCTTCATGCGTTGCTTCCGCAAATGGCGGAATTGCTTGCTTCTGGGGGTGCTTTTGCCTGATGACTATGATGTTTGGCATTACTATCTGATTGAGATGTACTTGTCGAAACCAAATCTTTAACGCTAATGGTTATGCTGCCTATATCTGCATACTCTGAATCTTGCATAGACATTGTTACCTTAAATGACTTGTGTGTCAAAACTTGCAAACGTATCGTTCATAAATTTATCTACACTACACCAGCCGATTAGTTAAATCAAAAATTACTTGCCGTTTGTGTCAACAGTCGAAATATCAATAGTTGACATATCAACTTTCTGAATTGATAATGAAATAATTTTCATTATTGCTTTTTTTCGCTTGTGCATCGGCTTGATTTAGTAGATTTGCACTTGAAAAACAACTCAAATTTTGTTTAACATTTTCTTTTTCCTACGGAGTTTTCCATGGCTACTACAAGCGGCAATATCTTTACCGACCTCCTCAATATGCAAATGGAAGTCGTCAAAAAAGCAGCAGATGCAGCAGGCGAAGTGCTACCAAACAACATCACAAATAATATCTCGACGATGTTTGGTGATCTTGCGGGCACTGTGGCAACAACACTCAGCAATACCGGTAGCTCCTTCACCGGATTTGCGAATATCGGTGGTATGGGCGACGACGCAAAGCAAGCATCCTCCTTCCCGTTCAACATGATTCCGAATATCGGCAATCTCGGCAGCATTGGTAATCTTGCCAGTATGCCTGCTTTCATGGGCAATATCACATCGCTCTATGATACATGGAAAAATCTGTACGGCTCATGGATGGGTGCTATGGGCAGGGTTCCGGCTGCAATGTCGGATATGGTCAACAACGGCAGCGTAGTCGTGGGTGCGGTGAATAATCTTACCAACATGGCACAAACCTATTTCAAACTTTCCGAGCTGATGTCGCCTGTTATCAAAATGGCTCAAGACACGGGCTTGACTGCGGAAATGCTCCAGAAATATCTTAGCCTTGATGAATACAATAAAATCATCTCGCAAACCTTCAGTTTCCCTGCTGAGGAGACCATGAAAAAATTTACCGACCAAATCAACACTCTTGTCAAGTATTTGGGTGATGTCGGTCAGATTGCCGGCACAAGCGTTGGTGATATTACCCAAATGTCCACCAAAGCTATGTCCGCCTTCGCTTCGGGTAATGTGGATGAAGCGGCGAAAATGTATGTGAAGATGATTGACAATATGCAAAAGCCTGTCAACCCGCTTACCAACATGGTTTTCTTCGGACGCGACCGCGTTATGATTGAATTGCTTCAGGAAATGCTCAAATCCTACGTTCTCTTTGCCGCCCATTACAGCAAAATGCAGCAAATGGTCTTTTCGACCGGTAAAGATGCCTTGACGAACATGACAGGATATATCATTGAACAAGCAAAAGCAGAAAAAGCACCGCGCACCTTTGACGAGTTCTTCCACATCTTTGTTGGTTCCAGCGAAAAAGCATTTGATATTCTCTTCAACAAAGATGAATATGCCAAATTGCAAGGCGAGCTCTCGGTTTCCGGTGCTCGCGTAAAAGAACAGACTGACAAATTTATTGAATTGATGATTAGCGAACTCCCGATTGCGACACGCTCCGAACTAGACGAAGCATACCAATCCATTCACTTCCTCAAAACGCAAGTACGCCGTTTGGAGCGCAAACTTGCCGAGCAGGAAGAAGCAATCGAGACGCTTGGCGGCAAGCCCGCAGCAAAAGCGGCTGCTTCCAAAACCGCACCGAAAGCCGCCGTTGCTACGATTGCGCCGAAAGCCGCAGCAAAAGCTCCGGCAGCAAAAGCAGCACCTGCTAAAAAAGCCCCGGCAAAGAAACCCGCAGCTAAAAAGTAAGACATAAAGCACACGTATTGAAGCGCTTTGCAGACTTTAAGCAAAGAAAAACATTTTTCACCTGACAATCGTAACGAATTGTCAGGTTTTTTTTTATATTGGCGTATAAGACCTGTGTTTAGCGAAACTGCCTTCCATAACGTACCCGGTTCATCAACAATACGCCCGTTTCTTTTTTACAACCAAACATTCCATTTCACCTGTAACCTCTCTACTCCCATGACTGAAGAACAAGGGCAACGAATACTGACGCTGCTGGAAAGAATTCTTTCCGGGCAGGAACAGGCAAATACGATGCTTCAAGAAATCAATGCTCGTTTAGAGCACTTGGAACGCCGATTTGAGCGCGTAAAACGCCGCACAGATGCCGTAACGCCCCAGACAACCGTGCATATCGTCAAAGGCATAACAGGAACTTGGCAGTCCTTAAATTGAAACCCAATAACCCACCAGATATTTTAACTTAATTTCCCAATGGAGCCGCACTATGGCACAAACAACAGGAATGAACGGCAGCGCAAAAACTACCGATAAGCGCTCAATTCCGTTTCTCGACCCCGGACAGTTTATGAAAGATATGACCGAGATGAGCAGCAAGGTTGTCCGAGGCTTGCAGCATCTGAAAGAAATGACCGAAGATGATTTGTCCGTTGGGCAAACGCCCCGCGTGAAGGTACTGGATGTGGATGGCGGCAAAATCAAGCTCTATCACTACCCTAACCCCAAAGCTACCTGCAAAGTGCCGCTCCTGCTCAACTTTGCGGTGGTGAATAAAGAATACATTCTGGATTTGCAACCGGACAAAAGTTTTGTCAAAAAAATGATGGATGCCGGTCTAGATGTTTACACAATAGATTGGGGCTACCCGACACGCGCCGACCGCTACCGTGAAGTCGGCGATTATGTAGATTATCTTGATTCTTGCATTGATTATATGCGCAAAGCCTCCGGTCAGCCAAGCGTGAATTTACTCGGTATTTGTCAGGGCGGCACAAGCGCACTCATCTATTCTGCACTCTTCCCTGAAAAAATACGCAATCTTATCACGGTCGTAACGCCGTTCGAGTTCAACATCCCTGACAGCCTGATGTTCAAATGGGCACAACACGTAAACCCCGACCCTATTGCCGATGCCGTCGGTACTATCTCCGGCGAGGTGATGAATGCAGGCTTCCTCATGGTCAAGCCCATGCAACGCCTCCAAAAATTCCACACCTTTGTCAATATCATGGATAGCAAAGAAAAAGTGGCAAACTTTCTCCGCATGGAACGCTGGCTGTTCGATAGCCCCGGTCAGCCCGGCGAGGCGTACCGCGAATACACCAAGCGCGTGTTTATCGGCAATGAACTCTCGAAAAATGAATACAGCATTGACGGGCGCAAAGTAGATTTCAAGAAAGTAACAATGCCCGTTCTCTCAATTTATGCCGCACAAGACCACCTCGTTCCGCCGGAGTGCGCAAAGCCTCTTTATGATGCTGTTGGCTCGAAAGACAAGCAAATGGTAGAGTTCCCGGGCGGACACGTGGGCGTATTTATGAGCGGTCAGTCGCAGAAGTACGTTGCTCCGGCTATTTCGAGCTGGATTTTAGAGCGCTCGAAGGTCTAAATTTTGTTCCTTCATTTTGAGTGTTGAGCCTTGAGTAGCAGGAACGTTTCTACGTTTCATCCATTCAGACTCAGCACTCAAAGTATTTTTTACCGCTTCCCAGTTTTTCCCCACCATTCCCTTTATGTATCATGCCAAAACAAGTTAAAGTCGGCGATAAAGCCAGTGTTACCAAAGCCTTTACGGAAGAGGACGTAAAACAATTTGCCGCAATCTCTCTTGATAAAAACCCAATTCATCTTGATGCTGAATATGCGAAAAATACCATTTTCAAGCAGCGCGTTGTGCATGGAGCACTCGTAGCAAGCCTCTTCTCAGGCGTTATCGGCATGGATTTGCCGGGCGAGGGTACTATTGCTATGGGGCAGACGGTGAAATTTCTGCGTCCAGTCTTTATTGGCGACGAAGTAACAGCAAGCGTAGAAGTGGCTTCAATCGTAGAAGGGAAGCCGATTGTAACCCTAAAAATCATCGGAACAAATAGCAGAGGTGAAGTTGTTATCGAAGGTGAAGCGACAGTGCGCGTCTGACGCGAAAATCTGAGCAAAAAAGCGCCGAAGAATGCTTGGTATCGTTGCAGATACAGCACACTGCGGCGTTTTTTTTTGATTTCTATACTTTCTAGTTCGTACCGAGTGGCTGCACTTGGCTTGCAGCCTTTGTTGTTGCTTCCAAGGAGGTAACATCAAGCGAGGTGGTTGCCCGAAGCATAGGGCTTTGACCGCCACGTTCACGCTGTTTTAGCTCCTTGAGACTACTTATGCTGTCATCCGTACTTCCTGCTTCCGGCGTGGTCATTGGTGTATGTGGCTCTGTGGGTGTGCCCTCGCCGTCAGTGGAGGGTTTGCAGAGAATGATTTCTTCAAATTGTTCGTGCTGGCGTATTGTGAGATTGTGACTGCGCATCATCTCAAGGAGTGCAAGGAAGGTAACAACAAGCGTAGAGCGGTCTGTGCCATTTACCAGTTCTGAGAATGGTACTTCGTCGCGGTAGGCGAAGAGTGCCATAATGAGCGCGGCTTGCTCTTCTATCGTCACGGGTTCGCGCTCAATAGTATGCGGCGTGGGAGCCTTTGGAGCTTTCTGCAATGCTCGTGAAAATGCCGCCAGAAGGTCGAACAGCGTTAAGTGCGCAAGCTCGTCGTTTGTAGCGGGGTCATCCTTGCTGTCTGCCTCAAAAAATTGACGATAATAAATGTAGCGCTGCGATTCTGACATTGTTTGAAGCTCTTCTGCGGCTTCTTTATAGCGTTTGTACTCCAGCAAGCGCCGCACCAGTTCTGCGCGGGGGTCTTCTTCAACTTGTCCATCCTCACCTTCCTTTTTCTCCTCCGGCAAAAGAAGTTTCGCTTTAATCTGCATAAGCGTCGAAGCCATGACGAGAAATTCTCCGGCAAGCTCTAAATCAAGCAGTTCAATAATCCGCGTGTATTCCAAAAATTCATTCGCAATCCGTGCAATAGGAATATCATGAATGTTGAGTTCGTCGCGCTTAATAAAAAAAAGCAGAAGGTCGAAAGGACCGTGAAAATTAGGAAGTTGAATGGTGTACATGACTGAAATGCGAGAATGGATGTAGTTTTACGGCATCGTTGGTACCATTAGAAAGGTGCAATATACGGAATCCCACAGAAAGCAATGGGGGAAAACATCAGTCTTTCATAACGTTTGCCCCCATATCAATTGTCTCTTCTTGCCATATAATTTCTTGTTTTCAAAGTAACCTCTTGCTTGTCAAATCTAAACCCATCCCGAACAGATTATAGCGGCTCCTCCGACAAAGCGCTCTGCGGCTGGCGCATAGACTCAAACGAAAACGGTAAAATATCATTTTTTGTTGCCGCCCAGAATATCTGCACCGCCAGCAGAAGCAGCGCAATATCTTCAAACACTTTTTTCCAGCCGACAATTTCGCCGCCACCGCCCTGAGAATAGCAGCCGCACTCAATACTCAGCCCGCGTGCCATAGCGCTTCCGATGGCAATCAAAAACACCACCAGCATCGCTCCGACGAGAGCGGAACTTGCCCGAAGGCGAATGCCAAATATGAGGAATACGCCCGTCAATACCTCCAACCACGGTAAAACGAGTGCCATGACGTTCAATGCAGCAAAAGGAACCATTTGATAATTGTTGATTGCCTTTGCAAACGCATTCGGGTTGACAATTTTTTCAACACCAGCGATAACAAAGACTGAACCCAGCACCAGCCGTGCCGCGAGAACGATAACAGGATGAAACAATACTGTGTGCATAATAACTCCTTGAAAAAGCAACAATAGTTGATATATCAACTAATATACATTTTTTTTGCAAAAATCCTAATTTCGCGCTCATAAGTGCCGAATTTTTGGAGCGCCGTCTTCATTTCAAGCCCCTCCAAGCGAAAAACTTGTCGGAAACGGTAACTTATGTTAATTTACACTCATTCTAAAAACGTTTCTCGCCCCAAGTGGCACAACCACGATTTCCCCTGAAGAGGTAGTACAATGGCTAAAGAAAAAGAAGAGTCCGTAAAAGAAACAACGAAGGCTTCCAAAGCTGATAAGAATGACGTTGTCAGTCCCGCAGAAGCTCGTAAGAAGGCAATTCAAGCGGCAATGGACCAAATCGAAAAAGACCACGGCAAAGGCTCAATTATGCGCCTGAGCGATAAGGTTGTTGTGCCGATTGACGCTATCTCGACGGGTTGTATTTCGCTGGATAATGCCATTGGTATTGGCGGCGTACCACGCGGACGGATTATCGAAATTTACGGACCCGAATCGTCGGGTAAAACCACGATTTGCTTGCACATTATTGCTGAAGCGCAGAAAAATGGCGGGGTGGCGGCATTTGTTGATACTGAGCATGCACTGGATGTGCAGTATGCACGCCGCTTGGGTGTGGACTTGAGCAATTTGCTGCTTGCGCAGCCGGAATTTGGCGAACAGGCGCTTGAAATTGTCGAAACACTCGTTCGTTCCAGTGCTATTGATGTTATCATTGTTGACTCCGTAGCAGCACTCACGCCGCGTGTCGAGATTGAAGGCGATATGGGTGATGCACAAATGGGTTCGCACGCTCGCCTCATGTCACAGGCAATGCGTAAACTGAACGCTGCTATCGGTGCATCGAAAACAACGGTGATGTTTACTAACCAACTCCGCTCAAAAATCGGTGTAATGTACGGCAATCCCGAAACGACTACGGGTGGAAATGCCCTTAAATTCTATGCTTCGGTGCGCATGGACATTCGCCGCAAGGATATGATTAAAGAAGGTGATGTAACGGTTGGCAATCGCGTCAAGATTAAAGTTGTAAAAAACAAAGTCGCTCCTCCATTCAAAGAAGTTGAGTTTGATATTCTTTATAACGAAGGTATTTCCAAACTCGGCGATATGATTGACCTTGCGCTTGAGCACAAAATCATTGCCAAAAGCGGCTCTTGGTTTAGCTACCGCGATGAACGTGCTCAAGGGCGCGACGCAATGCGTATTATTCTGAAAGAAAATGCAAAACTCTTGGCTCACCTCGAAGACGATGTAAAACAAAAATTGGCGCAAATTGCCGCGCAGCCTGCGACAAATGCCACGATAGCCCCGGAAGAGGCTGATATGGAAGCAGCAAAAGCGTAACGTTTACAGACCGCTGGTGTTGTTCTCTCTGAATTTTCTTTTCTCACTTTTCACTCTACCACTATGTTTGGCTTAGGAACACCCGAAATCCTCGTGATTGCCTTCTTGGTAATCTTGCTTTTTGGCTATAATAAAATTCCTGAACTGATGAAAGGGCTTGGCTCCGGCATCAAGGAATTCAAAAAAGCCGCTTCTACCGACGATGAAAAAGAAAAAAAAGAAGCGTAAGAAAAACACTCATTTTCTGCGATTCAAAACTCAGCATTCAAAACTCAACACTTCTTCAAAACCATGTTTGACGTTGGTGGCGGCGAACTTCTGCTTATTGTGATGGCAATTTTACTGCTCTTCGGACCGGAAAAATTGCCTGAACTTGCACGGTCATTCGGCAAGGGCATGGCGCAACTGCGCAAGGCACAGACTGAATTTCAGCGCAATATGAACGCTATGGCGGATGAGGTGGATGAACTTGTGCAGAAACAGCCCGAAACGAGTTCTGATACTCCATCGCTACCAATGTTTGAACGCAGTTTAGAACCTCTTTCTGGACAGGGCGAAGTCGCACAAACTCCATTTGAAGCACACTCCGAGGCATCTCTGGCAGGTAATATGCCCTCCCCAGAAACAGAAGTGCCATCCGAAGCGCCGACAGTGGTTATTCGTCCCGCTGAGAATGCTATTGCCGTTGACCCCAAAAACCCGTAAGTATCAGCCCAATTCGTCTTATCCGTTTTCAATCATCCTTCACGCATGAAATCTTACACAGCCTTTCGCGCAGACCGCACAGCCAACAAAACCACGTGTGCCGCTACTTTGGAGCAATTTCTTTCGACTATCGAAGCCCAAAACCCTAGCATTAATGCCATCCTAACTGTCAATGCCGACGAAGCACGAGCACAGGCTGCCGAAAGCGACAAACGCTTCCAAGACGGCACGGTACGTGCGCTTGAGGGTATGGTGGTGGTGGTGAAGGATAATATCTCTACAAAAGGGGTGCGAACGACCTGCGGCTCGAAAATTCTCGAAAATTTTGTCCCTATTTACGACGCAACCGTCATTGAGCGCCTGAAAAGCGTGGGTGCGGTGATTGTGGCGAAAGCAAATCTGGACGAATTTGCGATGGGTTCGTCGAATGAAAATTCTGCCTTTGGTGTCGTGCGTAACCCTGCTAATACGGACTACGTTCCCGGCGGTTCGTCGGGCGGCTCTGCGGCGGCTGTGGCAGCAGAAATGTGTCACACGGCGCTTGGCTCGGACACGGGCGGTTCTGTGCGGCTTCCGGCTGCATTCTGCGGCACGGTTGGTTTGAAGCCTACCTACGGGCGCGTGTCACGGTATGGCTTGGTGGCGTATGGTTCTTCCCTTGACCAAATTGGGCAATTTGGCGAAAGCGTTGAAGATGTAGCCCTGCTCTACGATGCTCTCAATGGGCACGACGAGCGCGATGCCACAAGTTCACACCACACACAGCAGCATACACTGCCGTCGCTTAAAAAGCCGCTTCCTGCATCTTTCACCGTTGCCACGCTGCCCGATGAGCAGCTTGCCGGATGCGATGCAGAGGTGATGCGCGTCTATCGTGAAACGCTAGAGCGCTTGAAAGCACTCGGCGCAAAAGTGATAACCCACGAAATGAAATATATGTCGGCAGTTATTCCGACGTATTACATCGTCGCTACAGCAGAGGCTTCGTCCAATCTTTCACGCTATGATGGCGTTCGCTACGGCTCGCGCAAAATCGGTGCAGATGGCGAAGTGACCACGGAAACCCGCTCGCAAGGCTTCGGTGCTGAGGTGAAGCGACGGATTATGATTGGCAATTACGTGCTTTCCTCCGGCTATTACGACGCATATTACACCAAAGCACTGAAAGTACGCCGCCTTATCTACAACGACTACAAAGCAATGTTCAAGGATGCCGACGTGTTTCTCACGCCTGCCGCGCCCACGCCGCCATTCAAAATTGGCGAAAAGTCTGCCGACCCGCTTGCAATGTACCTTGCGGATATTTTCACGGTATCGGCGAATTTAGGTGGTGTTCCGGGAATAAGCGTTCCAACGGGAACAAGCACAAACGGGCTACCGATTGGAATGCAGCTCCAAGCAAACCACTTCGAGGAAGAAAAACTTCTGAACGTGGCGTATCATCTGCTTGGGAAATAAGCGTACTCATGCTTGGTTTATACCTCCACATCCCCTTTTGCGAAAAAAAGTGCATTTACTGTGATTTTTACTCGCTCGAAACGACCAATCTCATCGGGGAATTTGTCGAAACGCTCCTTGCCGAAATTGACCTGCGGGCTTCGACGCTCCCAGCATCCAAGCGTCATTTCGACACGCTCTTTTTTGGTGGCGGAACGCCGTCTTTGCTTTCTCCCGAACAGTTAGACCGCATTCTTACACGCCTGCACAAGTATTTTACCTTTGCTGCTGATGCCGAATGGACAATGGAGTGCAATCCGGGGACAATCACGCCCGCTTCGCTGCAAGCCTACCGCACTTTGGGTATCAACCGCCTTAGTTACGGTGTACAGTCTTTTTTTGCAGAGGATTTGAAGTTTTTAAGCCGCATTCATTCTCAAGACGAAGCGATTGATGCCATTCGCCTCAGTCGTGAAGCGGGGTTTGAGAATATCAATCTCGACCTGATGTTTGCCCTCCCGAACCAATCCTTTGCCAATTGGCAGCGCAATCTCGAAACCGCCGTTAGTTTGCAGACCGACCATATTTCCGCGTATAGCCTCATCTTTGAACCAGGTACACCGCTCAATGCCATGCTGCAACGTGGCGAAGTCCGTCCGCAAGACGAAGAGCGCGATGCCGAGATGTACGCGTGGGGCATTGATTTTTTGGCGGAACATGGTTTCGTGCAGTATGAAGTCTCTAACTTTGCGAGAAATGGGAAAGTCTGCCGCCACAACTGCATCTACTGGCAAGGTGATGAATACGTGAGCTTGGGACCATCGGCACATGGTTATATTTCTGTTAAAAATGGGGAGAAGACAGATTTTATGCGTTATTGGAACGTGCGCAGCCTGAAGCGTTATACCGATAGTGTACGCGGGGGCGAGCTTCCCCTCACGAATAGTGAGTTGCTGTCAGAAAAAGAGCAGATGTTCGAGCGGGCATTTTTGGAACTGCGTGCGCGTGGGATTCGCAAGGCAGATTTTATGCGGGATTTCGGGATTGATGTGGAGACAGCGCTTGCACCGCTTATTGCAGAATTTACAAAGGACAATTTGCTCATAGATACACCCCAGCACCTCTCGCTATCGCCCTCAGGATATGCAGTCTGCGATGCCATCACGTTACAAGCAATTACGCTTTTGGAGAAATACTCCGGCAACGTCTGGGAGCAGCACGAGGAACTCGCAACAAGTGAGGATTAGAGCACTTTGTGCAACGCGCAGAATTATTCTATCACCTTAGAAATGTACCAAAGGCTATCAATGCGCACGGTCACGAACGTAAACTCTTTGAGATAACCAAATTCTGCACGAAGGCGCTGGCGCACAGGCGATACAGTGTCTATCTGCATACGGGTCAAGGCTTTTTTCGTCATCATTCTTCCTAGTCGCGCTATTTCGTCCTGCAAGTCCAGCTTTTCGATTGCCAGAAGCGGGCGCTCATCGTCGCTTGCCATCACCTTCATTGCGCCTTGCACATTAGCGCTGTCAATTTCAGTTTTGAACACGTAAACGACACCTTGCGGACTGTTTTGGTCGCTAGGAATGGCGATTTTTTGTGGGGTGGTCTCTTTGAGCACAATAAGCTCGCAACTTGCCAAAATGAGAGCAAGAAGTATGAAATAAAACTTTTGTGTATGACGATTACTCATAAAAAAATTTCTCCAAGAGAGAAAGAGTTTTGACAAAAGCCGACTTTGCGGCTTGTTCGCGGGTCATTGGGTGCGAGATACCGAACGTATGAGCCGTTTGGGGTATTGTCTCCCAATGCACGTTGCACTTGGCTTCTAGGGCTGCTTTGTAGAGCGTTTCGGCTTCAGCAATGGGTACGGTCAAATCTTGGTCACAATGAACGAGAAGGAGGGCTTGCCTCAAGCGCGTAATCGTTTGCAGAGGCTCAAGATGTGCAGCATTTACCTGAATGTCATCCAAGTACCCCGCATCAATCCTGAGTTCTTGACCAGTCCGTGCATTTTGTACCGCGAAAAAACCGTTTTTGCGCCATTCCTGCTTGGCACGATCGGTAAAGCGGTCGAGCCGTGCAATAGTGCCGAGTGCTGCAATTTTCTTGATTTCCTCGAATCTCTCGCCCAGCACCCACGCGCTTGCACCACCTCGTGAGTGAGCCAGTACGAAGATGTCTCCATTCCAGCGTTTGCGGAGTTGCTCGGCAAAGATAGGTGCTTGCGTATCAAAATTTCCCTCGACGACCGCCCGCACAATCGTTTCCGCATCACGGACTTCCTGCGAAATCGTATTACGGGCAAAGTTTTCCGGTTCGGAACACTCCTCACTGTCAGAATGTATGCGGTGTGGTGTGCCATTGAGCGAAAAATTCACCGTGAGCGTCAAAAAGCCCTTATCCGCAAAGTATTCCCCAAAGTACGGAAAAAAGCCCCATCGGGCAAATGCTTTGAAGCCGTGCAGGATAATCAGCATCGGTGCAGCAGTTGCACGTTTGAGACTGCAACGCGCATCCGCACTCACTTCGCTGTGAGGAGTACCACTTGGGAAACGCACAATATCGGTATGAATAGAAGGAATCATCAGGGAGCTAAAAACAGGACGATAATAATAGAAAAAACTCATTCTTACCGCGTACAGCACCGATGCGGCTTTGTACGAAAATAAGAATGAGTTTTATTTGAACAAGCAGAATTTTGCGCGAAGATTTTTACACCTACGCCGCTCTTATGCTTTCATAAATCTATGCTTTCATAGCTCTATGCTTCTTTGAGAACTTCGCGGGCAATGACGATGTGCTGCACCTCGCTTGTTCCCTCATAAATCTCGGTAATTTTCGCATCACGCAAGAAGCGCTCCACAAGATACTCGCGCACATAGCCATAACCACCATGCACCTGAATAGCCTCCAGAGCCACTTCTACGGCTGTTTTGGAAGCAAATAGTTTCGCGTGAGCAGCGGCTTTGATGATGTTTTCGTGGTTATCTTTCATCGTCGCGGCTTTGAGAATGAGCAACCGTGCGGCTTCGATTTTGACCGACATTTCGGCAAGTTTGAACTGAATCGCTTGCAAGTCTGCAATGGGTCGGTCGAACGCTTTGCGCTCTTTGGAATACTTCACAGCCGCCTCAAATGCACCCTGCGCAATGCCCAGTGCCTGTGCTGCAATACCGATGCGTCCGCCGTTCAGGATTTCCATCGCGATATTGAAGCCTCGACCAACTTCGCCGAGTACATTTGTTGCGTGGGAAACTTTGACATTGGTGAAACTGAGTGAACACGTATCGCTTGAGCGAATGCCCATTTTATCCTCTTTTTTACCCTTTTCAAAGCCAGGCATATCTTCTTCAACGATAAAGCAGGTAATTCCTTTATGGCGTTTTTCGCGGTCGGTTTGGGCAAGAACAAGGTAGATGCTTGCTGTTGTGCCATTGGTAATCCAATTTTTTGCACCGTTAATCACCCAACTGCCGTTTTGTTGTACAGCAATAGTAGCTTGCTGCGTAGCATCCGAGCCTGCACCAGGCTCGCTAAGGCAGAAGGCACCGATTTTCTGACCGCTTGCCAGAGGACGCAAGTAGCGCTCTTTTTGCTCGTCCGTGCCATATTTTTCCAAAGCCCAGCAGACAAGCGAGTTGTTGACCGACATTACCACGCCGACACTTGCATCTACTTTGCAAATTTCTTCCATTGCAATCGCGTAGCTAACAGTGTCCAAGCCACTTCCACCCCAGTCTGGCGAGACCATCATGCCCATAAAGCCTAATTCACCGAGTTGGC
This sequence comes from uncultured bacterium, assembly GCA_937899715.1. Lineage (GTDB taxonomy): Bacteria > Bacteroidota > Ignavibacteria > Kapaibacteriales > UBA4661 > PH2015. The sequence continues at coordinate 28,990 of CALCNX010000072.1, read as the reverse complement.
GAATAATCTCGTGCGGAAATTCTCCGGTCAAGTCGCGCTCCACAGCAGAAGGCGCTATTACATCCTGAGCAAATTCGCGGGCAGTGCGGCGAATCATCTCGTGTGTTTCGGTAAATTGCAACGTAGTCATAAACGTAGTTGGTAAAGCTAGAATGATGAAATAGAAAGAATTATCGTTTATATGCAAGAGAAATGTCTATCACACAACAGTTGATACATCAACAAAGAAGAGAACGCTGCAAATATGCAAAAAAATTTGCAGTCAGCGAAGAACGAAAAACGAGTGGTAAGTAAAAACTTAACCGCTGACATTGGGCTACCGAGAGATAGGATGTATAACCACTTGAGCCTACGGTTTGAAGCGGCAGACCAGCAATTTTTTATCCTGTTTTTTGAACCACGGTGCGCCAGTGAGGTCAATACTGTGCTCCTCTACGGCAAGCGCAGGAAATTTCTTTACCGCTTCGGAAATTTCAGCTTCCAAATCGCCGCCTTTCAGAAAAAGCATCTGCGCATCAGATTTCAAAAGCGGCTTCACCCACGAGATAAGCTGCACAAGCGGCGCTACGGCGCGAGCGGTAATGACATCGAACACACCACGAAATTCTGCACTGTCGGCAAGCGCCTCGGCGCGAATCGTCTTTGCGGCAATATCCCGCAAGCCTGTGTGCTGCCCGAACATCCCCGCCGTTTTTGACTTTTTGGCAATCGAATCCACAAGCAACATACGAATCTCCGGCAGGGCGATTTTAAGCGGGATTCCGGGGAAGCCGCCGCCCGTTCCGACATCCATGCAGCGCGATTTCGGGGCAATGGTAGCATATTTCAATATCGAAAGCGAGTGCAAAATGTGGCGCTCGTAGATATTCTCAACATCCGTCCGCGAAATCATGTTGATTCGTTCATTCCATGTTACCAATTCGTCGTGAAAACGGTTGATATTGTCCATTTGACGACGGTCAAGAACAATTCCGTTTGCCGAGCAGACTGTCCAAAATTCAATTGCATCCATGCAGAGTTGCGGTTTGTAATGGGAGGTGTGAAAAGTATTTGATTGCAGAGCTATAAACGAGTTACAGCCGACGACGACGACGATGTGGATAATGCCTTGCGTTGCGGCATAGCGCCCGTCTCTGTTTGGAAGCGCGTTACAAGATTGAGCAAATTATCGGTCAATCCTTGAAGCGTCTGCACGGTGCGCTCTATCTCACCAGTCGAAGATGTTGCTGCCTCAGTGACAGCGCTAATATTCTCGACATTTTTGACGATGTTACCGCTTGTTGCGGTCTGTTCTTTGCTGGAATCTGCCATTGACGAAATAATGTCCGCGACGTTGCTGGTGCGGTTGATAATGCGCTCCAATGCTTCGGCTGCCTGTGCGGCGGAGGTCTTGCCGCGCTCCATTTCGCGTGTGCCTTCGTGCATGGCGCGAACGGCTTCGTTGGTATCGCTCTGGATGACGCGAATGGTTGTGGCAATTTCTTTTGTGGCTTTTTGCGTGCGCTCGGCGAGCTTGCGGACTTCATCGGCAACGACAGCAAAGCCGCGTCCCTGCTCGCCCGCGCGTGCTGCTTCGATAGCGGCATTCAGAGCAAGAAGGTTTGTCTGGTCGGCAATTTCTTCAATCACCTGCACAATTTCGCCAATTTGTTCGCCGGACTTACCCAGTGCCTCAATTGTAGAAGCAGATTTCGCCACCACGCCCGCAATAGTAGTAATGCCTTGAATAGTCGAGGTAACAACCACGCCCCCGTTCTGTGCGTCTGCGCTGGCTTCGGCTGACTCACGGGCAGCGCGGGCAGCTTCATTAGCATTGTGTCCGGTGATAGTATCCATGCGCTCTATCAAACTCGCAATTGCGCCTGTCTGCCGCGCTTGATGACGAATATCTTCTGCCATTGCTTGCGATACTTCCGCAATATGACTGCTTGCGTTGGCGGTCTCGTGGACAGCCTCAATCACCTGCACGACGAGATTACGAATCTTCGCAACTGCCTCGTTGAAACCGCGTGAAATCATACCGATTGCGTCATTGTTTTTGACAGCAAGGTGTGCTGTTAGGTCGCCCTGCGCAAAATTTTGCATCACGAGCAAGATACTTTGCACATTGCCCGAAAGATATGCCTGTTGCTCCTCCGATGCCTGTCTTGCTTCATGCGCTTCCTGTGCAGCGCGTTGTGCGGCATCAGCACTTTGCTGAATTTCGCTCATCGAAGAGCGAATGTTGGTAATCATAATGTTGAACGCACCAGCCAAAACGCCGATTTCATCAGTCGTGGAAGCCTGAACTTCAACATTGATATTGCCCTCTGACACTTCGCGTGCTGCCCGCGCTAGGGCACGAAGCGGCTTGACAATTTGCAAAGTAAGAAATCCAAAAATCATACTGCCCACAAGCAAAATTGCCATGCCAATACCTATCATCACCCAACGGCTCTGGCGAATATTCATTTCCAGCGTCTCTGTGCTAAATCCTACGACCAAGGTTCCCTGTGATGCGCCATTGGAGACAATCGGCACCACGGCAATAAGCATTCCCTGCACACCCAGTACCTGCGGCGCTGCTTTGCCTAATTCCGCGTCTATCTGCGACTTGTATTGGACTGCTGTCTGCGCTCCATATTCGGCAACGCTGCCTTTCTGCGCATTGAAGACAAAACCAAATCGCGCATCCGGCAGGCTCTTGAGTGTTTCCAAACTCGCCTTAATGGTAGTGGCATCTTCAAAGACCAATGCCGGTGCGATGTTAGATGCTATAACGGTGGCGACAATCTGTGCTTTTTCACTCATGGACATCAGCATCTGCTGTTCCTGACGTGCCGGCACAAAGATTGCGATAAATACCGATACAGCCAGAAGCAGCACGACAACAAGGCTGACAAACTTTCGGGTAATACTGAATGTAGTAAACATGGTGCTGAAGAATAGTGTGTGCGAAGTGTTGACGAGAATATCCCCTGCTGCAAAGCTGCCGCGAAAGTTATCGCCAAAATTATTGAAATACCCTTGAAACGCGCAGTAGCTCCGATGAAAGCTCCTGTTTTTGTGCCTTCGTTACCGATACATTGACATATACCTTCGGCTTACCGCCTTCTGCGCCGATGCCAATGGCAACTTTACCGGTTTCTACTAAGGACGGAATACCGGTAATAGTGAAAATACCGCGCTCATCGCAGACCTTTTGAATCGCGGCAGCTCCCGGAGCAACATAGACCACATCTGCTTCGCCAAGAGATTTTAATGCCTGTTCCAGTTTGAGAGCGGTTGTGGGAATACCGATTTCGCCAAATGCTTTCATAGCATCGTCTTTCACACTTGCGGAAGCATCAGTAAAGACAATAACAACTTTCGGTGTGGGCTTACTTTGAAGATTACGATTGAAGGAGAACACTTTTTTGAGCAATGCGACGTGAACACGAACGGAAATCGGCATATCTTGTGCGTGCATTGGTGCAATATGCCCAAAGACAGTGCCGAAAAAGAACAGCAGAAACACGAATAATCGTGCTACGGATGATATATGAAACTGCTTTGTAATTCTGTGGTGAGATAGCATGATATTTCCTTTCAAAATGTCTTAATTCCAAGCAAAGGTATAGGAAGCGCGAAGAACAAGTTCCCGCGATGGTCCCGGTAGTGGCTGAGTCCCCGCCGTGTACGGTTGGATAAAGGTGTAATTTGTACCCAAAATATCGTACGCGCCTATACCAACATCAAGTCCCTGAATTGTGGCAATATTACGCCATTGGAAAAAAGCATTCACAAGAAGCACTGGAGCAATGCGCTGAAAGACGGCATTACCACTTGCGTCGGTGCCAGCGAAGCCAAAGCGTTCGCTGAGAACAGTTGCAGAAGGATTGATGGAAATATTGTCGTCGAAAAGACGGAAACTGGAATTGAGAGTCGCTTTGTGCTGCGCAAAACCGAGCAATATATCGTTCCTGCCCGTAACGGTGTACTCCGGCACTTGGTTGTTACTTGCCACGTAAAAGGAGTAATTGAGATTTAGAAAACCCCAAAAATCTTTGACAGAATACTCCAATTCAAAGCCATTTGAGCCTGTCCTGGGATAGTTAAAGTAACTTTCCTGCTCGTTTATGGTCGTAAAGACAATCGGGTTAGCAATCGAAACAGTGAAAAGGTTTGCCGAGAGTAGCATATTGTAGCTGAGTTGGTAGCCTAATTGGAGTTCAAGTGCCGTAGTGATTTCCGGTCTGACCGCAGCATTGATGCGAATATTCTCAATCGTGGGAGCACGAAAGTTTTGCCCGAACAGCAATTTTGCGTTAAAATCACCAATCACTTTGGTCAATCCCACCCACGGCACAGCAGCAATCGGTACTGTGCCGTACTTGTCAACACGAATACCAGCGTTGACATTCACGATGTCATTGGTCCACAAGCCCTGCACGTAGCCGCCGACGTTGGTATAATTGACCGTATTACTTGCGCTGGTGATATTTCCGGCGGCATCGAACTGGCGATTGAAGAGTGAAGATTGCGGTGAGAGGCTGCTGGCAATAGCATAATCAAAAAATGTCTCCAAGCCAACGGTCACAAAAAGGCTTGGAAAAATATCACCGGCAAGCGTCAGGCTGCCAAGAGTACGCGTCGCTGTTTTGTCAAAAAACGAGCCAAAGGCTGAATTGTTGGAATCCAGTAATGATAGATTATTTGCCTGCCATGGCGTTTGATGAAGATAGCTAATACGTGGTGTGAGCGTAAGTTTTTCGGTCAGTTTAATGTCATATTGGAAGTCGGCACCAAAGGAGGTGAAGTTATTGGGAATCGGTTTGTCGGTCACGGTTGGTCCGTAGGCGAGCCACGAATTAGAATAGTAACGGTCATAGAACATACGCGCTTTCAAGCCCTGCCACTGCACACCAAAATTAATATTGAGCGGCTGCAAGGTTTGATTGCCAAGCATTGGGAGCCGTGAGCTATCAGCAGCAAGGATTGTTCGGTCGCTGCGATTTGCTTGTCCAATGAAAGCAGAGGCGCTTACGGAAACCTCACCAAACTTTTTACCGAACGCCAGTGTGCCGTTCGCACGACCGAAGCCGCCTTGCATCTGACCGAAGTAGCCGCTTGCCATAATTGCTCTCATGTCGTCGCCCTTGCGAGTGATGATGTTTACAACGGCAAGTTCGGCATAGCCACCATAGAAAGACGAGCCGGGACCGCGAATAATCTCAATGCGCTCAATAATATCAAGCGGGAAATTATTACCAAGCGGGGTATTGGCATAAAGAATTTCGTTCATTTGCATTCCGTCCACCAAAAACAGAATTTTCCCCTCGAATCCCCACAGCCCGCGTGTTCCCATGCCAACAGCACCGTTGACATCCTGCCCGAACTCAAAGCCCGGCACCAATCGCAGCGCGTCAATGAGGTCACGTGCGCCGGAGCGCAAGATTTCATCACGCTTGATAAGCGTAACGGTTCCCGGTATTTCCTTCTTGGAAAGCGGTTTGCGCGATGCTACTTGCAGCAAGTCCAAGTCAAGTAACTGGTCGAACGACAAATTGTCGAGGTCTTGCATACTAAGATTTTCCGCGTCTTGAGCGTGTAATACGAGTGCATTGCCCACAAAGAGCAAGGGCATTATCACACAAAAAGCGGCTTTTTGCAAAGCAGTCCGAAATGTGGAACGATGCGGCATATATCTTGGAAAAATCGTGATGAACCGTGATAATGTGTTATATTTACTGCAAAGGGAAAGTATCTCTTTTTACCCCAATATGCGCGGTTGGGCTTGAATTTGCTCTAGTTACACGATGCTTGACGCGAATTTGCAGGAAATGTGCCGTAAAATACAATTCATAGCACAACTACGCAAAAACCATTTGATAAGTAAAAGGTTCTTGCGTATGATAAATATATTTTATCTCCTTTTGGTGGGTTAGGAAACAAACTTGGGCAGCCAATTTCTTTCTCATATTTTTCTTCCTATGAGAAGCTACATTGTTGCGGAACTACAGCGTTAAGTCATGCCGATCTGAGTACGCAACAAAACTTTTGAGCAAGCCTCAAACCTAATCTTAGCACAGACTGAGCGCCGCGATCACTTGTCTGTGCTGCTACAAAGCCGCGGAAAGATTCACAGACAAGATACCATAGAAAGAAATTTTGTCGCGTACTATGATTGCCGATACCCAAAAACTATGTGTGCCATATAAAATCCCCGGACCCATAAACTTCTACTTCTTTTCCCCGCGTGTGCGCTGCTTCCATTCGATGAACTCGTCGTAGGTGCCGCTATAATCCAAGACTTCGCCGTGCGTCATCTCGATAACTCGCGTAGCAAAGCGACTCACAAGGTCGCGGTCGTGGCTGACCACAATAGCAGTGCCTTGGAATTTCTCCAAACTTTCCGCCAGTGCGCTCACGGACTCCAAGTCAAGGTGGTTCGTGGGTTCGTCCAGAATAAGCAAGTTATTTTGCTGAAGCATGAGTTTTGCGATAATCAGACGCGCAGATTCACCGCCGGAAAGATTATCGGTCATTTTCAATCGCGCCTCACCACTAAAAAGCATCCGTCCCAGTAAGCCGCTTAAAACCTCGTTGCCGTCCTCCGGCGTGCCAAAGCCTTCCAGCCATTTATACGCCGTCATACCGCGCTGAATACCGTCTTTGTAGTCCTGCGGGAAATAGCCGACGCTTGCTTCGTGTCCGTACACAACGGTGCCGCTATCCGGCGCAATATCGCCCGCAAGCATCCGCAAGAGCGTTGTTTTGCCCACGCCGTTATTTCCAATGACCGCAATACGGTCGCCGCGACCAATGGATACGTCCAAATCTTTGATGACGTGCAGTGTTGAGCCGTCGGGTTGAACGTATGATTTATTCAATTTTGTGGCTGTAAGCGTCTCGCGCCCCGACTGCTTTTTCACATCGAAGCGAATATAAGGGCGCTGGATGTTTGATTTTTTCAAGTCCGTCGCTTCCAAACGCTCAATTTCCTTCTTGCGGGATTGCACCTGACTTGCACGAGTTCCTGCGCCAAAGCGAGCAACAAAATCTTGCAGTTGCGCTACTTTTTTGGATTTCTCGCGGTTTTCCGATTCAATTTTTGACCGCGCTTGCATTTTCATATCTACCATGTCGTCGTAATTGCCCGGATAAATAATCACGGTATCGTAATCAATGTCCGCAATGTGCGTACAGACGGCGTTCAGGAAGTGACGGTCGTGGGAAATCACAATCAGCGTGCCTTTGTACGCCATGAGCTTTTCTTCCAACCACTGCACCGACGACAAATCCAAGTAGTTCGTCGGCTCGTCCAGCAGGAGTGCTTCAGGGCTACCAAAAAGCGCTTGCGCCAGAAGAACACGGAATTTTAAGTCCGTCGGAAGCGTTTTCATCAGGTCGGTGTGCTTATCCGACGGAATACCGATGCCCTCCAAAAGCTGTTCGGCTTCGGTTTCAGCTTCATAGCCGTTTTCGTCCCCGATAATACCTTCCAGCTCACCCAAGCGGATGCCCATTTCGTCGGTAAAATCGGTCGCATTCCATAGTCCTTCGCGCTCTTGCATGGCTTCCCAGAGTACGGCATTGCCCATCAATACTGTGTCAATAATACGGTGCTCATCGTAGGCGAATTGATTTTGCTTCAAACTGCCCGTGCGCTTCGGAAGTGAGACGGTTCCGGCGGAGGCTTCTTCCTCACCCTGCACGATTTTTAGGAACGTGGATTTGCCCGCTCCATTGGGTCCGGTCAGACCGTAACGATTGCCCGATGAGAACGTTACTGTTACGTCCTCGAAAAGCATTTTGCTGCCGAATGATTTGGCTAAGTTGGCGACAGTAATCATAATTAAAGAAATGTTGAGTGATGGATATTGAGTTCTAAATTTGGTAGAGCCGCATGAAATCGTATTTCATACAGTCTTATTTCTCGCGTTCCTCGCGGACACGAATAGCGGCATCGCGCACGACGTGGTTTTGGTCGAGCCAACGAATCACGTCCACTGCCGTAAAATCGGGATTGTGCGGGTAAAGTGCTTCGTAGGCGGCTTTGATGAGTTCGTAATCTTCGCGGTAGTCCAGCGTGACGCGGAGTTCAGGGCGATTGAGTTCGCCAGTGTATTTGATGTGAAATGGCTTGTACTTGTCGCCGCTCTCCTTGCGGTAGAAGCGGTACGATACGTGCTCTTGGTCTTCTTTGTCGGGGGTGTTATCGTTAATGTCGTAGAGGTCTTGAGCAAGAAACGCCTGCGCATCAAAGCCCCACGGCATAGAAATTTCCGTTCCAGTGTTGGAGAAATAACGGTGTTCGGGGTAATGCGCAAGAAAGGCTTCAATCACGCCATCCACAAGCCCTACGTCAATAAGTGGACAATCGCCCGTAATTTCGACCAGCACCTCTGCATTCACTGACTTTGCCGCACCGCACACGCGCTCCAGGACGTTCAATTCGCTGCCGCGAAAAGACTTCACGCCAAGCCGCTCGGCAAGCGCTATAATCGGGTCGTCCTGAGCATTGACCGTCGTAGCGACAACAATGTCGTGAATAAAACGCGACTTTGTGAGGCGCTCTACCAAAATCTGCAAAAGCGGCTTGCCGCCTGCTTCCATAAGCACTTTACCCGGCAGACGCGAACTGGTCATGCGGGCTTCAATGCTTGCTACGATGCGGTATTGAGAGGTCATAAAGTGTACACGTTATTGCTGTTGTTGGTTACGAAATTCGCTGGCAAGAATACTCATTATGACGGTGTCGGCGTATTGCCCATTCATCAACACATCCTCGCGCAAGAGTCCGTCTTGCCGAAAGCCTGCTTTTTCGTAACTGCGAATGGCGGCTTGATGCTCGGCATGAACACCAAGATAAATTTTGTTCAGGCTCAAGCGCTCAAACCCATGCTTGAGGATAAGTTCACAGGCTTCTGTGCCGTAGCCTTTGCCCCGTGCGGCTTTGTCGCCAACCATAATGCCAAATTCTGCCTTACGGTTTAGAAAATCAATACTGCTCAAACTCACCACGCCAACGATAGTGAGCATACCATGTGGCACAATACCAAGTTGAATCTTTGTAGAAGAACTGGCTATGCCGGAGCGGTAAAATTCCATCTGCTTCTGGAGCGTATTCGGAAAATAGCGCTGCTGCACGAACTCTGTGGCTTCTTCGCTATTGAACCAACCATACCAGCCACTTTCCAGCACATCACTTTCGCTGAGTGCCTTCAGAACAATGTTTTGTCCGCGAATGAAAATATCGCGCTCGTCCAGATTTGATAGGGTATTCATTTAATGAAACCAGAAAATAGTAGAAAAACAACAATGAAGTTACCTACAATCATGTATTTGCTTCTTCGGGATGTTCTTCGGTCTCAAAAAGTGCATTTACAAACTCGGCAGGATCAAATTCTTGAAGGTCGGCAATTTTCTCACCAACACCGATGTAGCGCACGGGAATCTTAAATTCATTAGCAATCGCAATCACTACGCCGCCCTTTGCCGTGCCGTCCAGCTTGGTCAGAATCAAACCCGTTACGGGCGCGACTTTCGTAAATTCTTTTGCTTGCTGAATTGCATTTTGTCCCGTCGTAGCATCCAGCACAAGGTAAACTTCATCAGGTGCTGTGGGGCGAAGTTTTTTCATCACGCGGCTGATTTTTTCAAGTTCTGCCATGAGTCCGGTCTTGTTGTGCAATCGCCCTGCGGTGTCAATCATCACAATATCCATTTCACGAGCAATCGCGGCTTGAAGCGTATCGAAGGCAACAGCTGCCGGGTCCGCACCTTGATTCTGCTTGATAATCGGCACATCGGCGCGTTCCGCCCACACTTCCAACTGTTCACTTGCCGCAGCACGGAAAGTATCGGCAGCGCCAATAATGACTTTTTTACCGCTATCCTTGAAATTCAGCGCCATTTTGCCGATACTTGTTGTTTTCCCAACACCGTTCACACCAACAACCATAATAACCAAGGGCTTGCTCTCGTCCGGAGATTTTATTTTGCCTTGCCCTTGCTGCAAAATAGCGAGGATTTCCTGCTTGATAAAATCATAGAGCGCATCAGCACTTTCCAAGCCTTCCTTGCGAACGCGGTTGCGCACGGACGTAATTACTGCCGTTGTTGTTTTTACCCCAATATCGGCAGTGATAAGAATTTCTTCAATTTCCTGAATCAGCGCCTCATCAATCTTTCGTCCGGGCAGGAGTGCGCCAGCCAGACGATTGACCAGATTTGTTCGTGTTTTGGTAAGTCCCTCGCGGAGGCGCGTAAATTTGAGCTTTTCTTTGGTAGTGCTCACTGCCGCGCCAACTTTTTCGCGGGTTTCTGCCATTTTATCGGACACTTTGTCCTTGGCAGAACTTACTTTTTCTTTGAATTTGTCGAAAAGTGCCATATCCTTGAAGAAATATTGTGAGTATTGAATGCGGAATGTTGCATATCGCTCGGATGAACAAGAAAAACCCGAAAAGCAAGATTTGGTCTTGTTTTCGGGTCTGCAAGTAGGATTATACCTAATGAAGTAAGGGAAAAATAGGGACGGCAGAGCATGATTGCATACTTCTGCCAAGCCCAAGTCTGCTTGTAATTCACTTTCGTCCCATTAGCCAAGATAAGCCCGAAGCGCTTTGGAGCGCGAAGCGTGGCGCAAGCGCCGAATGGCTTTTTCCTTGATTTGACGGACGCGCTCGCGCGTGAGGTTAAAGCGTTCACCGATTTCTTCCAGCGTAAGCGAATGTTCATTGTCCAGTCCAAAATACAAACGCACCACCTCTGCTTCGCGCTCGGAAAGCGTCGAGAGTGCACGACGAACCTCTACACGCAGAGATTCAGCCATGAGACCGTGGTCTGGCGGCGGCTGTTGTTCATTCGGAAGTACGTCCAGAAGACGATTATCTTCGCCATCATTGAAGGGCGCATCTACTGACAAGTGCCGACCGGAAATCTTGATGGTATCGGTAACCTCGCTCATACTCATATCAAGCTGTTCGGCAAGTTCGGCGCTTGTGGGTTCGCGTTCATACGCTTGCTCAAGCTCGCTGTATTTTTTGCCGATTTTATTGAGCGCACCGACGCGATTGAGCGGTAGGCGAACAATACGCGATTGTTCTGCTAATGCCTGCAAGATAGACTGGCGAATCCACCACACAGCGTAGGAAATGAACTTAAAGCCACGTGTTTCGTCGAAACGCTTTGCTGCTTTGATTAAGCCCAAATTGCCTTCGTTAATAAGGTCGCCGAGTGAAAGTCCCTGATTTTGATATTGCTTTGCTACCGACACCACAAAGCGCAAATTGGCTTTTGTCAGACGCTCCATTGCGTATTGACCTTCATCGCCGCCCTTCTTAATCTGCTTCGCAATTTCAATTTCTTCGTCGCCCGTCAAAAGCTCTACTCGCCCAATTTCTTGCAAATACTTATCAAGCGACTGGCTTTCGCGGTTCGTGTATTGTTTTGTTATGCGCATGGTACTTGTAAAATTCTCCGATATTCTGTCGTGTACAAAGTCTTCTTAGTCCGTGATGAAACCGTCTTTTTTTGACGTTACTTCAGTGTTTGCAAAGCAACGTAGCCTGAAAAGGCAAACCGCAAAAGTACGGATTTATTATTGGTTCACCAAAGAGTTTTTCTTGTACGTGTTCTTATCTCAATAGACGATGCAGGGGAAACTCTATTGCATCAGACTCGGTATTGCAGCACACTTAAATTCAATGGGTCTAAAAAACTGCTGCATCTGGACATCCGTGTAGTACGGTACACAATCCTTCTGCCCAAATTATCAATGCTTATTTGTCCGATAGTGCTTCGTCGTAGAGTTTTCGCAAAAGCTGGACATCTTCCCATGCGGCTCTTTTCCACTCCGGGTTGCGCAGAAGTGCCGCAGGATGGTATGTTGTCATCATCGGTATTCCGCGAAACTCCAATACTTTTCCGCGAATTGCGCCCATCGTGTGCTTCGATTTCAACAAGGTATTGACAGCAGTTAGCCCCAGAGCAAGGATGAATTTAGGTTGCACAAGGTCAATTTGCTTATATAAGTACGGCTCACACTCGGCAACTTCATCGGATTCAGGACGACGATTCTCTGGCGGACGACATTTGATGATATTAGCAATATAGACTTCCTCACGCTTAAAGTTTATTGCTTCCAGAATCTTTGTCAAAAGTTGCCCACCACGCCCAACAAAAGGCTCACCTTGCGCATCCTCGTCTGCTCCGGGCGCTTCGCCAATAACCATCAGCCCAGCATTAGGATTACCGACACCAAAGACAAAATTAGTGCGCGTTGCGCCGAGCTTACAGTTCTGGCACGTGTGGATTTGTTCACGGAGAGCAGGTAGGCTAGAAGCGCTCTGCCAAGCAGCATGGGCGTATGCCGTTGGCTGTTTCTTCTCTGGTGCTTGTACAGTTTCTCCAAAAAGCGAAGGCGAAAGCACGTCAGCAGGTGAATTTGAGGCTTTAGGCATGAGTGAAATGTCTTGAGTGGAGGAAGTGGATGCCGCCGCCGTCGGCGTTGGTTGGTGAGAAAATTCTGGTTCGCGGTGCGGAGTATCTAATGTCGGTATTACGGCAATGTCTGGTTTAGAGTCCAGTTTACTATCCGCTTTACGGTGAATATCGATATAGGCAATATTACCCGCTAATGCTTGGCGTTGAAGCAAATAGCGTTCAATGCGTGTAAGAATCGTCTCTGGCTGTTGCATAACGTGTTGGGATAACTGTCGTTTTTTTAGAGAGTCTTGATAAATTTTGCCGTAGGTTGAAAATTTTGTGTAATTTAGAGGCTGTTTTGCTAAAACACAAGTGATTATGGGAATAAATTGTTACCGTCCACTTGTCGTCTTACAATCTCTTTCATTTTGGAACTTTTTGTTGATACGCTATGAGTACAAATCCTGAGCAACGTTCTGACTTCGCAAGGATGGCGACGTTTGTCGGCATCGGTTTAGTGTGTATGATGGGAATTATTTTTGGAGGCTTTTATGCCGAAGCCTATATCAATCCCTGGCTGAAAGGCAAGCCGGAACGTTACGGTGAAACTGTCCTCAAAACTCCTTATCCGGTGATTGTCGAAGCGAACCCGCAGCCGACAAATTCTCTCGACGAAATTGCGAAAATTAAACTTCCTGCTCCCGCGGACGACCCGAATCTTAAAGTTCGTGAGGGTCTGGTCTTGTGGCTTCGTGCGGACGCTGTACCGCAAGGCACCAAACACGCCGACTTAGTCGCTGTACTCCCCGATGCGTCGCCCTTGCGCAATGATGCCCGCCAAATGTACCCTGTGAGCCGCCCTCGGTACTCACAAGGCGAAATGAACGGCAAAGATGCTTTGCACTTCGACGGTAAAGATTCATTCTATTACTATGAAAGCAACTTTGGCGTAAGTCCGGCAACGGTTTATGCTGTCTGGAAACGTAAAGAATACGGTGGTGCGGGATTCCAGCGCCTCTATTCGAGCGGTGCTTTTGGCACAGACTACGAAAATGCTAAGGCTGCGCCCGCAGGTCAGCCTGCCTATAACGGGATATACTTTAGCGCCTTTGACCCCAAAGGTGATGGAACAGACGTACCGGACGCGAACAATCAACCAATGGGACCGCCAACCGAACCGAAATTGCACAAAAATATTTCTGTTCAGCCCGTGGATTTGCGCCGATTTATGATTGGGCGCTTGAATCACGGACCGGTACAATTTTTCTCCGGTCAGCTTGGCGAAATTCTGCTCTTTAACCGCGCACTTTCCGCTGACGAACAAAAGCAGGTGGAAAACTATCTTACAGCAAAGTACAAATTGAACAAACAAGCGCAGTAATGCCGACGAAATAAGGTAAAGAACTACGGTTATGACGAAAAAAGCAATTCTCAATCTGGACGATGGTGCAATGCGCCTTGTTGGAACAAACGAATCAGGGCAAACAACTGCTTTCGATGTAATGGCAGAAAACGGTGGAAACGGCTCGGCGGCTTCGCCGATGGAAGTTTTTCTCCAATCGGCGGCAGCGTGTTCGGGCATGGATATTTTAAGCATTATTCGCAAAAAACGGAAAACCGTTAGCAATTTACGCATTGCAATCGAAGGTGAGCGCGCGGAAGAGCATCCACACGTGTACACATCTATCGCGGTGAACTATACTCTCGTGAGTCCCGACGCTACCGAAGGCGACCTTACTCGTGCTTGCGAACTCTCACAAGACCAGTATTGTAGCGCCTTCGCAATGATTAAACGAAGCGGATGCGCTGTGTCGTGGACGTGCAGCATAGAACGTCCTTAAACGATGCTGCTTGAATTACCATGCTTTCCAAAGTAGCATACTTCAAAAACAATTTAAGCAAGATGTACCCCCCCAAACGTGGTGTACTGTCTTTTTATCATCTCATTTGTTATTCTCTATGAGCAAATCAGCACTTGATTACCTCGTTCCCAAAACAGCGGCAACGCGTGCGCGGTACAAATCCGGCAACCGCCCATCCTTCGCGCAATTTGTGGAGGACTACATTAGCCAAGAAGTTGATGTACAGGGCAATTTCTCCGATTTTATGACCGTGCGCGACACATATTTCGACTATAAACTCATCCCGCATCATCTCAGCTTCATCATTCGCCGAATGATTCCTGAGGTTCTTATCCACTCAAAGAAGCAAGATGAGCGTATTGTTCGTGAACACTACGACCGCGGCAATGACTTCTTCCGTGCGTTTCTGGGACCTCGCATGGTCTATACAAGTGGCTTTTTTGTAGATTTGGAAACAGATACCCTTGAGATGGCACAAGATCGCAAGATGCAAATGGTCTGCCAAAAGCTCCATATGAAAGAGGGCGACCGCCATTTGGACATTGGTTGCGGCTGGGGAACGCTTGTAACATATTCTGCAAAGCATTTTGGCGCGAACTCTACCGGTGTAACAATCGCGCAAGAAGGCTACAACTGGGGAATGAAGCAAATTGCTGACAATGGTGTAAGTGACCATTCGCGTATCTTGCGTATGGATTACCGCGACATCCCGAAGCAAAAATTCGACAAAATCACCTGCTTGGAAATGGGCGAACACGTTGGTATTCGTAAGTTCCAAGGCTTTATTGAGCAAATTTATGGTCTTCTGGAAGATGATGGAAAATTCTACATCCAGCAAGCAGGCTTACGTGCTAATCCGGGTATTTTTCAAAGCGGTCAGCATTGGGAAGACCTCATTTGGGGCTTGTTTATGAACGAATATATCTTCTCCGGTGCCGATGCCAGCACGCCGCTTGCATTCCTTACCCGCTCATTGCAAAACGCAAATTTTGAAGTGAATACTGTTGAAAATCTCGGCATCCACTACTCGCACACGATTCAGAAGTGGTACGACAACTGGATGGAGAACGAAGAATTTATCAATGGCAGCTACGGTGTATGGTGGTTCCGCTTGTGGCAGATTTTCTTGCGCTGGTCGGTGGACATCGGTGCGCAAGGCTCGTCCACGTGCTGGGGTATTATTGCACACAAAAACTTCAACGAGACCAATCGCAACGAGTATCTCGGCAAACTCAATCTCGGTGAACGCGCACTCGACATTGCCGTTCCGATGGAACTCTAAAGAGACCACGTAACAAGAGCCTTGTGCCGCATACCAAAACGCGAACAAGGCTCTTTTTTTGTATTTTTTGTCGCTTTTACCAATGACAATTTTACAAGCCATCATTCTCGGTATTGTCCAAGGTCTAACGGAGTTCTTGCCCGTCAGTAGTTCTGCGCACTTGACGCTTGTCGGCAAGGCAATGGGCTTGATTTCACCGGAACATCCCGAATCGTGGACGGCATTTGTGGCTGTGATTCAGCTTGGGACGCTTATGGCGGTGCTGCTCTATTTTGCACGGGATATTGCTCAGATTTCGACGGCATTTTTCCGTGACAATCTTACCACCCGCAAACCGCTCACGGAGCAATCGCACGAGTCAAAAATGGGATGGTATGTGATTATTGGCACTCTCCCGATTGTGACTATTGGACTTCTGCTCAAAAAGGTGATTGAAAGCAACCTCACGAAAGATGTTACGCTTATTGCGTGGACGCTTATTATACTTGCACTCATACTACTTTTTGCCGAGCGTGTCGGCAAGCAAGTGCGCGGCTTTGAGGCTATTACATGGCGGGATGCTCTCGCGATTGGTTTTGCTCAGACGCTGGCACTCTTTCCGGGCGCGTCGCGTTCCGGTACGACGATTACGGCAGGCTTGTTTATTGGTTTGAAGCGCGATGTTGCCGCACGATTTTCTTTCTTGCTTAGTATTCCGGCGGTTTTTGCTAGTGGACTCTTGCAACTCAAGCAGGCACTTGGCTTTATGAACACGCAGGACTTGACAACTCTCGTGGTGGCTACGTTCGTGTCGGGCATTTCGGGTTACGCTACTATCGCTCTCTTGCTGCGCTACCTGCAAACGCACTCAACTGCAGTGTTTGTTGTCTATCGCGTGGCGCTGGGCGTGGCGCTTCTCACCATCTGGAAATCACTTTTTTAGGCGGATGCTGTTATGCGTCTTCCCTTCTCATTCGGTCTTGCGATAACTCTCTTGTTTGTGTGGGCGAGCGTAGCTTGCCAAAAATATGGGCAGCCGGAGCGGTTACGACGCTTTACCGCACCCCAACAAACACCAGCGCCATCCAAAAGCGTAAGTGCGAAGCTGCCTGAAAGTCCGTCAGATTCGTCGGCAAAAACTGACACAATACCACTTCTGACGCACCGTGCGGTCATTCGTACCACCTTCGGCGAAATCACGATTGGTTTGTATGGCAAAGATGCACCACAGGCGGTCGAGAATTTTGTGAAATTGTCGGAGCGGAAATTTTTTCGCGGTATTCTTTTTCATCGCGTGGCAAAGAATTTTGTCGTTCAGACCGGAGACCCCAAAACCAAAGACAAACGTAAAAAAGACGAGTGGGGGTCAGGCGGCGAAAGCGCATTCGGTGAACCGTTCCCGGATGAGATTTTTACCGACGCTCCAAGCGTCAAGCGCGGCTACAAGCGCGGTACGGTCGCCATGGCAAACCGCAGCCCGGATGCGAACACCAGCCAGTTCTTTATTTGCCTGCGTGATGTCCCTGAGCTGCCGCAGCAGTTTACCATCTTTGGCGAGGTGCTGCGCGGGCAGGACGTGTTAGACAGCATTGGCGGGGTTGAAATCACGCCACAATTAAACGAAAATGACGGTCGTCCCGTCAAAGTAATTGCTATTAAGTCCATCGCAGTGGCGAAAATACGCGCCTTTGCACGGAAATAGGAATCACAACAAAAATAACTTTGTTCAACAAATTTAAGGATTACATCATGACAACACGACGGGTATTCAATTCTGCACTGTTGCTGGCACTCGCAACAATCGTACTCGGCAACTTTACAGCCTTATCTGTATTCGCACAGAAAAAAGCCTCGAAAGAGAAATCACCTTCATCCAAAACTACTACTACTTCATCCAAAATGAGCACGACACCCGCCCGCCCGCAGTATGTAATTAGTGTTACCCATGGCGGCAGACCGCTTGGTAACATGACTATTGAAATTTACAATGACCTTGCACCGAAACACGCCGCGAACTTTGATAGCCTCGTCGCTGCAAAATTCTATGACGGTACAGCGTTTCACCGCATTATTCCCGGCTTTATGATTCAAGGCGGCGACCCAAATTCGCGCCCGAACAGCGGAAAACCGAAAATGTTCTGGGGAATGGGTGAACCCGGGCAACGCACCGTGCCGTCAGAATTCAGCCAAACGCTGAAGCATGAGCCGGGTGTTATTTCTGCTGCTCGCACCAACGACCCGAACAGCGCCACCTCCCAGTTCTTCATTTGCCACGGCAGCCCCGCTCACTTAGACGGACAATACTCAATTTATGGAAAAGTTATTAGTGGCATGGAAGTCGTTGACCAAATTGCTCGTGTACCATGCGAGCAATCAGGCGGCGGAGACCTTTCCAGCCCCGTTGAAAAAGTCGAAATGAAAATTGTGAAAAAATAATGCTCGCCATTTTGTACAGTTAAGTACCAAGCGGCTTCACACAAGCAGCTTCGCAACAAAAAACGTCTTTGCTCCTTTTTGGCAGCAAAGACGTTTTTTGTTGTGATAATTACCATGCTCGTTCAATGCCCAACGCTCAACACATTACCAACAGTTTACAAAAACACTGTTGAGAACTCAACGACTTTCCGTATATTGCAGCTCAAAGAGGCATACCGTCTCACTTAACCCGCGTATTTCCGCACTATTTTTTTCGTGTGTTCTACCATGGTCGAACTTCCCATCCGTCTGAACGACAAGCCGCATGAAGCGCTAATGAGCGTTTGGTGGACATCGCTGATGCTGAAGAAAATTTCTACTAAAATTTTCCAGCCCGAACTGGCTTCCGAAGCGCAGTTTAATATCCTCGTATTACTCAAGGAAGCTCATAAGCCTTTGACACAAAACGACCTGAGCCGTAAATTACTTGTTGATAAATCCAATATCACCGGATTACTAGACCGATTAGAAAAGCAAGGTCTTCTTGTGCGTACTAACGTGGAGGGCGACCGCCGCAGCTATCACATCGAGCTAACACGCGAGGGGCGACGAGTGGTGAACAAACTCGACAAACGCTACACTAGCGCCGTAGAATCGGTGATGAATGAGCTAAGTACAGAAGAACACGAAGCACTTATCAGCCTGACCAAAAAAGTACGTTCCGGCATTATCAAACAACTGGAAGAATGATACTATGAGCCGTTGGAGTGACGCATGGAGACCATACAAGGGGGTAATTCGCGCCGGACTCGCCAACGCGGTGGAATATCGCACAAATTTTTTGATTGATACGTTGGCGTGGTTAGTCGTTTCCGCTGCGGTGAATATGTATCTGTGGTATGCCGTCTATGAATCTTCTTCCCAAGCGGCACTTGCATCTATCACGCTGCCGCAGATGCTCTCCTATATCGTCTGCGCCACGTTATGCGCTTCTATCTGCCGAAAAGGGCGCTTTGAGCGTGCCACCGGCGAAGAAATTCGCAATGGTGAACTCAATAAATACCTCGTCAAGCCCATCACCCACATTGGCTATATCCTCGCGGCAGCTACTGCGGAGCGTATCATCTCACTCCAACTCACAACAATTCTTGTGATAGTCGTCGGCATTCCACTTGCACTGACGACGGGTGCGGCGCTTTCATGGATGGGAATGCTTTGTGCTTTGCCAATCCTACTCTGTGGCATGATGATTCATAGCCTCATTGCGCTTATGCTATCGTATTTTGCCTTCTGGCTTGATGAAGTCTGGACGTTTCACGTCGTGAAAGATATTAGCTTTTGGTTTCTATCGGGACAGCTTTTGCCGCTCTCCACCTTGCCGCCTGATGTGCTGCGCATTTCCAATTTGCTTCCATTTCAGTATCTGGCGTATATTCCGGCATCGCTCATCGTTGGAACAATTCCAGCAAGCGCCGCCGTGCCGTATTTTGCCGGAGCGCTTGCGTGGATGATTATTCTGTATGGAATCACGCTTTTCGTTTGGAAACGAGGAATTATGCGCTATTCAGCGTTTGGCGGATAGTGCCGACGGTATGCAGAAAAAGACTACGTTTTTCTCACAATTTTCACACAAACGGCATTTTTACTACTTCTGCCGGAAATTCTTTACCACGCACAGCTAATTGAATGACTGTTCCGACCGCACTACAAGCGGCATCCACGTATCCTATGCCAATACCGATGTTCAGTATCGGTGAAATGCCTCCGCTTGTTACTGTGCCAATCTGCTTGCCGTCGTGATGCAAGGTATAACCTTGACGTGGAATGACCTTTTCTTGTTGCAACTTAAATCCAACCAGTTTCCGCTTGAGACCTTGTTCTTTTGCCGCAGCAATAGGCGCTTTGCCCGTGAAATCATCTTTTGTGAGTTTGGTAATCCAGCCTAAACCGGCTTCAAGCGGGTTTGTGGTTTGGTCAATATCATTGCCGTAGAGACAATATCCTTTTTCCAAGCGCAATGTATCGCGTGCTCCCAAACCGCACGGTTCAATGCCAAACTCTGCTCCGGCATCCATAATAGCATTCCACACCAATGCCGCAACATCTACACCACCACGAAAATACAGTTCAAACCCTAACTCGCCGGTGTATCCTGTTCGTGAAATGAGCATCGGAACTCCCGCCATGACCCCATCAGCAAAGCTATAATACGCAATCGGCTCCAACGCCGTCGTGGTCAGTTTTTGCAAGGTTTCAAGCGATTTCGGACCCTGCACCGCAAGCAAATTCATTTCGTCGCTGATATTGCGGATTTCCACGTCACCCATATCCTTCGCCACTTCGTGCATCCACGCAAGGTCTTTAGCGATGTTTGAGGCATTGATAACAAGAAAATAATGGTCTCCTCTGTGATAGACCAGCAAATCATCCACAATTCCGCCCTCCGGGTAGCACATAGCGGAATACTGCGCTTTTCCTGCCCCAAGTTTTGATGCGTCATTCACAGCGAGTTTTTGCACAAAAGCCAGTGCATTTTTACCATGTATTTCTACCTCTCCCATATGAGAAACATCAAAGATGCCGACACCACGGCGCACTGCAAAATGTTCTTGCAGAATTCCCTTAGAATAATTCACAGGCATATCAAATCCGGCAAAGGGGATGATTTTTGCGCCGAGTGCTTTGTGGATGTCGTAAAAGTTGGTGCGCTGACTTGAGGCTTCCATAATGCTGGGGAAAGGAGTGGATGAGGGTATTGAAGTTTGTGCTGCGCTGTCTAAATCGGCTACTCAATTTTGACGACGACCGAATTTGACCCCGCAGCGCTCCAAAAATACAACTAAATTCTATCCTGTTAAAACCTCATCTGCAATCTCATCACAATATCATTGCTCTGCAACGGAAATTCCCGCAACGTTTTTTCTTTCAAGCCACGTTATTTTACTACGTGGAGAAGCAGCGTTTGCCAGTCGTGCCCTATCTGCAAGCGGCACGAATACACACCTTGCGAAATATTTCCCACCGACCAATTGAGCGAATGTGTTCCCGCAGGTCGTGCACCTTCGTCAAGCGTGGCAATACGCTCGCCGAGCATCGAAAAAATATCCAGTCTCACGGATTGCGCAGATTTCAACGTATAGCGCAGGACAGCAGAATTACTAGCGGGATTGGGTAATGCTTCAAACGCAACATCAGCACTTGTGCGCACACTGGTCGGTGTGAACATGAATTGTGAGGTAGAAAATCCTACACCACCTTGAGCGACGATAGCAATTGAGCCACTTGCACCTTGAG
Source organism: uncultured bacterium (assembly GCA_937899715.1). GTDB lineage: Bacteria > Bacteroidota > Ignavibacteria > Kapaibacteriales > UBA4661 > PH2015. The sequence goes on along the minus strand of CALCNX010000072.1, from coordinate 7,765 downwards.
CGAGAACTGCCTGAATTTGCGTGGGCGACAGAACAGTAAACGACCGTGCGGGAATGCCACCAAACGTAACAGTGCTAACACCGTTGAAAAACGAGCCGAAAATATTCACCACCGTGCCAGATCCGCCAAACGTGGGTGAGAAAAATGTGACGGTGGGTGGTGCCGTAAAAACAAATTGCTGCGTAGCACTTGTAGAGCCAGTTTGTGTCGTAACAGTAATTGCACCGCTAGAACCATTACCAAGTGTGGCAATAATTTGTGAGGGACTACTGACAATATAATTTTGCGCTGGAGTGCCACCAAAGCTCACTCCTGTTACATTCGTAAAATTTGTACCGATGATGTTGACAATCGTTCCCGATCCTCCTGCCGTAGGCGAGACAAACGTAATGGCAGGCGGTGCCACAAACGCAAAGATTTGCTGCGATGAGGATGTGCCGCCTTGTGTGGTAACACTCACCGTTCCAGTCGCTCCGTTTGCGCCGACAACGGCGGTAAGTTGTGTTGGGCTTACTTGGCTAAAAGATTGTGCCGCAATGCCGCCAAAGGCTACACCGCGCGTACTGTCAAGGTTCGTGCCGACAATAGTAACCACAGTGCCAGCCGCTCCGGACTGAGGCGTGATAAACAGCACATTTGGTGCCGGAACGAAGGTAAAACGCAACGTAGAGGATACCGAACCAACCAATGTACCAAGCGTGATAACACCACTTGCGCCATTTCCGATGACAGCAGTAATCTGCGTTGGGCTGTTAATCGTAAATGATGCCGGCGTGCCGCCAAAAGAAACACTCGTTACATTACTAAGATTGGTCCCGATAATCGTTACCACAGTCCCCGCGCCGCCCGCCAGAGGCGATGCAAACAACGCAGTCGGCGGTGCAATGAACGTAAAGGCTTGCGCAGCAGTCGCCACGATACCTCCGACGCTAACATTCACTGAACCCGTTGCACCTTGCCCCACTACTGCTGTTAGCTGCGTATCATTTACGACGCGGAAGGATTGTGCCTGTACACCGCCAAACAAGACGGATTGAGCATTACTCAGATTCGTGCCCGTGATGGTGATTGGTGTGCCGATCGTTCCGATGCTTGGGGCGATGCTTGTAATAACAGGCTGCGCTTGCACTGCCGCAAAAGCCTGTATTTGCGTTGCTCGACCACAAGCGTCTGATAGAGCAAACGTCGTAGCAGTCGTTACACCAGCCGGAGCACCAAAAAAGCGTACAAATACTCGTGCCTGTGCGTTTGGTGCGACAACCGCAGGAGCAACCGAGTCAAGAGAAAATGCACCTGAAAAAGTCGGTGTTCCAAATGAAAGTGGTAGTGTACCGATGTTGCGTAAGGTGATAATGGTCGTTGTGGGGGTATTGATAGCAATATTGTTCAGTACGATATTGTTCGTCGAAAGCACAAAGCCTGTAGAATCGCGCTGTGCCGAAAGCGAGATAGAATTGATGCCACCTGAAGCGTTGACAGCATTGGAGGCAAAGACGAGGGAGGCATTGATAGTACCAATACGACTGGGGTTGTAGGCGATAACGATTGCTTGTGTCGCGCCCGGAGTAATGAATATCGGAGTTGCTTGAGAAATACTTGCTGGAGAAACAATGCTAAAATCAGCGTTGGTAGGACTGACTGCGCCACCAGAGAGAATGAGTGTCACGCCTCCCGTGTTCTGAATTGCAATCGTCGTTGTTATTACGCCGCTTGTGCAGGAGAGTGAACCGAAATTCTGCACGGTAGGGGCAGCAAAAACCTGTGCAGATGCGGGCTTCAGAGCAAGCAAGCACCAGACAAGAAAACAAGACAATCGAAAGCAAGTATTCCAAGTATTCATGGGGCAGTAAGGGCGAAAATGATATGCAGTTTTTTACTAAAACAAGCAAGAAGTATGCCAGAGTTCAAAAAACGACAAACCCGCTTCCTATCTGCTTTTACGACAGGAAGCGGGTTTGGTTTTATCGCTCAAATCTCATTCTGAAGCAATTTTCCCGATGGTTTTCTGCTCCATATACGCTTTGTAGCGCTCAATTTCGGATGCCATTGCGTTCATCACAACGCTCATCACAAAAGCATCATCAATATAGCCCAAAATGGGGATGTAGTCTGGTAGAAGGTCAATCGGCGAGATGAAATACAACAGCCCGGCAATGACCATCGTCTTGCTCGACCATGCCATTGCAAATTCTTTATCGCGGAGCATGGCGTAGAGCATTTTTACCTTACCCAGCAGATTTTTAACGATAGGAAGGCGCTGATTAACGGAGTCTAAGACCTTTGCAACCTTCTCAGGAAGTTCTTCTACCACAACTTTTTCGTCTTCGCGCGAAACATTTTTTGCCCGTTCAAAAAGCTCTTGCTCTAGGCGTTTTTGCTGTTCGGCGGAAATAGGCGTTTCTTTCATGGTGTCCATTGGTGTTAGCGGCGTTTAGTGGATTGCGGCTTTTCGCTTGGATGCGATAGCTTTCCGTTTGGTTTAGTGCTTGCGGCTCTTATGGGCTTGTCGGGAGTGATAACGGGATGAGCAAGTGAGCGCCACATCAAAAACGCTCCTAAAGCAACCAGTGGAACGCTCAGTATTTGCCCCATGTTGAACGGCAAACCATTTTCAAAAGCAACTTGATTTTCTTTTGTAAACTCAATCGCAAATCGAGCACCGAAAACGCAGATAAAAAATACACCCAAGAGCAGACCATTCGGCGTTTTGGCATCGTAACGATTGTAGATGAAGCGCATCAGTACGAAGGTAAGAATATAGCACACTGCTTCGTATAACTGCGATGGGTGGCGCGGAAGAAGGTCGCGCTCCGTGAAAATAACCGCCCACGGAAGGTCGGTCGGGTGACCAATCATCTCGTGGTTGAAAAAATTTCCGACGCGAATGAGAAATGCCGCCAGTGCGACGACAATCGCAATACGGTCAATAATCCACAAGAAAGGCTGCGCCGGGCGCTTCCGCGAGTAGAGCCAAAGCGCTATGGAAATCCCAACGACCGCACCATGACTGGCATAGCCGCCTTTCCATATTTGGAGAATTTCGAGGGGATTCGCAAGGTAGTAATCGGGCTGATAGAAGAGGCAATGCCCTAAGCGCATTCCAAGAATAGTGCCCCCAATCATGTAGAACGTAAGCGGCTCCATATCCGTGACGGGGCGGTATTCTCGCACGAACATCCGCGACATGAGAAGATACCCAAAGAAAAAGCCGGAGGAAAAAAGCAGTCCGTACCAGCGAATTGTTACCACACCGAAGGTAAACATTTCGGGCTTTACATCCCACGTAATAGCAGCGATGGAAAGAAGTGAAAGAGTAGATATAATCATAGATGAGTCAAGTGTCGTGAAAAAATCTGCTTGAATTCAAGCTGGAATCCGAATCAACAACAATAGCAGCACAAAACTACATCTTTACTACATCTTTTCCTTACTCTTCACGCGCACTTCAAACATTTTTGACCAATTTTTTCCTGTTAATAGGAGCACCTCACGCTTAGAATCGTAGGCAATACCATTCAAAACATCAGCCTGTGAGCGCTCTTGCGGTGTCAGCAAGCCAGAGCAATCTATCCATCCAAGAACAACGCCTGTTTGCGGATTGATACGTGCAATGGAATCTGTTTGCCAAATATTTGCCCAAAGCTCACCATTGACGATTTCCAGTTCATTGAGATTTTTCACGGGAACACCATTGGCAGTTACGGTCAGCATTTTGCGAATCAGAAGCGAATCGGGGTCAAGAAAGCGTATGCTGCTTGTGCCGTCGCTCATAATCATGCTTTTACCGTCGTAGGTCAGCCCCCAGCCTTCGCCGAAATAGCTAAAGGTGCGGAGTTGCTGAAACGTTTTGATGTCATAAACAAAGCCAATGCCGGACTGCCACGTAAGCTGATATGCTTTTCCCGATACAACGACCATTCCTTCAGCAAAGTAAGCAGCATCAACACCAACTTTTTTGAGAACTTTACCTGTTTGTGGGTCGAGCTTGCGGAATGAAGACGAGCCGTATTGCCCGGTACTTTCGTACAGGTCACCATTAAAGAACGCCAGTCCTTGTGTAAATGCCTGCGTATCGTGAGGAATGCTGCGAATAACTTCGATACCGTAGGTGGGAAGCGGCGCTGTTGCGGGCGGTGGGGCATTGGTCGTTACAGAAGCATCAGCCGCTTGTTGCGCTGGAGTATTAGCAGGAACATCAGTATTCATGCGGCTGAAACGATTAACGATGAGCTGCTCGCCGAGAAGCAAAACAACGAATAAAGTAACAATAGCAATGGCAATTTTAGCGGCGTGTGTGCGGAGAAAATCCATGAGAGTACGAAACGTGAAAGTACGAAGAGTAAAAATAGTATGGTTACAAGTCCAGCTTTTGTGATTCTTCCTCGCCGATAATTTCCAGCGCTTCTGCTGCTGAACTTGCGCCAAGGAGCCGCTCACGAAATTCATCGCTGCTCATCAAACGCGAAACCCGTGAAAGCAAGCGCAAATGCGTACCGACGGCACTTTCCTGCCCCAAAAGCATAAAAATAATATTGACTGGCTTATTGTCCAGCGCCTGATACTCGACCGGTTCATCAAGCGTAATGAGTGCGCCGATGGGCTGCGCGACCGCATCGGTCTTGGCATGGGGAAATGCAAAGCCTTTGCCGACACCGGTGGACATGATATTCTCACGTTCCAAAATAAGAGATTCTACTTTCTCCACATCGGCAACGCCACCGCGCTGACTAATCATATCAACCATGAAATGTAGAGCGTCATTCTTGGTCGTGAGGGTTTGGTGGACAGCCACCGAGGAGGCATTCAAAACGTCGGTGATACGCATTTGGGTCGTCGGAAATACGAATGATAAAGGACAAATTACTGTGATGCGGACTTTGAGAATGAGCAATAGTACGGTGTGAAGCCATACTATTGCTGCTTATCATCAAGATTCTCGTTATCACGTATAGCATGAAATTTTACTCATCGCGCCACTGCTCTACGAGTTTGATATGCTCTTCGGCAGCGGATTTTGCTTTGTCTTTGTCGGCGGCTTCGGCGGTAACGTGGAAAATACCACGCTCTTTGTCCGGCAGAAATAGCACCGATACGTCGCCTTCAATAATTTTCACACCGTCTATCAGTTCGCGTTTTTTGCTTTCGCTGTATTCCATAGCGCGGCGCATAATCAAGCCTTTTTTCTCCCATGGGCAGGGCGCTTGATGATTGAACTGATAGCGCTTGGGCAATTCTTTCTCTACTTCACCGATAGTTTTGCCCGTTTTTGCCAGCATATCAAGGATTTTGCCGATAGCAAACATCGAATCGCTGGCAAAGAAAAATTCGCTAAAAATAAGTCTTCCGCGCATATCGCCCAAGAACAAAATATCTTTATCTCGCGTTGCCTCCATCATTGCTGAGTGCGAGTTGGGAATACGGACGATTGTAACGTTGTTGTATGCTCTCGATGCCTCTTCAATTTCACTCGAAGCCACAACCGAAAGCGCTATTTTATACTGTGCGCGGTCTTTATTGGTTTCCATAAACAATTTTGCAACAATCGGCAACAAGCGATTATCGTACCAACGTCCGCTTCCGTCCACGACAGAAATTTTTTCTACGCCGGGGTCAATAATAAAACCGATTTCGTATTTGAGCGAACTCATTACTTGTCCCATTTGCTCCCGAGCGGCTTTAGACTGCTCATCGCCACGAATGGAGCGCCGTGTATCAATGTAACCGTTCAAACCAACCACTTGACACTGCAATTCACCCAACAGCCGCGGGAAGATTGCAGAGGTCATGCCGTAAGCATAATCCACGACGATGCTGAACTGACGCTCTGCAATGCGCTTCACATCAAGTGCGCTTGTGTAGGCATTGGTGTATGCTTCGGCGGTGCGCTCCGGGAAAATTAGGCTGCCAATATCTTCAGGTGCTACGCGTTTAATATCTTCTCCAAAGAAAAGGCGCTCAATTTTCTTGAGGGCGCTCGTCTGCATATCGCGCCCATCGGAATTGAGCAAAATAATATCAATTTGGCGCGGGTAATAAGGCGACTGCCGGACGTGAAAGCCCGCCACTGCCTTGCCGTCAAGCAATGCCTGTCGCGTAAGCGGAAGCGGCGTGGTCTGTAAGTCTATTACATTCGTACCAACCGACATCAATCCCGCAGCCATAGCACGTTTAATCATCCGGCAGACCTCATTTGCATCTCGACTGCCGATAACCGTTTTGTCACCACCAAGCGAGTTTCCAAGCGCCGCGCCGAATTTTGCGCCGAACTCAGGATTCATTTCAATATTCGAGGCACCCGTCACGCGAGCATCCGTGAAAAGGTCACGCATCCATTTTTCTTCTTGGACGAGACTGCGCGTCAGTATTGCGCGGGATTCGACTTCCTTGCCAGGCCAGAGTTTAATATTGGAAACAAGTTTTGCATAATCGCCAATCGTACAGCCGTCTGAAATAAAGACGTTCTCTGCAATTTGGACATAATCACCAATGGTCACATCATTCGTCACAACATCATTTGTCAGCGAAGAATAATCGCCGACTTTTGTGCGCTCCCATATTACTGAATTGTCAATTTTTGTGCCATATCCGACGTGGCAGTTATCGCCCAGAGACGAATTAGTAATTTCCGTGCGCGGACCCACCACCACATTTTCGCCGATAATGACTGTGCCAGTGAGTTTTGCAGTTTCATGGACTTGGGCAGAAGCCGCCACGTAGCTTCCACCTTGCTTCACGCCTTTGATTTCAACCTGCACTTTGCCGCCGATGGCATCTGCCTGTGCTTGCTGGTATTGGTCGAGGTTGCCCACATCCTGCCAGTAGCCCGATGCCGTGTAACCATAGAGTGGAAGCCCTTGCTGAAGCATGAGCGGGAAGAGATCTTTGCTAAAATCGAAATCTTTTTGGTATGGGATAAGGTCAAGAACTTCCGGCTCCAAAATATAAATGCCGGTATTGATGGTATCGGAAAACACCTCGCCCCACGATGGTTTCTCAAGGAAGCGATTGATTTTTCCGTCCTTATCGGTCATCACAATTCCGAAAGCAAGCGGGTTGGAGGCTTGTGTCAGCACAATCGTTGCTTTTGCTTTTTTCTCTTCGTGGAATTTGATGGCTGCACCCAAATCAAAATCTGTCAAGACATCACCCGATATAATGATGAAGCGCTCGGTCAGATGCTCTTGTGCATACCGCACTGCACCTGCCGTCCCGTAATCTGCCATTGCCTGCATATACTTCATCGAAATACCGAAATTCGACCCAGTGCCGAAATACGATGTGATTTTCTCCGGCTGAAAATAAAGTAGTGATACGATGTCCGTGATGTTGTTTTTTTTGAGCAGATTGACGATATGTTCCATCATCGGCACATTCATCATGGGAACCATCGGCTTAGGAAGGTTCATGGTTATGGGTCGTAGGCGTGTACCGAAGCCACCTGCCATAATTACAGCTTTTTTCATCATAGTGCAATGCAGATTTAGAAGGTGAGAAAGAATGACCGATGAATTGAGAATTGTTTCCTGACGAACACACGCGCCATCTCTCGGAAGCGCATAAAAGCGTGGCTTGTATGATAGAAATACGGTGCAAGAGATTAGAAATGCAGGCAAACAAACTTAATAATTTTTTGCTATGCTCAAATGAAGAAATTCACATTAGGAACAATTTTTTCGCCGGATTCAACAATTCGGTGAAGAAGGATGACATTCTGAGAGCTTGTTTGAAAAGTCGGAAAGTAGGTAAAAAAAGCGGGCAAAGCCCG